>NZ_JBEOSV010000088.1:0-34106 GCF_040303245.1 Kitasatospora sp. NPDC096077 | reverse complement strand
CGGTCCGACAACCGCTCACCCGTAGGCGACTTGACCTGCCCCACCCTCGCCACACCACAACCAACGAGACAAGCACTCCAAAGTCACTGGCATTGAGGCTAGACCAGCTCGACCAGGTCCGCGATCGACTTGACCACCCGGGTCGGCCGGTACGGGAAGCGCTCCACGTCGGTGGCCGAGGTCAGGCCGGTGAGCACCAGGATGGTCTCCATGCCGGCCTCCATGCCCGCGACGATGTCGGTGTCCATCCGGTCGCCGATCATCACGGCGGTCTCCGAGTGGGCGCCGGCGGTGTTCAGCGCCTCGCGCATCATCAGCGGGTTGGGCTTGCCGACGAAGTACGGCTCGACGCCGGTCGCCTTGGTGATCAGCGCCGCGACCGAGCCGGTGGCCGGCAGCACGCCCTCGGTGGAGGGGCCGGTCTCGTCCGGGTTGGTGCAGATGAACCGGGCACCGGAGTTGATCAGGCGGATCGCCTTGGTGAGCGCCTCGAAGGAGTACGTCCGGGTCTCGCCGAGGACGACGTAGTCGGGGTTGTTGTCGGTCAGCACGTACCCGGCCTGGTAGAGCGCGGTGGTCAGGCCCGCCTCGCCGATCACGTACGCGGTGCCGTTCGGGCGCTGGCTCTTGAGGAACTTGGCGGTGGCCAGGGCGGAGGTCCAGATGCACTCCTCCGGCACCTCCAGGCCCATCCCGGCCAGTCGGGCACTGAGGTCGCGCGGGGTGTAGATGGAGTTGTTGGTCAGGACGAGGAAGGGCTTGCCGGACTCCCGCAGCCTGCGCAGGAACTCCTCCGCCCCGGGGATCGGCGTGCCCTCGTGGATGAGGACCCCGTCCATGTCGGTCAGCCAGGACTCGATGGGCTTGCGCTCTGCCACGTGCGTGTCTCCCGAAGTGTTGCAACGTCTTGCGATGGGCCCTGACCCCGCACAGCCTAATCCGCGCAGGTGGCCGGTGACAGGACGTCCCGGTGGCCGGGATACGGCGGGCGGGATGCGGTGGCCGGGATGCGGCGGGCGGTCGGCGGAAACCGGGAGCAACCGGGCGCCTCGTGATTGAGTGGGGCGCATGAACCCGCAGCCCGCTTCCGCTCCCCTCCGCGTCGGCCTGATCGGCTACGGCCTGGCCGGCTCCGCCTTCCACGCCCCGCTGATCGCCACCACCCCGGGACTGCGGCTGGACGCCGTGGTCACCGCCAACCCGGAGCGGCGCGAGCAGCTGCGGCGCGAGCACCCGGGCGCCCGCGCCGTCGACACCCCGGAGCAGCTGCTCGCCGACCCGGACGCGCTGGACCTGGTGGTCGTCGCCTCGCCCAACCGCACCCACGCCCCGCTCGCCCGGGCCGCGCTGCGGGGGGGCCTGGCCACCGTGGTGGACAAGCCGCTGGCCGGCACGGCCGCCGAGGCGCTGGAGCTGTGCCGGCTGGCCGAGGACCGGGGCGTGCTGCTGTCCGTGTTCCAGAACCGGCGCTGGGACGGTGACTTCCTCACCGCGGGCCGACTGGTGCGGGGCGGCGCGCTGGGCCGGGTGCACCGCTTCGAGTCCCGCTTCGAGCGCTTCCGCCCCAAGCCCAAGGCGGGCTGGCGCGAGCTGGCCGACCCGGCCGAGGTCGGCGGCACCCTGTACGACCTGGGCAGCCACCTGGTCGACCAGGCGCTGACCCTGTTCGGACCGGTCGAGACGGTGTACGCGGAGGTCGACGTGCGGCGCGACGGCGCGGTGGTGGACGACGACGCCTTCCTCGCCCTGACCCACGCCTCCGGCACCCGCTCGCACCTGTGGACCAGCGCCATCACCCCGCTGATCGGCCCCCGGCTGCGGGTGCTCGGCGACACCGCCGGGTACGTCAAGCACGGCATGGACCCGCAGGAGGCCGAGCTCCGCTCGGGTCGGCGCCCGGACGGCGCCCACCCGTGGGGCGCCGACCTGCCCGAGCACTACGGCACCCTGGGCACCGACGAGTCCGCCATCTCGCTGCCCACCGACCCGGGCGACTACCCCGCCTTCTACGCGGGCATCGCGGCCGCCCTGGCCAGCCCGGGCACCCCGCCCCCGGTCGACCCGCGCGACGCGGTGGCCACCCTCACCGTCCTGGAGGCCGCCCGCACTTCGGCGGCCACCGGCAAGGCGGTCCGGCTGGCCTGACGGGTCCGGACCGGGCTGTGCCGGGCCGGGCCGAACTGGACCCGGCCCGGACTGGCCCGGCCCGACCCGGAGAACCGAACCAGAGGATCCGGCTTTACCTCCCCTTGACCCTTTCCCCTACGATGCCCCCGTGAGTGCACATCAGCGGCGGCCGCTCAGCCTCGAAGAGCGCCAGGAGCGCGAGCGGGCCTGGTCCGCCGAGCAGAAGAAGCGCGAGAAGGCCTGGACCGCGGAGTTCGAGGAGCGGCAGCGGGCGAACGGGGCCGAGGCGGTGATCACCTCCACCGTCCAGGAGCGGGAGGCCTGGGCGAAGGGCGAGCGCGCCGGGCGCATCGGCTACCTCGACGTCACCGGGCCGGACGACCTGCGGGTCCGGATCGCGGTGGTCTGGCTCGGCCGGTTCCGGGCGACGGCCCGGCGGCTGAACGACTACAACCCGCTGCGCCACGCCGGCGGGGACTTCGGCGACGGGCTCCTGCTGACGATCCCGATCGCCGCGCTGGCCGGCCTGAACTTCGGGCTCCGCTGGGTCGTGCTCCGGCTGTTCAACCGCCCCCGCTGGGCCGTCGCGGCCGCGGTCGGGCCGCACATCGGCACCTGCGGCCACAACCTGGTGCTGCGGCGCCTCCGGAACCGGGGGGAGGCCCTGCGGTACGCGGCGGCCCTCGCGGACGACGTCGAGCGCGAGGGGACCGCCGCCCTCAGATCCCGATGACCTCCACCGCCGAGCCCAGGCCCCGGAAGTCCGCCACGTTGCGGGTGTAGAGCGGCAGTCCGTGGGCGGAGGCGACGGCGGCGATCATCAGGTCGATCCGGCGCGGGCGCGGCTGGCGGCCGGCGGCGATGGTGAGGGTGACCAGGGTGCCGTAGCGGGCGGCGGCGGCCGCGTCGAAGGGCAGCGGGTCGAAGTCGGCCATCGCCGCGCCGAGCACCTCCAGCCGGGCCGCCCGGCTGAGCGGGTCGCGGGCCATCGAGACGCCCTGCTGGAGTTCGGCGAAGGTGATCGCGGTCAGCTCGGGCACGGCGGGCAGGTCGCCGGGGTTGAGCAGGGCCAGGTCGATGTAGACGCAGGTGTCCAGGACGCCGGCGGGCCGGCGGCGGGGGGCTCTGCGGCGCTCAGCCACGCCGGCGCTCGAACGGGTCGTCGCCCTCGTCCCCGACCAGTTCCTCCGGCCCGAAGTACTCCTCGGCCTCCTTGCGCATCTGCTGGTAGTCCACCCGCGGCAGCTTCACGTGCCGCGCGACCAGCTCCTCCGCGGTGAGCCGCCGTCGCCCGGACACCGGTCGCAGCTCCGCGACCTCGACCCCGTTCCTGGTGATGTGGAAGGTCTCCCCCGCCTCGACGGCGTCCATCACCGCGGCGGAGTTGTTCCGGAACTCCCGCTGGGTAATCGTCTTCATGGATCCACGGTAGCCCCGTGTAGCACCACTGGCTACGCCTCGGACGGAGGCGGCCGGATCGCCGGGAACCCGGCAGGCCGTACGATCGTCCTGCTGTACGTCCGGGAACCGGGGAGACACCGAAGGGAGGGGCCTGCCATGGGCGTTGTGACGTTCCTGCTCGGGCTGCTCCGGGTGGTGACCGGGGACGTGGTGATCGACGGCGGCGCGCTGGCGTCCGTCGCCGCAGTGGCGGCCGTGGTGCTGGTCGCCGGGGCGGTCGCGGGGGCGCTGGCCGGGGCGCGGCTGCTGGGCGCACGGGCGCCGGCGGCGGTGCGCAGCGGGACGCTGCGACGTCGGGCCTTCGGTACGGCCTTCCTGCCGCAGCGCGATCCGGACGCCCGGGGCCGGCGACGCCCCAGGGCACCGGGAGCGGTCCCGGCGGCCGCGTAACTCCGCTTCACCGCAAGCCCTTTCGGCATCCCTTCGGCATCGCCGCGGGTGCCTTCGGTGTCGCCGTGCGTCCTTTCGTGGCCGTCCTCCGCCGATCACTCGCATCCCGAGACCCCGGAGGGCTCGCTCCACCATGTCCGTTCTCGCTGTTCTCGACCCGGCCGTCGCCGTCGCCCACGCCGCGGTCGCCGCCATCGCCCACGTCCTGCCGACCGCACTGGCGATCGTCCTGTTCGTCCTCGTCGTACGGCTGGCCCTGCACCCGCTGGCCCGGGCGGCCGCGCGCGGGGAGAAGGCCCGTTCGACCCTCGCGCCGAAGATCGCCGAGCTGAACCGTAAGTACAAGGACCGCCCGGAGAAGCAGCGCGAGGCGCTGGCCGAGCTGTACCGGAAGGAGCAGGTGTCACCGTTCGCGGGCTGCCTGCCGATGCTGGTGCAGATCCCGTTCTTCTCGGTGATGTACCGGCTGTTCACCACCCCGAACGACCTGCTGGACCACACCCTGTTCGGCGTGCCGCTCGGCCTGCACGTCGGGAACGCGCACGGCGCCGGGCAGTTCGCGGTGTTCGCGGTGCTGGAGGCCGGGCTGGCGGCGGTCGGGTACGTCAACTACCGCCGGGCCCGGCGGGCGGCGGCCGCCCAGACCACCCCGCAGCCGGGGGCGGCGCTGCTGCCGTACCTGTCGTTCGGGTCGGTGCTGTTCGCGCTGCTGGTGCCGGTGGCCGCCGCGCTGTACCTGGTGACGACCAGCGTGTGGTCGGCGGCGGAGCGGGCCTGGCTGTACCGGGGTACGGACCAGGCCCCGGTGACGGCACTGGCGGCCTGAGGGCTCCGAGCCCGCGGGCTCAGTGCCCGCGGGCTCGGAACCCGAGCGCTCAGAAGTGGCGCAGCAGCTCCGGGAAGGCCGCGAGCTGCAGCGTCGCCTCGTCCGGGCCGAGTTCCTGGTGCTCCAGCACCCAGGTGTGCTCGTGCGGGATGAAGACGGTGCGCAGGCCGGCCAGCCGGGCGGGGGCGATGTCGGACTTGGGCGAGTTGCCGATCATCCAGGTCCGGTCCGGGTCGAGGCCGAGTTCGGCGGTGAGCCGCCGGTAGGTGTCGACGGACTTCTCGGCCACGATGTGGACGCTGCGGAAGTGGTGGGCGATCGTGGACGCGTCCACCTTGGCCTGCTGCTCGTCCGGGTCGCCCTTGGTGAGCAGCAGCAGCCGGTGGCGGGCGGCCAGGGCGCCGAGGGTGTCGGCGACGCCGGGGATCAGTTCGACCTCGCCGCGCCGGGTGAGCGGGGTGAGCAGCGCGTCGATCCGGTCGAGCTCGGCCGCGGTGGGGGTGCGGTCGCCGTTCAGCTGCCGCAGGCAGTCGGCGAGGCTCTGCCGGAAGACGGCGGAGCCGTAGCCGAGGGCGGCGGCGTTGGCGGCCTCGATCCGGTCGAGCACGGCTCGGGCGCCGTCCCGCCCGGCGGGAGCGGCGACCCAGTCCAGGAAGCCGTCGATGACCCGCTCGAAGAGGACGTTGTTCTCCCACAGGGTGTCGTCGGCGTCGAAGACGAGGGTCTGGTCGGTGTGTGTCACGGTGGCGGGGTTCCTTGTCGGGTTCTTGGCCGGCTTCCTCACGGGAGGCTGTGGTTCAGCCGAGCAGGCGGGCGGCGCGGTCGAGGGTCTCGCGGAAGTTCGCCTCGGTGGTCCGCCGCTCGGCCTCCTCGACGGTGAGCCACTCCAGCGGCGAGGCCGGGTTCTCCGGCCGGGCCGCGTCCGGGGTGTCGGTGGCCAGCAGGAAGCGCAGGTCGGCGTGCTCGTGGGCGGGCTCGACGGGCGAGGCCGGGACGGGCACCACGGCGAGGTGGAGGAGGGCGGCGTCCGGCCAGGGGGTGAGGTCGGTCAGACCGGTCTCCTCCAGGCCCTCGCGCAGGGCGATGTCCAACGGCCGGGTCTCCCCCGGGTCGCCGTGGCCGCCGACCTGCAGCCAGGCCTGCTGGCGCACGTGCCAGCGCAGCAGCACCCGACGGGTCGGCGGGTGGACGATCAGCGCGGAGGCGGTGAAGTGCAGCGGGGTGCCCCGGTCCCAGAGGTCGCGGGCGTGCGGGCCGTCGGTGTCGTGAGCCGCTCCACCGTGAGCCGCTCCACCGTGAGCCGCGCCGTCGTGAGCCGCGCCGTCGTGGGCGGTGAGCAGGGCGCTCGCCCGGGCGTGGTCGGCGGTCTCGGCCGGGCCCTGCGGCCGGTGGCCGGCCAGGAGTCGGGCCAGGTCGGGGCCCTGCGGGGCGGTACCCGTGGTCACCATGGTGTCTGCGCTCTCCCTCGTTCCGCCCCGGGGCCGCCTCGCCGTGAACCGTTTCCGCGTCCGACGACGTCAACGGGCGTGTGGGAACGGGCGATCGGGTCCGGGGGCTCCGGTTCCGGTGAACCCGCGAAGCCTAGCCGCGGGGCGGTCGGGCGGCCCACCGGTTTTCCCGGCCGCGGGGGGCGTACCTGCTGCTCAGGGCGCCCCCCGGAGGCCGTAGCCTGTGGTGATCGTTTGGGGTCCCGTTCCGGGACAGGTGGAGGGATGTCGTCATGGTGGCTGCTCCGGCGCTCGCCGAGCTGCGCGAGGTGTGCCAGCCGCAGGCCAAGCTGCAGAGCCGCAACGGTGAACACTGGGCGGGCCGGCTCTACATGCGGGCGATCTCGCTGCGGACCACCCGGCAGCTGGTACGCACCTCGGTCTCGCCGAACACCCTGACCTGGGTGATGGTGGTGTGCGGGGTCGGCGGTGGCGCGGCCCTGCTGATCCCGGGCCTGACCGGCGCGGTGCTGGCCGCGGTGCTGTTCCAGCTGTTCCTGCTGTTCGACTGCGTGGACGGCGAAGTGGCGCGCTGGAAGCGCCAGTTCAGCATGGCCGGGGTGTACGTGGACCGGCTCGGTGCCTATCTGGCGGACGCCGCGCTGATGATCGGCGCGGGTGTCCGGGCGGCCCGTGGGGGCTCGGAGCTGTGGGTGTCGGTGGGCCTGGCGGCCGCGCTGGGCGTGGTGCTGCTCAAGGCCTCGACGGACCTGGTGGACGTGGCCCGCGCCCGCAGCGGGCAGCCGCCGGCGGACGAGGAGTCGACCCAGCCGCGTTCCCAGGGCATCGCGACGGCCCGCCGGTTCGCCTCGATCTTCAAGATCCACCGGGTGACCAACGGCATCGAGGCCTCGCTGGTGCTGCTGGCGGCGGCCGTGGTGGACGCCGGACTGCACAACCTGGACGCGACCCGCTGGACCCTCGCCGGGATCGCGGTGATCACCTGGGGGATGGTGGTGGCGCACCTGGCGTCGATCCTGTCCTCCTCGCGCCTGCGCTGACCCGCCCCCACCTCCGCCCGCCCCCGCGCCGCCGAAGCCCGCCGAAGCCCGCCGACGGGCCGGGGCGGCCCGGGCCGCCCCGGCGGGAGAACCGTGACTAGGCGTCGTCCCCGTTGCGGGCGAGCGCGGCGAGGACGGTGTCCAGCAGGCCCGGGAAGCGCTGTTCGAGGTCGACCGTCCGCAGCGCGGAGAAGCGGCGGTTGGCCTCCTCCCGCTGGCTGATCACACCGGACTCGCGCAGCACCTTGAAGTGGTGGCTGAGGGTGGAGGGCGCGACGTCCACCGGGAAGGTGCCGCAGGCCCGTTCGGGCTCGGTCCGCAGGATCCGGACGATGGTCATCCGGGTGGGGTCGGAGAGCGCGTGCAGGACGTCGTACAGGTCGATGGACTCGGCCTCGGGGTGGGCGAGCGCCGGTCGGCGGCGGGTGCTGCGGGGCACGTCCAGACCTCCTCTGATCTGCGATGTTCGACAAACACCGAAATTGAGTGGTACCACTTTGCCACGGCAATTTCGCCGTTCGTCGAACATCGTAGTCGAGGGGGCCCGACATGCGCGCACTGGTGATGACCGCACCCGGTGGAGCCGAGAACTCCGAGATCCGGGAGACCGCCGCACCGCACCCCGGCCCCGGCCAGGTGGCGATCGACGTCGCCTGGGCCGGACTCAACTTCGTGGACGTGATGACCCGCCGCGGCGACGGCGGCTACACCTCCACCTGGCCCTACCTGCCCGGCAAGGAGGTGGCCGGAACGGTCCGGGAGCTCGGCGAGGGCGTCACCGGACTGGCCGTCGGCGACCGGGTCGCCGCCGCACCGGTCGGCGCCGGACTGGCCGAGGTCGTGCTCGCCGACGCCGTCCTGACCGTCCCCGTCCCGGACGGGCTGGCGCTCAGCGCCGCCGCAGCCGCCCCGCTCGGCCTCGCCACCGCCGTCCTGCTGCTCACCGACGCGGGCCGGCTGACCGCCGGGGACACCGTCCTGGTCCACTCGGCCGGCGGCGGCATCGGCAGCGCGATCGCCCAGCTCGTCCCGCTGCTCGGCGGCGAGGGCACGCTGATCGGCACCGTCGGCCGCCCGGAGAAGGCCCCGGCCGCCGTCGAGCTGGGCTACCACCACGCCTTCGCCCGCGACGAGCGGCTCGCCGACGCCGTCCGCACCGCCACCGGCGGCCGGGGCGTCGACCTGGTGCTCGACCCGCTGGGCACCACCGCCCTGGAACTCGACCTGGCGGTCACCGCCCCCGGCGGCCGGATCGTCCTGTTCGGCAACGCGGGCGGCGGCGAGGTCGACACCATGCCCACGCTCGGCCGGCTGATGGGCGGCAACCTCTCCGTCACCGGCTTCAGCCACCGCGCCTACGCCGCCACCGCCCCCGAGCGCCTCGCCCGGGCCATCCGCACCACCCTCGACCTCCAGGCCCACCGCGGCCTCACCCTCCCGCTCACCGAACTGCCGGGCCTGGAGGCCGTCCCGGCGGCGCACGACGCGATGGAGCAGGGGCGGGCCACCGGCAAGTACGTGGTGCGGGTGGGCGGTTGACCACCCTGCGCGGGAAGTCGGCCGGTCCGACTTCCCGCACGACGGCAACTCGCCGTCTCCCGTGAGCACTCAGCTCAACAGCAGCCCGCCCCGATATTCGGGTGCTCGATGGCACCCGAACTGCTTGGATCACCACGGTGAGCACCTCGCAGGCCCTCCCCGTCCTCCGCACCCCGGATCCGCACGTCGCCCATGCCGCCGCCCGGCGGCTGCTGGCCCTCGCCGAGGCGGTGGCCGACTGCAACACCGAGGGCGTGACGACCGCACTCACCGCCGCCGAGGCCCGGCACCTCTTCGCGGCCTTCCCGGAGGCGAGGGCCACCCCCACCGACCCCCACCAGACGGCGGTCCGCGAGGCCGCGACCCCCGGGGTCGAGGCGCTGCTGCCACTGGAGTTCCAGGTCCAACAGCCCGCCGGGACCTTCGAGGAGCGCTTCCTCGACGCCATCGGCAGCGGCCCGGGATCGCTCTCCTGGAGCTACTTCTTCTGGCCCGCCGTACCGGAGTTGGGCATGGCGCGGCGCGCCAAGGACACCCATCTGCAGCTCGCCCTGAACAGCGACAACGTCGACTTCGACCGCCCGGCCGAGCACCACACCCTGTTCGTCCACTTCCGGGACGGCGACGTCGAACGCGCCCGCTGGCTGGCCCGGCGGGCGGGGCTGGCGGACGACGGCGAGGTCGAGTGGGGCTGGTAGCACCCGTGCTCCGCACCCTGGGCACGGCCCGGGCCGCACGGCTGTCGGGGCCGAGCATGGCGGGGATTCTGGTGATCGGCACAACCGGCAGTGTGGGCAGGCAGGTTGTGGCCTCGCCGGTCGAAGGCGGCACGAGGTACCGGCGTTGGTGCGGGGCGGCTCAGCAGCCGGCCTGCCTGCGGGGGCGGAGGCCGTCCGGGGCGATCTGACGGCGCCGGAGAGCCTGGCGACCGCACTGGACGGGGTCGGGGCACCGCGACGGCGGCCCCGGCCCAGCGCCCAGCCGCACTCAGCCGCGCTCGACCGCCAGCTCGATCTCGCGGCCCGCCCCGTCGCCCGGCACCGGCGCCGACGCGCCCGAGTGCTTGAAGCCGGCCCGCACGTACATCGCCTCGGCGCGCGCGTTGTCCTCGTGGACGAACAGCCGGACCCGCTGGAGCCGGGGTTCGGTGAGCGCCCAGGCCCACTCCTGAGCGGCCTCGATCAGCCGGTGCGCCAGGCCGGTACCGCGCGCCTCGGGCCGGACGTAGACCCCGACCACGTGCGCCTGCGGCACGGCGATGACGTCGCCGTCGAGCGCCCCCGGCCCGCCGGGCAGCTCGACCAGCACCGTCATGGTGCCGAGCCACTGCCCGTCGGCGGCCTCCGCGACGAGCTGGCACACGGAGTCGCCCTCGGCGGCCCCGGCGGTGCGGTCCCGCCAGAACTCGTCGGCCCTGGCGGCGGCGTTCTCGTAGGTGTCCAGGAAGGCGAGGTGCGCGATCGGATCCCGCAGGGCGTCCAGGCGGATCGCCCTGCCCTGCTCCCACTCGTCGGCCCGTACGCGTCTGATGACTGTGTCCATCGGATGATCGTCGACAGTCCCGGATCATCCGCGCAACCCTTTTCGAGCCCGTCGGCCGGCGGTACGGCGGCCCCGCCGGTCACCCGTTGACCGGCCGTCTACCGGCAACCGACTTACTGTGCACAGGAGTTCATTCGGCAGACCGGAGGACCATCGTGCTCAGGCAGGTAGTTCACGTGATGATCGGCATTGCGGCGGCTGTGATGATCGGCACCGCGGGCACGTCGCCCCACCCGGGGACGGCCCCGTCCGTCGCGGCGGGCACCGCCGCCCCGGCGGCACCCGAGGGCTGCTCCGGCAGCCCGGCCGGCTGCGTCTGACCGGCCGCGGGCCGGCGAGACCGGTGGGCGGGAGGCGGCACCGGAGCCGTCTCCCGCCCACGTGCGACCGCCCGCCCTAGTCGGCCGGCGGAGGGATGACCGGGGTGAGGATGGCGACGTTGGCGAAGCCCACCGGCTCGGTGATGGCGGCGAGTTCGTACTGGTAGGCGAGGAAGTCGTCCCGTACCTTCCAGAGCCGGGTGGCGTTGGACCAGGCCACCTCACGGGCGGCGGCCATGCTGAAGGACGAGACGTAGTGCTTGAGCGACTCGGCCGGCGCGGTGGCGATCTTCTCCAACTGCAGCTCGAACTCGGCCCGGATCTCCGCCTCGGCGTCGGCCAGCAGGTCGTTGACCTTCTCGAAGTCCTCGTGCACCGGCGGGGTGTCGGGCGTGGTCCGCCGCTGCTTGCAGGTCTCGACGACGGCGAGGGCGAGGCCGTGGTCGATGTGGGCGTTCATCGCGGCCAGGGCGAACTGGATCGGCCAGATGACCGGGTTGTGGCGCTGGTCGAAGATCGGCTGCCAGGCCGGGTCGACCCCACCGCCGGCCTTGGCGGAGTCGACGTTCTTGAGGAAGAGCCCGGCGAAGTTCACGTCCATCTGCTCGATGAACGCGCCGTCCTTGAAGGTGCCGTCGATGACCTTCGCCTTCACCAGCTTGGTGACCTTCAGGTAGATGTGGTTGAAGCAGGCCACGCCGTCGCGGGGGTCGAGCTCGGCGTCGAGCGCCGCGAGTCGGGCGATCACTCCGTCGACGGTGGTGGGGAGTTGGGCAGTCATCACGATCCTTCCGTGGGACGGGTCGGGTGTGCACCGCACGCCGCCGGGGAGCACCTCCGGTCACGGAGCGTGGCGACGCAGCACGAAAGGTAGTGCACGGACGAAGCGAAGTCCCGCAGGCCGCGCACAGACTCCGCCGCATCACACGACAGCAGGCCCCCGGGGCGATCAGGGACGCCTGAAGGCCTCCACCGCATGGTCGGGCACCTCGATCACGACGGAGTGCATGCCGTCGATCCGGGAGACGATCGCCTCGCGCGGCCCCTGCCGCCAGACGTCGCTGCCGTAGAAGGCGTCCTCCTGCGCGCGATGCTGCTCGACGGAGTCGAACGCCCGGAGCAGATAGGCCTCTTCGTGACCGTCCTCGGCGACGAGCGAGCCGCCGTGGTCGACGACCCGGATGCCGGCGGCTTCGAGGAGGGGCACGGACTCCTCGGCCATGATCCGGACGAAGTCGGCCCCGGTGCCGGGCTTCAGACGGTAGGTGCGGATCTCCAGAATCACGGCGGCTCCCCTGTTGTCGGCGAGGCCGACCCTTCCAGTGGCGTGACAGGACCTCAAGTTCCGAATCGTGGGCACGCATGGCCCCTGACGGCCGGGCCGCCGGAAAGGAGGTGTGCGCAGGAAGTCGGCCCGGCCGACTTCCTGCGCGTGCAAGCGGGTTCGCCATGGGGCTGCGATCACCGACGAAGGGGCGTGCGCCTTTCGGGCTCCACCGAACCGTGGGGCGATGGAGAACCGCTCCTGGATCCGGTCCAACGCGTGCTCACATGCGAGCAACTGCCCTGAGGTGGCCATCGCCCCCGACTCCGTCTACGTCCACAGCGGCCTCCTCCCCGACGCCATCCGCAATGGGGAGTTCGACGCCTGACGACCTCTCGGGCTCGATTCGGATCATGGCCGTTGACCTGCTAGTCTTCTTCTTGTCGCGAGGGAGAAGATTCCTCGTCAGGCGTCAGCGGTGCTACCAGAGCACGTCCTACTTTCAGTAGGAAGAGTCCGTGCAATCCGGGCCTGGCGCTCCACAGTCGGAAGGCCCGGCACCTACCCAGGTGCCGGGCCTTCCGCGTTCCCCGCTGGAGGGGGCGACATTGCCCCGAGGCCGTTGGCATCCAGCGCCCCGGACCGAGGCCCGGCGGACTAGGACCAGCGCCCGATGGCGCCCGCCCCGGTGATGCCTAGGCTCACTGCCACCAGCCCCGCCCACCCCTCCCCAGGAGGCAACACCATGCCCGCCGACGGCAGCGCCCACATCCGCATCGCCCGCCCCTCCCGCAACCTCGAAGCGGCGGAGGAGTTCTGGGTCTCCGGCCTCGGCCTCGACGTCCTCTACCAGCACACGACGGACGGCACCCCCGGCGAGCACTCGCTCCTCATGGTCGGCTGGCCTGCGGCCGCCTGGCACCTGGAGCTGGTCCACGACCCCGCCGCGCCCGTCGAACCCCGACCCACCGCCGAGGACCTGCTGGTCGTCTACCTCGGCGAACCCGTCGGCGACGAGCTGCCGGCACGGCTCGAACAGCACGGCGGCAAGCGGGTCCCGGCCCACAACCCGTACTGGGACACCTGGGGCGTCACCGTCCAGGACCCGGACGGCTACCTCCTCGTGCTCTCCACCCGCGCCTGGGCCAACGCCTGACTCCCTTGCGGGCGACGGGCGTTGGGCTCGTCATACCCGGCGGCCTCCCCCACCTCTACCGCGCGGCCGCGACCGCCTGGGTGCTCGGTACCGCCTCCGAGGGCACCTTCGGGTTCCTGCGCGGGCTCGGCGCCGAGGCCGTCCGCACCGGCGGGATCACGGTGCCGATCGCGGCGACCTTCCCGGTCGAGCGGATCCGCGAGGCCGTCACGCCGCAGGCCGAACGACACGTCCACGGCAAGATCGTGATCACCCTCCGAGCCGGTGATCAGCGGGCGGTGAACGGTGGGACCGGCAGGAGGAGGCTTCCTTCGTGCCGGAACCGACGAGCACCGCCCGGGCGTCCGAACTCCCAGGACA
This sequence comes from Kitasatospora sp. NPDC096077, assembly GCF_040303245.1. Taxonomy (NCBI): domain Bacteria; kingdom Bacillati; phylum Actinomycetota; class Actinomycetes; order Kitasatosporales; family Streptomycetaceae; genus Kitasatospora; species Kitasatospora sp. NPDC096077. The sequence goes on along the minus strand of NZ_JBEOSV010000088.1, from coordinate 20,633 downwards.
CCGTCAATCGCGCTGGGGGTCGGATCGCCGTGTGGGCCGTCGTCGGAGTGCTGTTCGCGCTGCTACCACTCGCCCACTGGCTGCTGCGCGCCCGGGCGACACCGTTCCGGGCACCGCTCGCCGGCGCGCTGCTGCTCTGGCTCGCGCTGATCCTCGCCGTCGCCCTCGACCTCCTGCAGCCGCGCAACGAGACCGAGCTGTACCTGCTGTACACCCCGCTCGCCGAACTGGCCGTCCTGCTCGGCCTGCGGTTGGAACGGCGGATCGCCGGGCCGCGCACGGAACGCCCGACCGGCTGGTCCCGGGCGGCGGGCATCGCCTTCCACACCCAACTCGCCCTGGTCCTGCCCCTCACCCCGCTGCTGGCCCTGGCACTCTTCCACGAGGCGGACGTCCCCTCCGCGAAGGCCCTGCCCGAACCGCCACCCGGCTACACCACCCTCCGGACCGGCCAGGGCTGCGGCAACGGCAGCGGCTCCACCTGCTGGCGCACCCGCTACCTCGCCGCCCCACCCGGGGTGCCGACGGCCGAGGCCGCCGACCGCCTCCGACCCCGGCAGCAGTGCGAGGCCAACGGCTGGCTGCTCGACCGGCGCGATCTCTGCACCGAGGTGAGCACCGACGACACCACCATCGTCTACCGCGTCCTCCTCGGCGGCGGCCTCTAGAACCCCGGCCGTGGACCGACGCCGGAGGCGGCTACGGAACGGTCCGGCCCATCGCCCGCAGGACGTCGGCCAACCACACCAAGTGGTGCCCCACAGCACGGTCCTGGCCGGTCAGCAGGTCCCTCAACTGCTGCCAGGACTCCGATAGCTGCCCGATCGTCAGGTCGTCCGGCCGCCTGAGGACGTCATACAGGTCGCTCGATGGGACGGCCCAGAAGTAGTCCTTGTCCAGGACGACGGCATCGCCCGCCCGGGCTTCCTCATGGCGCAGCAGCACGTCGAACGACCTGCGCAGCTCATCGAGGGACACGGACAAGGGCTCACCAGTCATGATCACCATCATGGTGGACGGGCGTGCGCACGACCCCGGCCGGATGACACGGCACCGCGTCCGGGTAGTGCCGGCGGATCTCGCGGATCACCGAGGCGTCCGTGGTGCAGACGTCCCAGCTCGTGCTGTCGAACTCCCGCAGCACCACCTTCAGTTCATCGCCCGCGTACCCGGCGAAGTCCGCATCGATGAACTGGAGACCCGGTGCCACCAGGGCCAGCAGTTCCAGGGTGCCGAGCCCGGCCCCGCCGCAGGCCCGCTCGATTTCGGCGAAGGCGGCGATCTGTCGGGCATCGTCGATCTGTGCCTTCCAACGGAGGCCGAGCCCGAAGCTCCCCAGCCGCACCAGGAGTTCCGGCAGCGTGACGTAGTGCCGACCGGACGGACGGTCCTGGCCGGGCGGGTGGTCGCGCCAGGCCGCGAACGTGACCGACTGGAAGCTGCCGGGGGTCGTCGCCGTCATCTGCGGGCTCCTTCGCGGGCGGGGATCGGTACGCCTGCCCTCACATCATGATCTTCCTCGACCGCACCGTCACCCCGTTTCCTCTCACGTCAGCCCGCACCTTCCGCAGCCCCCTCATTGGGCACCCCGACGCCGCCGCAACTCGTCGAGCCACTCCCGCACCTGCGCGTCGTCGTGCAGGTACGGGCCCCCGGGACCGGTGGCCAGGTCGATCCCGCAGAGCAGTTCCAGGGCCCAGAAGGAGAGTTCGTCCCACGTCAGGTCGTCGTCGAGCAACCAGCAGGACGCCCACCGGTCCGCCTCGTCCCGGCTCACCCGTCCCTCGGCCACGGCGGCGAACCACCACTCGATCTCGTCCAGATCGGGCACCCCCTTCCGGGAGTTCAGGGCGCGCGCGTGCTCGTCGTCGTTCCAGACGACGGCGGGCCCGAGGTCGGCGGGAAGGTGGGCGACGGCCATGGCGACCGCTTCCCCGGCCGAGTCCGTCACCCCGAGCACCCCTCTCATCAGCAACGGCCGTACGCGGTACGGGCGGCCGTTCGACCCCGGTTCGATCGCGACCTCGACCACGAACGAGAGGCCGATGCAGGCTTGGAAGCCGAGCGTCCAGTGGCTGGTGACGGGGAACAGCTGTCGCAGCCTCGGTTCGGCGTACGCCGCCTCCACCAGCCGGGCGTACTCCGGGAACCCGGGAGTCTCGGCCGCCGTCGCCCGGATCCCGCGCCACTGGCGCTCGACGGCCGCGGCCGGGCCACGCTCGGCCGCGGCCGCGAAGTCGTCGTGCTCCAGGAACGGCACCTGTTCGCACATCTCCCGCAGGCTCCGGCCGCTGCTCCACACCACCGCGGCCCGGACGACGTCCCGGAGGTCCGTCGTGCCCCCTGTGATCATCTGAACGCCGCCTCGGCTCCAGCCGACGACGCCGAACCCGCGCCGGTCGGCGGCGGTGAAGACCCGGAGCGGGTTGCGATCGGGGGCTGCGGCCAGGATGGCCGCCTCGGTCTCACCTGGCATCCCGGGCACCAGGCTGACATCAGCGCCCAGCTCGGCGGCCGTCGCCTCCAGGGCGACGGTGAGGCTTCCCGCAGCGGCCGACTCGGGGTAGAGATCAGGATCCACCCCTCCAGTCTGACGATACGAATTCCCTGAATCCAGAGAACGGCCTGATCCCACCACTTCCCAACAAACCGAACGAAAGCGGGTTTTCCGCTCTCGACGCCCGGGGTAGTGCGGAGACGTTCGCACTCCGACGATCGCCACTTCCCATCCGGAGGCGAATCCCCGACACGTTTACGGAAGGCATTCCCATGAACAGGATCGTCCGCAACGTCCTCGCCACCGCCCTCACCGCCGGCGCCCTGACCGCCGCCGTCGCACCGGCCGCCATGGCCGCCGAGCAGGCCCCGTCGGTGGCCGGGGTGCAGGCGCAGGTCCGCAACCCCAAGACGGTCAAGGCCGCCGACTACAACCAGGCCCGCAGCACCCTCGCCAACGCCGGCAGCAAGACCGCCGCCAAGTCCCACCCGGCCCACGGCACCAATGACGTCCCGGTCTCCTACGGCACCAGCCTGCTCGCCGAGGCCCGTGACGAGTTCCGCGCCGCCGACAAGAACCTCCCGCCGAAGGACAAGAAGTCGGACATGTCGATCGCGCACTACAACGCCATCCACAGCGCCGCCAAGACCATGGGCATCGACACCTGGTGACCCACCCGGGCCCGGCGGCCCCGCGGGCTCAGGCCTCCTGGGCACGCGGGGCCGCGACGGCCCGCGGAGCGGTCCGGTGGAACACCCGCCGGAGCGGCACCGCCGTCCCGAACACGAGCAGCCCGAAGAGCGTCATCGGCAGCAGCCCGACCGGCTGGAGGTAGTCGAGCGGCCGGTGCATCAGGCTGTCCCAGTTGCCCCACCAGTTCGCGACCAGGTCCGCGACCATGATCGCCGCGCCGAGCAGTGGTCCCACCGGGCGGGCCCGGGCGACCAGCACGGCGGCCAGCGGGTCCAGTACGAGCAGGGCGTGGAACAGCAGTTGGCTCGGCAGCGGCCAGTCCCGGTAGGCGTGGAGTCCGCCGGTGAGCACGTCGTAGAGGTGCGCCCCGGTCCCCTCGACGAACCCGATCACGTACACCGCCGCCACCCAGCGCGCCCAGCGCGGCCGACGCGGCCCGGCTCCCCGTCCCCCACGGATCCATGTCTGCACCGGGACAGCTTAGGAGGACGGCTCCGCGGCGGCACTCCCCTGCTTGGGCAGCACCCGGGGTTCGCTCAGGCTGCCGTCGGAACGGACGTCGAAGACGGTGAACTTCTCCCGGCCGGTCACGGTGATCTCGTCCGGGCCGGACCAGTCGATGCGGACGAAGTCGCCGCCGCTGGTGTCCCAGGTGCCCATGCTCCAGTGCCGGGCGGACCAGCCGCTACCGGTCTCCAGCTCCACCTGGTAGACCGGGTCGATCGAGAACGCGACATTGGTGACGGTCAGCACCCGGTCCGTGCGGTTCGGGCTGACGAAACGATCCTCCCGGCCTCCGTTGGCGCTGAACAGCAAGGACAGGCCCAGGATCGCGATCCCGGCGACGACCAGCGGTGCCAGGACGGCCGCGCAGCCGATCTGCGCGAACCGGGTGCGAAACCCCAGCCCGACCACCAGCGACGCCACGAGCAGCACCACCGCCGCCCCGATCAGCAGCACCGGCCGATTCAGCCAGTGCTCGACCACCACCAGCCCGCCCGAACGCGAGGCGTGCCAGCCCGGCAGGTAGGCCAGGAACACCGCGAGCGCCGTTCCTCTGAGCCCCCACACGATCCGCGTGCGACGCCTCGCCGTCATCCGTCCCCCCGGGCGGTCTTTTGCCGACCTTTGCGCGGACTTTACTACAGGGGGTCGGCGGGCCGAGAGCGGCAGCCGACGGAGCACTGCGGCGACGTCGTCACGGAACGGCCGTCACGGAACAGGCGTCACGGAACGGCCCTCGTGGAACGGCCGTCGCGGAACGAACGTCACGGCACGGTCCTCGACCGCCGGCGGCCGGAAACACCGGTGCGGCCCGGGTGGTGGGTCTCCCCCACCGCCCGGGCCGTCCGGCGGCTACCGGCCGTACCCCCGTCACCGCCGGTAGAAGACGCTCCGCGACCAGAAGTAGCCGACCACGGTCAGCCCGGTGCACCAGGCCAGGGCGATCCAGCCGCTGTTGCCGATCCCGGTGCCCATCAGCAGGCCGCGCAGGGTCTCGATGATCGGGGTGAAGGGCTGGTACTCGGCGAACCAGCGCAGCACGGTCGGCATCGAGTCCGGCGGGACGATCGCGCTGCCGATGAAGGGCAGGAAGGTCAGCGGCAGCGGGGTGTTGCTGGCGCTCTCCGGGGTCTTCGAGACCAGCCCGATGCCGGCCGAGATCCAGGTCAGCGTGAGCGTCACGAAGATCAGCAGCCCGGCGGCCGCCAGCCATTCCAGCGGGCCCGCGCTCGACCGGAAGCCCATCGCGAAGGCGGCGCCGATCACGAACACCAGCGCGACCACGGTCTGTATGACGCTGCCGACCACGTGCCCGGTCAGGAAGGCCGAGCGTGAGATCGCCATCGTCCGGAAGCGGTTGACGATCCCCTCGGTCATGTCGACGCAGACGCCCACGGCCGTGGCCACCGAGCCGGCCGTCGCCGTCATCAGCACGATGCCGGGCGTGACGTAGTCGATGTAGCTGCCGCCCCCGATGCCCGCTCCCAGTGCGCCGCCGAAGGCGTAGTTGAAGAGCAGCAGCATCATCACCGGCATCACCACGACCGAGAAGGTCATCGCCGGATACCGCTGGGCGCGCTTGAGGTTGCGCCGCAGCATGGTCAGCGAGTCGCTGACCGCGTAGGTCGTCGCGCTCATCGCGCACCCTCCCCGGTGAGTTGAAGGAAGACGTCGTCCAGGTCGGCCGTCTCCACGACCAGCGACTCGGCTCGTACGGAGGCGTTGTCGAGCGTGTCCAGCACGGTCTTCACGGTGAGCACGGAGTTGTCCCCCGGGATGTCCAGCCGCAGCGCTTCGGCGTCGGCGGTGGCGTACTCGAACAGCCGGGCCGCGAGGTCCAGTTGACGGGCGTCCGCGAACTGGAGCCGGATCCGCCCGCCGGGGACGATCCGCTTGAGCTCCTCGGCCGTGCCCTCGGCGACGATCCGGCCGCCGTCCAGGACGGCTATCCGGTCGGCGAGTTGGTCGGCCTCCTCCAGGTACTGGGTGGTGAGGAAGATCGTCACCCCGTGGTCGGCGACCAGCCCCCGGATGATCTCCCACATGGTGCGCCGACTGCGCGGGTCCAGCCCGGTGGTGGGCTCGTCCAGGAAGATCACCTTCGGGTCGCCGACCAGGGTCATCGCCAGGTCGAGCTTGCGCCGCATGCCTCCGGAGAAGGTGACGACGGGCTTGCGCGCGGCCTCGGTGAGCTCGAAGCGCTCCAGCAGCCGCTCCGCCCGCCTCCGCCCCTCCCGACGGGGGAGGTGGTTGAGGTCGGCCATCAGCAGCAGGTTCTCCTCGGCGGTGAGCAGGTTGTCCACCGCCGAGAACTGGCCGGTCACCCCGATCGCCTTCCGCACCCCGTCGGCCTCGCGCACCACGTCGTGGCCGGCCACCCGGGCGGCGCCGCCGTCGGCCGGGATCAGGGTGGAGAGGATCTCCACCGTGGTGGTCTTGCCGGCGCCGTTCGGCCCGAGCAGGGCGAACACGCTGCCCGCCGGGATGGTCAGGTCGACGCCCCTGAGCACCTCCTTGTCCCCGTAGGACTTGGTCAGCCCGACCGCCGAGATCGCCGCCATCAGGCCCTCCGGACGGTGACGCTGCCGACCTGGGTGGTGCCGTGGATCTCGGCCGTCTCCCGGGCCTGGCCCGGGCCCTCGGCCGCGCCCAGCTCGTTGCGGACGGCGCCGAACTTGCTGTGCACGTCCAGCCAGGCCGCCGTGCCCTCGGCGATGCCGATCTCCAAGTCCCCGACGCCGGCCTGCAGCGAGACCTTGCCGCGGACCACCCGGCCCAGCCGGATGTGGCCGTTCGCCGTCTTGGCGTCCACGGCCCCCTCGGCGAGGCCGACGTGGATCCGGCCGTTGGAGGCGTTGGCGGTCAGCTCGCCGTGCACCTCGTCGATCTCGATGTCGCCGTTGCTGTTCTTGACCGTCAACCGCCCGCCGACGGCGCCGACCTCGATCCGGCCGGCCCCGGCCACCTCGGCGTCGCCGGCGATCGCGCCGAGCCGGATGTCCCCGTGGTCGGTCTTGAGCCGAGCGCTGTCGGCCCGGTCGAGCTGGATCCGGCCCATCGAGATCTTGAGCCGGACGTCGCCGAGCGGGCCCTCGGTCACCACGTCCGCCATCGGGGAGTCGAGGTGCAGCTCGGAGCCGACGGGCAGCTCGACGAGGACCTCGATGGAGCCCTTCTTGCTGGAGAACACGGTGCGCTGCTTGGGGCCCTTGAGGGTGAGCCGACCGCCGGAGAAGTCGACCTGGGTCAGCTTGGCGGCCTTGATGTCGGCCTCCCGGTCCGCGCTGGCGGGACGGACCTCGACCGCGGCGTCGGCGCGCTTGCTCGCGCGGACCCACACCGAGCCGATTTCGAAGTCGAGGGAGGCGGAGATCGGTCCGTCGGTCTCGTACGTAGGCATGGCTGTGCCGTCCTCTTCACTCTCGTGGGTGTTCCCGCTGGTCGGAGCGGGGGTGACGTCGAAGGTGCGGGTGGTTCGGGTCTTGCACGTCGTGCGGGTCGTTCAGGTCGTACGGGTGGCGCGTAGGCCCGGAGGCGTCAGTGGACCCAGCCGGTGAAGCCCTGGCCGCCGACGCTGCGCGGGACACGGGTGCCGAGGTCGGCGGCCGGGCGGCCGGCCGGCTGGCCGCCCTCCAGCGCTCCGGCGACGGCCCGGACCAGCCAGGCGTTGAGGGAGAGACCCTCCTGCCCCGCGGCCTCCTCCGCCCGGGCCTTGAGGTTCGCGGGCAGGCGCAGGTTGATCCGGGCGGTGCCCGACTCGTCCGACTCCGGCACCACCGCCGGCACCACTGGCACCACCGGTGGGGCGAGTGGCGCCACCGGCGGTGCCACCGGCGGCACATCGCCGTGGAAACCGCCGGAGCCGGGCGGCGCCGTCACCACGAACTCGGGGTCGAGTCCGCGCAACCGCACGTCCACCGAGCCCGGGGCGAGGTCACGGGTGACTTCGCCCATGGCGGCGGACAGGGCGTTGAGCAGCGTGAGCCGTACGGCCGACTCCAGCGGGAGCGTCAGCCGGTCGGCCAGCGCGCGGGCTTCTTCCCCACCGGTGGCGGCGGCCACCGCGAGCTCGTTCCGGAGGTTGTCGACGTACGGCGTGAGGTCCATGGCTCAAAGCATGGCACAGCGATGGCACCATGTCGAGCCATTAATGGCACCACTTTGGCGCCACCCGGCCGGGAGGTCCGACGCCGGCGACGGGAGAACGACGGGAGAACGACGAACCGCCCCGCCGGCCGAGGCCGACGGGGCGGTTCACCAGGAAGAACAGAGGGGAACAGCAGGAGCGGAAGGGGGTCAGCGCTGCTGCCAACCCGCCAGGTAGGAGTCGATCTCGCCGACCAGCCGGGCCTTGCCCGCCTGCTCCAGGAACGACGCCTCGACCGCGTTGCGCGCCAGCGCCGCCACCCCGGCCTCGTCCAGCCCCAGCAGCCGCGCGGCCACCCCGTACTCGGTGTTGAGGTCGGTGCCGAACATCGGCGGGTCGTCGCTGTTGACCGTCACCAGCAGCCCGGCGTCCACCATCCGCTTGATCGGGTGGTCCTCGATCCGCTCCACCGCCCGGGTGGCGATGTTGGAGGTCGGGCAGACCTCCAGCGGGATCCGGTGCTCGCCCAGGTAGTCGAGCAGCGCCGGGTCCTGGACCGCCTGGGTGCCGTGCCCGATGCGCTCGGCGCCGAGCTCGCGGATCGCGTCCCAGACCGTCTGCGGCCCGGTGGTCTCGCCCGCGTGCGGGACGGAGCGCAGGCCGGCCGCCCGGGCCCGGTCGAAGTACGGCTTGAACTGCGGCCGCGGCACGCCGATCTCCGGCCCGCCCAGGCCGAAGCTGACCAGGCCCTCGGGGGCGAGCTCGGTGGCCAGCCGGGCGGTGATCTCGGCCGCCTCCAGCCCGGCCTCGCCCGGGATGTCGAAGCACCAGCGCAGCACCACGCCGAGGTCCTTCTCGGCCCGCAGCCGGGCGTCCTCGATCGCCTCCATGAAGGCCACGTCGGGGATGCCGCGCTTGACCGAGGAGTACGGGGTGACGGTCAGCTCGGCGTACCGGATGTTCTGCCGGGCCATGTCCTCGGCCACGCCGTAGGTGAGCGCGCGGACGTCCTCGGCGTCGCGGACCAGGTCCACCACGCTCAGGTAGACCTCGACGAAGTGCGCGAAGTCGGTGAAGGTGAAGTACTCGGCGAGCGCCGCCGGGTCCGTGGGCACCGCGGACTTCCCGGCGTACCGGGCGGCCAGTTCCGCGACGATGCGCGGCGAGGCCGAGCCGACGTGGTGGACGTGCAGTTCCGCCTTGGGCATCCCGGCGATGAACGCCTCGATGCTCCGGTCACCCAGGTTTCCGATCCGACTTCCGTCCGGCTGGACCACGGTCGTTCCCTCTTCTCTTCTACACGCGTTCCGAGTGGTGCTCGCAAGGATAGGCCGAAGCCCGGATCACCCGCCGAGGGCCACCGCCACGGTGTGGATCAGCAGCCCGGCCAGCGCGCCGACCACGGTGCCGTTGATCCGGATGAACTGCAGGTCACGGCCGACGTTGGCCTCGATCTTGCGCGACGCGTCGTCGGCGTCCCAGCCCGCCACCGTCTCGGAGATCAGCGAGGTGATCTCGGCCCGGTAGGTGTCGACCAGGTACTGGGCGGCGTCCTGCAGCCAGCCGTCCACCTTGGCCTGGAGCTTGGCGTCGGTGGCCAGGCGCCCGCCGAAGCTGTGCACGCCCTCGCGGATGCGCCGGCGCAGTTCGCTGTCCTCGTCCTCGGCCGCGCCCATCACCAGGGTCCGCACGGCCGCCCAGGTGGAGTTGATCAGGTCCTGCACCTCGGGGCGGGCCAGCAGTTCGACCTTGGCCCGCTCGACCCGGGCGATGGTCTCCGGGTCGGTCTGCAGCTCGGTGGCGAAGTCGGCGAGGAAGTTGTCGACGGCGCCGCGGGCCGGGTGCTCCGGGTCGTCCCGGATGTCGGTGACGAAGCGCAGCAGCTCCTTGTAGACCCGCTCGCCGACCTGCTGGTCGAGGAACTTCGGGGTCCAGCCCGGGGTCTTCTGGGTGACCTTGCGGACCACGTCCTCGTGGTTGGCGGTCAGCCAGTCGTGCGCCCGGACGGCGACCAGGTCGACCACGCCGTGGTGCCCGCCGTCGGCGACCACCTTGCCCAGCATCCGGCCCATCGGCTCGGCCACCGAGGTGGCGGCGGCCCGCCGGGTCACCGCCTCGGCGACCACCGCCCGCACGTCCTCGTCGCGCAGCACCGCGAGCACCCCGCGCAGTGCCGCCGAGGCCTCCTTGGTGACCCGCTCGGCACTGCCCGGCGCGGCCAGCCACTCCCCCAGCCGGCGGCCGACGCCGAGCGCGGCGAGCCGACCGCGCACCACGTGGCCGGCCAGGAAGTTGTCGCCGACGAAGTCGCCGAGCGAGCGCCCGAAGGCGTCCTTCTTGGTCGGGATGATCGCGGTGTGCGGGATCGGCAGGCCGAACGGGCGGCGGAACAGGGCGGTCACCGCGAACCAGTCGGCCAGCGCGCCGACCATGCCCGCCTCGGCGGCGGCCGCCACGTACCCGGCCCAGGCGCCGGCACCGGCCGCCTTCGCCCAGGTGGCCAGGGCGAAGACCAGGGTCGCGAAGGCCAGCAGGCCGGTCGCGATGGTCTTCATCCGGCGGACGCCGCGTCTCTTCTCCTCATCGGCCGCGGTGAACCGGACCCCGGGCCCGGTCCCGCTGAAGGCTTCGTCACTCACCCCGCCAGTCTGCCCCGTGCCCGGCGCGGACGGGGGCGTGCCCCGCGATCACCCGCCCCGGAGCGTCGGCTCACGCCCCTCCGAACCGTCCCGCGCCCAGAATCGCCACCCCGCTCCGGCCCGCGCGCTGCCGCCCCGCTCCGGCCCACGCGCTGCCACCCCGCTCCGGCCCACGCGCTGCCGCCCCCACGGTCAGGCCCCGCCCAGCACGATCCGCCGCACCCCCGCCCCCGCCCACCGCGCCGGGTCCGTGCACCGCCGCCCGTCCAGCAGCACCCGCACCCCCGGCAGGTCCGCCGGTTCCAGCTCCCGGTACTCCGGGTGGTCCGCCTGCAGCACCGCCGCCACCACCGGCTCCCCGCCGTACGGCGGCAGCCCGAGCGCCGTCAGCTCGGCCGCCCGGTACAGCGGATCGACGACGTACGGCCGGGCCCCGGCCGCTTCCAGCGCCGCGACCAGCGGGAACACCCCCGAGTACGCCGTCTCCTTGACCCCGCCCCGGTAGGAGGCCCCCAGCACCAGCACCCCCCGCCCGGCGATCCCGCCCGGCAGCTCCCCGGCGAGGGCCCCGGCCAGCACCCCGACCGCGTACCCGGGCATCTCCAGGTTGGCCTCCCGGGCCGCCCGGACCACCGTCGCCGCCGGGTCGTTCCACAGGTACAGCCGCGGGTACACCGGGATGCAGTGCCCGCCGACGGCGATCCCCGGCCGGTGCAGATGGCTGTAGGGCTGCGAGTTGCAGGCGTCGGCGACCTCGGCGAAGTCCACCCCGACCCGGTCCGCGTACCGGGCGAACTGGTTGGCCAGCGCGATGTTGACGTCCCGGTACGTGGTCTCGGCGAGCTTGGCGAACTCGGCCGTCTCCAGCGAGGCCAGCTCCCACACCCCGTTCGGCCGGGGCAGGTCGGGGCGCGGGTCGAAGTCCAGCACCGCCCGGTAGAACTCGGCGCCGCGCCGCACCGAGGAGGCGTCCAGGCCGCCGACCAGCTTGGGGTAGCGCCGCAGGTCGGCGAAGACCCGCCCGGTGCGCACCCGCTCGGGGCTGAACACCAGCGCGAAGTCCGTCCCGGCCGCCAGCCCGGAGCCGGCCGCCAGCCGGGGCGCCCAGCGCCCCCGGGTGGTGCCGACCGGCAGGGTGGTCTCGTAGCTGACCAGCGTGCCCCGGCGCAGCCCGGCCGCGACCGCGTCGGTGGCCGCGTCGAGCAGCGCGAAGTCCGGGGTGCCGTCGGCGGCGGTGACCAGCGGGACGACCAGGACGACGGCATGGGCGGCGGCCACCGCGGCCGTGGTGTCGGTGGTGGCGCGCAGCCGGCCCTCGGCGACCACCCGCTTCAGCGCCTCGTCCAAACCCTCCTCCCGGGGGAACGGCGGCACGCCCTGGTTGACGCTCGCCACCACCCGGGGCGCGATGTCGGCCCCGGTCACCCGGTGGCCCTTCAGCGCGAACTGCACGGCCAGCGGCAGTCCCAGCTTGCCGAGCCCGACCACGCACACGTCCGGGCCGTCGCCCACCAGCCCGTCCGCACGGACGTCCGTACCCGGGTCCACGTCCACATCCGCCCCCGCCCCCGCCCCCATCCCCGGACTCGCCCCCGCACCCGCACCCGCACCCGGGTCCACGCCGCCCCCCGCCACGGGCCCGCTCATCCCCGTCCCCCGTTCACCGAGTTGGCCAGCCTGCGCCACGCCGGATGGCGCCGCAGCCCGCGCCGCACCTGCTCCGGGACGATCCCGCGCCACAGCTGCTGGGCCAGGTTGAGCGGCGGAACGGCCGCCACCCGCGGCTCCTCCGGCAGCAGGAACACCTCGTCGGCCAGGCCGAGCCGCCCGTCCCGGAACGCCGGGTAGCCCGCGTAGCGCCGCCGCCCCTCCGCCACCGCCGCCGGTTCGCCGTGCGCCGCCTCGTAGCGGATCTGGTCCCGCAGCGCCTCCGGCCGTACGGCGGCGGCGAGTTCGAGCCGCACCCGGGCCGCGACCGGCAGCCGGTCGTACACCTCGCGGGCGCCGAAGCGCTCGATCATCCGGCCGACCTCGGCGCACACCCGCCGCTGCAGCCCGTCGTCCAGCAGGAGGAAGCCGTCCTGGAGCAGCCGGGGCACGTCCCAGGCGAAGCTGCGGGCCCGGATGGCGTCCAACTCCTCGCCCGGCTCGGCCAGTTCGGCCGCCACCTGCTGGAGGGCGGTGATCCCGCGCAGCCGGTCCAGCACCGAGGCCCGCTCGGTCACGTTGCCCCGGTCCTCGCGCAGCACCAGGAAGTAGCAGTCGTACCCGGCGAGGACGGACACCCGGTCCGCCCGCAGACAGGCCTCCAGGGTGAACGGCTGGTCCGAGAAGACCTTCAGCCCCTCGTCGCGGCGCAGCCCGTGGCGCCGGATGAGGTCGAGCCGGAACAGCTTGGTGTCGGCCAGCGCCCAGGCCAGCGCCGAGTCGGTGAAGCCGACCGACTCGGCGTCGGCGTGGAAGATCCCCTGCGGCACCAGCCGCCCGTTCACCCCGACCTGCTTGGGCACCACCACGTCCGAGCCCCAGCCGTCGGCGGCCGCGACCAGCCGTTCCAGCGCCTGCGGGCCGAGCCAGTCGTCGGCCCCGAGGAACAGCACGTACCGGCCGCGGGCCAGGTCCAGGCCGCGGTTGGTGGGAGCGGCCGGCCCGCCCGAGTTGGGCTGGTGGACCACCTGGAACAGCCCGGGGTGCCGGTCGGCGTACTCGTCCAGCAGCGTCTCACCGCCGTCCGTGGAGCCGTCGTCGACGACCACCACCTCCAGCCGCCCCGGCGCCAGGGACTGCCCGACCAGCGAGTCCAGGCAGGCGGTGAGGTACGGCATGGTGTTGTAGACCGCGACCACCACGGTCACGTCGGGTACGGTCATCGGGCGGCGGACCTCCGGGGGTGCGGTTCGCCGGTGCGCGGATCGACGGGCGACGCACGGTCAACTCGGGCGCCCGCCGGGGAGTCACGTGCCCTCCCCGAACGGGCGAGCGATCCGAACACCGGCTTGACGCTCCGGCCGAACCGCCTGGCCAGGCCGGCGCGGCCAGGCCCGCCGAACCAGCAGGCCCGGCCCGACTAACCGATCGCGACCTTCGCGTACATCCGCGCGATCACGTCCTCGATCGCCGGCTCCCGCACCGAGAGGTCCACCAGCGGGTACCGCGCCGCGACCGCCGCCACGATCGGCGCCGCGCTCTCCCGCGCCGGGAAGGCCAGCCACTGGCGCGGCCCCTCGACCTTCACCACCCGCGCCCCGGCCACCTCGATCGGCGGCCGGGCGTCGGCCAGGTCGACCACCAGGGTCCGCTCGCTGCGCCCGGCGGCGTGCAGTTCGTCCAGCCCGCCGTCGTGGACGACCCGGCCGTGGTCGATCACCATCACCCGGTCGCAGAGCTGCTCGATGTCGGTGAGGTCGTGGGTGGTGAGCAGCACGGTGGTGCCGCCGTCCCGGTTGACCTCGCGCAGGAACTCCCGCACCCTGCCCTTGCTGACCACGTCCAGGCCGATGGTCGGCTCGTCCAGGTAGAGCACCTGGGGGTCGTGCAGCAGGGCCGCCGCGAGGTCGCCGCGCATCCGCTGGCCGAGCGAGAGCTGCCGGACGGGGGTGTCCAACAAGCCGTCCAGGTCGAGCAGTTCGATGCAGCGGCCGAGGTTCTCGCGGTACCGCCGGTCGGGGATCCGGTAGATCCGGCGGGCGAGTTCGAAGGAGTCGCGCAGCGGGAGGTCCCACCACAGGGTGGTGCGCTGCCCGAAGACGACGCCGATCCGGCGGGCCAGCGCGACCCGTTCGCGGGCCGGGTCGACCCCGGCGACCCGCAGCCGGCCGGAGCTGGGGACGAGGATGCCGGTGAGCATCTTGATGGTGGTCGACTTGCCGGCGCCGTTGGGCCCGATGTAGCCGACGCACTCGCCGGCCTCGACGGTGAAGCTGAGCCCGTCGACCGCGCGCACCTCGCGCTTGACCCGGCTGAACCGGCCGGTGCGGGCGCGCACGGTGAAGGTGCGGCGGACGTCCTGGAGTTCGATCAGTGCCACGGTGTTGTCCTTACGGGGAGGGGGAGTTCAGCTGCCGGTGCCGCGGTAGGCGCGCAGTCCGGCGCGCCAGGCGAGCCCGGCGGCGGCGACGCACAGCGCGGCGGCGACCGGGGAGGCGTACTGGAAGGCGGTGGGCAGTCCGAGCGGGTCGGGCCGGTCGAGGATGCGCAGGGTGGGCAGCCAGTTGACGAAGGCCAGCGGGACGCCGAAGACCACCCCGGCGACCAGTTCCTTGGCGAAGATCGTCGGCGGGTAGTGCAGCAGGGTCGCACCGCCGTAGGTGAAGGAGTTCTGGATCTCCTTGGACTCGCCCCACCAGAACTGGACGGTGGCCCCGCCGACGTAGATCGCGCCGAAGATGACGCTGCCGCACACCAGCAGCACGGGCACCAGCAGCACCCGGTCCCAGGTCCAGTGCACGTCCAGGGCGGCCAGCGACCAGGCGAGCACGATCAGGGCCTGGAGCGGGCGGCCGAGTCGGCGCAGGGTGAAGCGCTCGGCGCAGAGCTGGGAGAGCGCCGGGGCGGGGCGGATCAGCATGGTGTCGAGCGTGCCGCCGGCGATCCGTACGCCCAGGCCGTCGGCCGAGCCGACCAGCAGGTTGGCCATGCCGAGCGAGAAGGTCGCGGTGGCGTACAGGAAGGCGATCTCCGGCAGGTTCCAGCCGCCGAGCCGGTCGGTGTGCCGGAACATCAGCACCAGCACGAGGAAGTCGAGCGAGTGGGTGACCAGGCTGGCCAGCAGGTTCAGTACGAAGGAGGCCCGGTAGGCCATCATCGAGCGCATCCACATCCGGGCGCACAGCCACCAGGAGCGGACCGCCCAGGCCGTCCGCGCGGTGAAGGGCTCGGTGCGCGGCAGGAGTGGCCCGGCCGCAGGCAGGGGTCGCTCGGCCACCGGCAGGAGTCGGTCAGCCACCCTGCACCACCACCCGACGGGTCGCCAGCCACTGCGCGGCCCGCCCGACGGCGAGCAGCACCGCCGCCCAGCCGAGTTGGAAGCCCAGCGCCGGGACCAGCCCGGCGCCGCTCGCCCGCTCCAGGAAGACGTCGGTCGGCACCTTGATCAGCGCCGCCCAGGGCAGCACCCGGGCGAGGTCGCCGAGCCACCCCGGGAACAGGGCGATCGGCAGCAGCATCCCGGAGAAGAACATCGACACCACCAGCATCACCGCGCGCACCCCCTCGGAGTCGTGCAGCCAGAAGCCGGTGAGCGAGACCAGGAACCGCAGCCCGAAGCTGACCAGCACCGCGAGCAGTGCCGAGAGCAGGAAGAACAGCCAGGTCAGCGGCTGTTCGGGCATCCGGGTGCGGAACACCAGCGCGCCGACCAGCATCGGCACGGTGCCGCGGACCAGGGCCTGGAAGCCGGCCCGGCCGAGGTCGGTGGCCAGCCACCAGCCCTGGAAGTCCACCGGGCGGTAGAGGTCGACGGCGATGTCCCCGGTGCGGAAGCGGTCCTGGACGTCGTCCTGGAAGCCGCCGCCCCAGACCGCGACGGTGACCAACAGGCCCTGGCTGACCCAGATGTAGGTGACGGCCTGGCTCTGGTCGTAGCCGCCGAGGCCCGGGCGGGCCTGCCAGAGCGCGAGGAAGGAGGAGGCCAGGATGACCCCGAAGACGGTGTTGGTGAAGGTGCCGGCCAGGGTGGCGGCCCGGTAGGTGGAGTAGCGGCGGAAGGCGCCGCGAGCCACGGCGGCGTAGAGCATATTGTCTCCTTGTCGACAAATACGGCCAGAGGAAGGTGCCCATCGACATCCGCGCACACCCCATCGGCCCCGACCAGCCGACCCCGGGGGTACCGGGCCGGACGGGCGGAGCTGTCAGAAACGGGTGCGCTATGAAGTTCGCATCTTTCACCGTACCTCCGCCGCACCCCACCCGCACCCGGTTTTCCGACCACGCCCCCCACGACCCCGACGACGCCCCGCCGCAGGAGCAACACCGCAGTTCACAGCCCCACCGCCGCTGAACCCACGTCAAATAGCAGATAATCCCGCCATGACGTTGAGCACCCGCCGCCAGGCCAAACGGGCCGCCCGCCGCGAAGCCCGCCGCGCCCTCCCCCTCTGGCGCCGGCTCCTCCCCACCTGGCGGATCACCCTCGGCACCCTCACCGCACTGCTACTGCTCGCCGTCGGCGCCTTCGCCGTGCTCTACGTCATCGTCCCGGTGCCCGACCCCAACGCCCGCGCCACCGCCCAGAACAACATCTACCTCTACGCCGACGGCACCACCGAGATCGCCCGCACCGGCGCCGTCAACCGCACCGACGTCACCATCGACCAGATCCCCCTGCAGACCCAACAGGCCGTCGTCTCCGCCGAGGACCGCACCTTCTACCAGAACCGCGGCGTCGACCTGAAGGGCATGCTCCGGGCCGGCTGGAACACCCTCCTCGGCAAGGGCATGCAAGGCGGCTCCACCATCACCCAGCAGTACGTCAAGAACTACTACCTGACCCAGGACCAGACCTTCGAACGCAAGGGCCGCGAACTGTTCATCGCCCTCAAGGTCGACCAGCAGCGCGACAAGAAGGACATCCTCGCCGGCTACCTCAACAGCAGCTACTTCGGCCGCGGCGCCTACGGCATCCAGAGCGCCGCCCACGCCTACTACGGCGTCGACGTCTCCCAACTCACCCTCGGCCAGGGCGCCTACCTCGCCTCCCTGCTCCAGGCCCCCAGCCTCTACGACGTCAGGACCGCCACCCCCGCCAACCGCGAGAAGGCCGTCGCCCGCTGGAACTACGCCCTCGACGGCATGGTCCAACTCGGCTTCCTCACCACCGCCGACCGCAACGCCACCACCTTCCCCGAACCCATCGACCCCCAACCCGCCACCGGCCTGGCCGGCCAGGCCGGCTACCTGGTCGGCGTCGCCGACGACTACCTGATCTCCTCCGGCACCATCGACGCCGCCACCCTCAAGGCCGGCGGCTGGCGGATCACCACCACCTTCGACAAACCCAAGCAGGACTCCTTCGTCAAAGCCGTCCAGGACGAACTCACCGGCGAACTCGACCCCAAGGCCCGCCCCACCACCGACACCGACGTCCGCGTCGCCGGCGCCTCCGTCGAACCCGCCACCGGCCGCGTCGTCGCCGTCTACGGCGGCCCCGACTACGCCAAACAGCCCTACAACGACGCCCTGCGCCAGGACAACCAGATCGGCTCCACCTTCAAACCGATCGACCTCGCCGCCGGCCTGATCGCCCAACACACCCTCGACGGCCGCCCGATCACCACCGAGACCCGCTACGACGGCACCAGCGAACGCCCCGTCACCGGCGGCCCCACCCCCTACGCGCCGCCCAACGAGGACGACATCGACTACGGCAACATCACCCTGCGCCACGCCATGGTCAAGTCCGTCAACTCCGTCTACGCCCAGGAAGGCGTCGACGCCGGACTCGCCCGGGTCCGCGAGACCGCCGTCAAACTCGGCATCCCCGACAGCGTCCGCGGCATGGACCCGGCCAACACCTCGATGACCCTCGGCACCGCCACCCCCAGCGCCCTCGACCTGGCCGGCGCCTACGCCACCCTCGCCAATCATGGCCAGGCCCACACCCCGTGGTCCGTCCAGAAACTCGAACGGGTCAACCCCGGCGGCGGCGTCGACGTCCCCAAGACGCCCGACCACAAGGCCACCGACGCCATCGGCCGCACCATCGCCGACTCCGTCACCGACGTCCTGCGCGACGTCGTCAGCCCCCGCGGCACCGGCGCCGCCGCCCTCGACCTCGGCCGCCCCGCCGCCGGCAAGACCGGCACCACCGACGCCAACCTCTCCGCCTGGTTCGCCGGCTACACCCCCGAACTCACCACCACCGTCGGCCTGTTCCGCGAGAACCCGAAGAGCCACGCCAAGGAACCACTGTCCGGCACGGCCGGCCTCACCCGGATCAACGGCGGCGCCTTCCCCACCAAGATCTGGACCGACTACATGACCGCCGCCCTGGGCAACACCCCCACCCAGCAGTTCGACCTGCAGACCGGCCACGGCGACCGCGGCACCGGCAACTGGCCCACCCCGAGCGGAAGTTCCAGCCCCAGCCCGAGCAGCACCACCGCACCGGCCCCCACCGGCGCCCCCGTCACCGCCCCCACCGGCCAGGCCCCCAGCGCCCCCGCCGCCACCGACCAGCCCGCACCCCCCGCCGTCCCCAGCCCGCAGAACCCCCAACCCGCCCCCACCGAGGAACAACCCAGCCCCAGCACCCGGCCCACCCCGACCCGGCCCGCCCGGCCCAGCAACCCGCCCACCGCCACCACCGCACCCACCAACACGGCCACGGCGCCCGCCCAGTAGCCCCCGGGGCGGGCTACCCGGCCACCAACTCCCGCTCCAGCGGCGTCCGGATCCGCGGCGTCACCCGCACCTCCCCCAACCACCCCGTCAACCGCCCGGCCTCCGCCGCGACCGCCCGCTCCGCCGCCGACCCGACGTCCCGGAACAACCGCCACACCACCTCACCGTCCGACCGCTGCGCCCAGCCCCCGACCACCTCACCGCACCACCACACCGTCGGCCCGGCGTTGCCCGCCCGGTCGAACAGCGCCGGCACGTCCTCCGGCCGCAGGTACCAGTCCCGCCCGCGCCAGCCCATCACCGCCGGATCCAGCGCCGGCAGCAGCGCCGCCCACGGCTCGGGCGGCGCCACCGGCCCCTCGTCCCCCGGCAGCACCACGGCCGCCGCACCGCCCGCCAGCGCCACCGCCCGCGCGTCCACGTCCGCCAGCGCCGTACGGACGTCCCCCAGCGTCCAGCCCGTCCACCACTTCACGTCCTCCACCGTGGCCGGCCCGTACGCCGCCAGCCAGCGCCGCACCACCTCCGCCTTCGCCTCCCGCACCGGCACCTCCGGCCACTGCGGCACCAGCGCCCACGGATAGCTGCTGCTCGCCCAGGAACCGCGCGGACGGCACCGGCGGACGTGCCCGTCCGAGGCCAGCAGGCTCAGCAGCCGACTGCCCACACTCTGCCGCGCCTCGTACGCCTTGCCCGCCGACATCAGCATCGTCTCGCGCAACTGCGGTACGTCCCGGCCCAGTTCCTGGGTCGTCGCCTCCCCGCGCACGGCCAGCGCGGCCAGCACCTCGCGCTCCGTCGCGGCCAGCCGGGCCTCGTCCCAGCCCTCCGCGTGGTCCCGCAGGTGCTTCAGCAACGTCGCCCGCTCCTTCACGGCGATCGCCCGCGCCGCCCCCGAACTCACGTACGGGGCCAGGCCCTCCGTCACCGCGAAGATCGTCCGCCGCATCGACAGCAGCTTCACCAGCGACACGTCCTCGTACAGCGCCCGCTCCACCGCCGCCGCCGACGGCTCCGCCAGCCGCGCACAGGCCGACAGGTACACCGTCGCCGCGTCCGTCGCGTGCAGCCCGACCACCGCGTCGGCCACGTCCTCCACCCGCGCCGCCCGCACCGAGGCCGCCAACAACTGCCGGCGACCCAACCGGGCCCGCCGCTCACCATCACCGATCACCGGGACACTCATGCCCGGACCCTAGCCCCCGGCACCGACAGAACCGGCCGACCGGGTCGACGCCGCCCGGGCCGACCCGCCGGAGGCCGACCGCGAACAGCTGTTCGCCGGGGTCGCCGTCGGCCTCGCGACAGGGGTCACCACAGGTACGGGGTCGCTACAGGTACAGCCCGGTCGAGCCCTCGGTGTCCCCGAAGCGGGTCGCCGCCACCGCGTGCAGGTCGCGCTCGCGCAGCAGCACGTAGGTGGCGCCGCGGACCTCCACCTCCAGCTTGTCCTCCGGGTCGTACAGGACCCGGTCACCGGGCTCCACCGAGCGCACGCTCTGGCCCACCGCCACGGCCTCCGCCCAGGTGCAGCGCTTGGAAAGCTCCGCGGTCGCCGGGATCAGGATGCCGCCGGTCGAGCGGCGCTCGCCCTCACTGCCCTCGATGCGCACCAGCACGCGGTCGTGCAGCATCCGGATCGGCAGCTTCTCGCCCAGCCGGTCGTGCCGTGCGGCATCGTGCTCGTGATCGGAATGCGTCGGGTTGTCGTTCGTACTCACGGTCCCGACGGTACCGCCCCCGTGCGCGCGGCGTGACGCCAGCCCGGAATGCGGAAGGGCGGGGGGGCGGGGGGGGGCCCCCCCCCCCCCCCCCCCCCGGCAATAGAATATCCGCAAGTGCGGGGGGGCGAGCCGCACCACCCCGACCACGG
>NZ_JBEOSV010000087.1:0-34183 GCF_040303245.1 Kitasatospora sp. NPDC096077 | reverse complement strand
CAGGCCGCCCGCAGGTGGGCCAAGGCCAACGGCTTCGACGTGTCCCCGAAGGGTCGGCTCCCCATCACCTTGATCGAGTCCTACCGGGCCGCTACGCGGCAAGCGGCCTGACCGGTCCGCACGTACCTGGGGTGGCCGGGGTCGGCCCGGCCGCCCGACCCTAATCAGTCCCAGGAGAAGCAGAGTTGAACACCATCACGATGTACGGGCCTATCGGTCGGGCTGTGGAGAAGGTCAGCCCGCACGTTGAGTGTGATCCGGTCGGCATCTACGTTGCGGCTCTGAGCATGTGGTCGGCAGCCATCGGCCAGACGGTCAAGGTGTCCAGCCGGGGCAACGCCCGTCCGGCGCTCGTATGGTCGGCCCTCGTTGGTGGCACGGGGAAGGGCAAGGGCACGGCGCTTCGTGCCGCGCAGCACATCATGAAGCCGTCCATAGGCAGGTTCCTCGAAGTCAACACCACCTCGGGGATCACGTCCGGTGCGTCCCTGGTCAACTACCTGGCCGAACAGGTGGAGGACACGGAGGAGACGGAAGCCGGACGGGACGTCCGGGCCCTGGTGGTCGAAGAGGAGTGGTCGGAGGTGCTTCGCCGGGTGCGGCGGGATACCAGCTTCACGGCCAAGCTCCGGAGCGCCTGGGACGGTGCGCCGATCCGGAACACCACGAAAGACTCTGCTCAGGCGGTAGACGATCCGGCGGTCGTCTTCCACGCCCACATCACGCCCTCTGACTGGGCCAAGTACGTCGGGGCCACGGAAGCTGCCGGAGGGTCCTACAACCGCATCATGCCCTTCGCGCTGACCTCCGTGCCCATGTTGGATGACGACGGGGCCACGCTGCCCAAGCTGGGCGGGTGGGACCTGAGTCAGGCCTACTCCTGGGCTACCAGGGGCAAGCGTGTGATCAGCCTCGGGGAGGATGCTCGGCTGCTCTGGAAGACCATCCGCCGGTATGCCCGGATCATCGCTGAGAGCCTTCCCGAGGCACAGTCTGTCTACGTGGAACGCACGGCCGAACAGACCATCCGGGTAGCGGCCTGCCTGGCTGCGTCCGAGCAGTCCGAGACGATCGACCGTGCTTGCCTGGCTGCGGCCTTCTCCCTGGTTCGTTACAGCGTCCGCTGTGCGGTCGACATCACGGGGAGCACGGGAGCGATCAAGCCCGGCCGCCGGGTGCCGACGCTGGCGGAGAAGGTCCGGGCCCGGATCGAGATGCACGGGGGTATGGCCAGGTCCTCCGAACTGCTGCCGTACGTGGGCGCCTCGGCGGAAGAGGTCAAGTCGCTGCCTGGGGTGAAGGTCACCCTGGACCGCTCAGGGCTGGGCCGACCGGCCACGGTCTACACCTTCGCTGAGGAGGAGGCTGGTCACTCTCCGCACAGCCGGCAAAATGCCCAGCGTGACGAACGCCCGGCCACGGTCGTCCGGATCGACACCCGCCGCCCGGCCAAGACCACGGCTCCGGTGCCCGCTTCCCGCCCTGAGCCGGTTGCCACTGGGAACCCGTTCCTCGCGCTCCTCTGAACGCTCGAAGCAAAACAAGACCGCCCCGACCAAGTAGGCCGGGGCGGTTTTTTCGCTAGCCCGAAGGCCAACGGTCCTGCTGGTAACTACTCACGGTCGGCCAGCGGACCAACCGATCCACAGGGCCAGAACGATCACCAGGGCCGACACCGAAACGCGCCATGCCCACAGAAACCGCGTGCACGGATGGCCATCACGCCAGAGGCCCGCATCGCGGTACTCGTCCTGCTGCTCAGCGGCCAGAACCTCACCGATGCTGCTCACCCGCGCGAGGCCTGCCAGTCAAAGAAACCGCCCGGAGCGTCGTCCGGCGGAATGAGGTCCACGCGCTCAACGACCCGTTCGACCCCGCCGCGCAACGGCCGGACGTACAGGCCGAATTGGCGGATCTCCATGATCTCGACAGCGACGCCACTACGGCGCTCGTAGACCTGCTGACCCGCTTCCGGCTTCCACTGCTCCGCCACGGTCACCCCCACAAACTGATCCGGGTGGTGAGCATGTCGACCGGCACCTGACGCGCCGGGGCGTCCGGTTCGAACAGCGGCCGGACCAAGGCCTTGCCGTCCTGGGCCCCCACCAGCTCCACCAGGTGGCCGGTCGTCAGGTCCTTCCGAACCGGGTTGTTGTCGATCCGCTCCATGAGCTCCGCGTGGGAACGACGTCGTTTCGGCGGACGGCTCGTATCGTGCTGCTGGGCTTTCGCCACGGACATGCCTGGCTCCCTCTCCTTCGCCGACGCGTGGGGACGTGGGGTAGACGGTACGAACACCGACCAGCGACACTCAACGAAGTTGCTCATAGTTGCTGGAAGCCGCGTGAGAGCACTTCGGTGCTGTCGAATGCTTGACCTCGGGGTGGTCGTCGCGCGAAGGTCGGAGATGACATGCGGCCGAACCATGGGGGGAGCAACATGCGGCAACACAGCGGCGACGGCGACGACTTGACCGCTACGTTCTTTTGCACGGACCCCAACTCTCAGGGCGGCGTCGAGTGCGAGACGTTCTATGAGACTGACCGTGACTCATGGATCGTGCAGCTCAAGAAGCGCGGGCCGGGGGTTCGGGATCAGCTCGTCGCCCTTGCCGACGATGAGACGTTCGGGGAGATGTCCGGGCGGACCATGGATGTGTTCGTGCGGAAGTACGTCAGGGAGCGTTATGGAATTGATCTCGGCAGCACGCCGAATTGAGCTGCTGTTCGGTGAGCCCGCCCAAGAGGTCCGAAAGTTCGAGCTGCGGGACTTCTACGAGGTGGACCGCCCGTTGTTCGAGGCGTGGCGCTCAGGCGACCGTGAGACGGTCGAAGAGACGATGCGTGGGCATCGTGCGTTCCTGGCCGGGAAGGCCACTGCAGGCTTCCCCTACCGGCGTGTGAGGGTCGTCTCCGAACCGCTCTCGGACTACCAGCGGATGGCGGTCGAGCTGGCCGACCCCACGGAACGTCTTCGCTGGCTTCCCCGCCCGCTCGTATCGGCGTTGCCCTTGCCGGGGAACGACTGTCTGATCCGGGATGACCTGGTGGTCTTCAACCTCATGGGGGGAGACAACCAACAGGCTGACATCCAGCTCTCAACCGATCCGGACGTGATCCGGTTCTGCAATGAGGCGTTCGAGCAGGCATGGTCGCTCGGCGTCCCCAATGGTGAGTACAAGCCGTAGCGACATGTCTGACCAGGAACCATCCGAGTCCGCAAGGCGCGCTTTCGGGACTCAGCTCAAGGAACTCCGTCGGGATGCCCATCTCTCGGGTGTCGAACTCGCGCAGCGCTGCGGTTGGCACAAGACCAAGGTGTCAAAGATCGAGCACGGGACGCAGATCCCGACCGAGGAGGACATCCGAAGGTGGGCAACGGCCTGTGCCGTCGAGGGGCAGACTCCCGAGCTCATCGCGATGAGTCGTGAGATCGAGCAGATGTGGACCGACTACAAGCGGTGGCACCGACCGGGGATGAAGCGTCTCCAGTTCCAAGCCATGGACTTGTACGCGAAGACCAAGCTGCTCCGGGTGTATGAGTCGCTGTTCGTCCCCGGCTTCCTACAGACGGTCGAGTACGCCAAGGCGCAGTTCACCATCCATGCCAAGCTGCACGGCCTGCCGTTGGATGACGTGGAGGAAGCGGCACAGAACCGCATGGTCCGGAAGCGGTTCCTCGGCACCGGGGCGCCGATATTCTCGTTCCTCCTGGAAGCCTCTGCGCTAACAAACAATACGGGCGGTGCTGAGGTGATGAACGGGCAACTTGACCACCTCCTGGAGGTGTCCAGGCTCCCGTACGTGTCCATCGGGATCATCCCGCAAGGTCGGCCACGGTCGCTCTACCCCGGTGAGGGCTTCTATCTGTTCGATGGGAGCTTGCTCAAGCAAGAGTTCTGGTCGGGGGCGTTCCAGACGTCCAGGCCCGAAAACATCTCGTACTTCGTCCGCGTGTTCGCTGCTCTGCGGGACCAAGCCGTGTTCGGTACTGCCGCCCGAAACGAGATCGAGGCGGCCCGTGGCCGTCTTCAAGGGACCTGACGAGCGGTGATCAGCAGACAGCGCCCCGGCATGTGGATGCCGGGGCGCTGGTGGCTGCCCTATCAGTGCAGCCTGACGCGGTACTGCATCCAGTGCTCCAGTGTGGTAAAACTTGCCTCCCAGCCGTCCGGGAAGGCGACCGGGACGCCCAACTGCACCGGCTCGGTGGAGGGGTGCTCGTCCAGCAGCTCGGCGATCCCGGCCCGGGCCACCACGATGCAGGCGTGCCGGTGCCGGGAGGCCAGCACGCAGAGCCGTCCGGTCTCCAGGTGGAAGGCGGTCGCGTCGGGCCGCCCGGACAGCGGGTGCAGCACGACCGTGACGTCGTACTCCCGGCCCTGCAGCCGGTTCGCGGTGTCCACCGTGACGGCCGGACCGGCCGAGCCGTCCACCGGGACGCCCACCTTGAGCAGCGCCGCCCGGACGGCCGCCGCCTGGTCCCGGTGGGCCGTGCCGACGGCGATCCGGTCTGCGGTGAGCGGGGCCTCGCCCTGCTCGGAACTGCCGGTCAGCCCGCGCTCCAGCAGCCGCCGGACCGTCGCCGCGACGGCCGCCACCGCCTGCGGGTCGGTCCGCACGGTGTGCCGGGCGGGCAGCTCCAGCAGCGCCCAGCCGTGCTCGGCCGCCCGGTCGATCACCGCGTCCAGCGCCGAGCCGTCCGGGCGGACGGCGGCGGTCAGCCGGCGGTCGTCCGGACCGGTGCCGGAGCGGAACGGCGTGTACGGGTAGAACGCCCGCGAGATCAGCGGCGCCGCGCTGGCCGGCAGCCGCCAGGAGACCGGCAGCCGGTGCGGCTCGATCTGCGGGTTGTGCGCCAGCATGGTGACCACGGCGCTGCTGGACGGGTCGTAGGACAGCCCGGCCCACTGCTCGGTGCCGACCACGGTGAACGGGTCCAGCTGGCCCGGGTCGCCGACGAACAGCGCCCGCTCGAACAGCCGGGCCACCGCGAGCAGGGCGTCCGAGCGCATCTGGTACGCCTCGTCCACGATCGCGTGCCGCCACGGCGCCTCGGCCCGCACCCACTGCCACTTGGCGGAGGTGGAGATCACCACGTCCTGCTCGACCAGGTCGGCGACCTTGTCGGAGGGCGTGACGTTGGGGTGCCGGAGCACTTCCGGACCGGGCCGGGCGTCCGCCGCGTGCAGCCGGCCGATCGTCAACTCCGGTGCCTTCTCGGCCAGTCGGCCGACCAGGTCGTCCACCTGGCCGTTGGTCTGGGCGACCACCATCAGCCGTTCGCCGGCCGCCACCAGCTCGCGGGCGGCCCGCACCACCAGGGTCGACTTCCCGGCGCCGGGCGGGGAGTCCACCACCACACCGCGCGGCGCACCGGCCGACGGGTGGACGGTCGCCGCCAGGATGCGGGCCACGGCGGCGTCGGCGGCCGCGCCCGGGGACTGCGTGCTCATCATTCCCAATCCTCGGTGGTGGCGGCGGTGGCGGACGGGGTGGGCGCGGGCGCGGTGCCGGGCGGGCCGCCGTGGGTCCACGGGGTGTCGTCCGGCTCGGGCAGCGGCGCGGACTGTCGGACCGTCAACTCGAACAGGGTGTACGTGACTGGCTCGCCGGGCTCGGGCAGGCTGCCCGGCTCGGGCTCCTTCTTGCGGCCCATCCCGGACAGCACCCGCAGCGTGATGGTGCCCTCGGCCGGGTCGACCGCGACGATCTCGGTCTTCTGCGCGGACGGCCCGTGCACCCGGTGGGCCTCCCGGCCGAGGTCGGCGTGCGGCCGGTCGGCGGTGCGCAGGGTGACCAGCGGGCGCGGCTTGGGGGAGCGGCCGGTGGTGTCGTACTCCAGCACCACGTCCGTCACCACCCCGCTGAACGCCTCGCCGGACAGCCGGTGTTCGGCCATCGCCAGCGGATCGTCCAGTGCCTCCTGGACGTCCAGCCGGGCCTGCTCGCGTTCGCGCTGGGCGAGTTTGCGGGCCGCCGTGACGGCGTCGTCCTGCCGGGGCTGCGGCGGCTCGCCGGCCACCAGCCGGTCCCGGTGGCCGGTGTAGGACCAGCGGTCGCCGGTCCAGCGCTCCTCCAGGTGGCCGGCCGGCGGCAGGGCGCGCAGCAGGTCCAGGCCCCGCCAGACGTCCCGCCAGGTGGGCAGCAGGACGGCGGCGAACACCTGCTCCAGCTGTTCGACCGCCGTGCGGACGGCCGCCCGGGCGCGCTCGGTGCCGTCCGGGTCGTCGCCGTGCTGAAGCGCGTTGACGGCCGCGTCGTAGCGGGCGATCGCCGGGGCGAGCACCCCCTCGTCGAAGGCCGGGTCGGTGGCCGGCCCGGCCGGCGGGTGCAGCAGTTGCCCCCGCTCGTCGCGGGCGGTCTCGGCCAGTTCGGCGGCCCGGGCCCCGGTCAGCCCCGGCGGCGGGCCGTGCCAGGCCAGCCGGGCCGCCAGGTGCTGGTCCTCCAGGTGGCTCTGGCCGGTGGCCCAGTGCCGGGCGAGCAGGCCGGTCATCGGCAGCAGCAGGCTGGAGCCGGGCACCTGGGCGCGGTCGGTCAGGTGGGTCAGCCAGCGGCCGAGCAGCGGCACCCGCAGCGGTGCCGGGTGCGGCCCCGGGTCCGCGTCCTCGGCGGTGCGACGGAACCGGGTCGAGCGGCCGAGCAGCGCGAGGTGGTGCACGCCCGCGCTGTTGGGAACGATCAACTGCGGCGCGTCGGTGCACAGTTCGCGGAACACCTGGGTCTTCTCGCCGGTCTCCGGATCCTTCTCGGAGCCCTCGATCTGCTCGATGTCGGCCCCGAAGGACTCCAGGTAGGGCAGCAGGTCGGCGGCGAGTGCGGCCAGGTAGTCGAACCGCAGGGTGCGGTTGAGCGGCTGCGGCACCAGGTGCAGCCGGGGAGCGTCCCGGTCGGTGCCCAGCAGTACGGCCAGCGGCGCGCCGGCCTCACCGGCGGCGGTCAGTGGGACGAGCACCATCGGGCGCTCCGACAGGTGCCGGTGCCGGACGGTGGCCAGCGGCTCGGCCCGTCCGCTGCGGACGGCCTCCAGCCGGGCGAGGGTGGTCAGCAGGCTCATGCCCCCACCCCCAGGGCCTCGGCGCGCAGGGCGGCCGCGTACGCCAGGCGCTCGGCGGCCTCGCGCGCGCCGTCGGCTGCGGCGTCGCCGTCGCTGTCGTCGCCGTCGCTGTCGTCGCCGTCGCTGTCGGCTCCGTGGCCGTCGTCGGGACGCCCGGTGCCGGCGGCGGCCAGCGCCTCGGTGACCGTACGGATGCTGCCCAGCTCGCCGCGCACGCCCCGGCCGAGCTGTTCGACCCGGTCGTCGCAGCGGGCCCGGGCGCGGCAGTGGAAGCCGAGCTCGCAGGTGGAGAGGCAGTCCGGACTGTAGGCGGCGGGCACCGCCTCGACCGAGGCGGTCAGTTGGTCGGCGGTCCGGGCCGGGGTGCCGTCCCCGTCGGCGGCCAGGTCGAAGTCGGTGCCCGCCGGCAGCTCCGTCAGCAGCCGGCCGATGCCGGTCATCCGGCTCAGCTGGCGGCGGGTGGTGGCCAGTTCGCGGCGGACGTCGACGGTGACCGCGGTCGGCCGGTTGCCGAAGTCCTTGGGGCAGACCAGCAGCACGCTGGTGCGCGGGCTGCCCGGCAGCCGCTGCTCGGTGTACGGGTCGTCGCCGAGCGACGTTCCGGCGGCCGTCGCGGCGGCGTGCTGGAGCGCCAGCACGTACACCGCGGCCTGGCGGGCGGCGGCGCCGACCTTGGCCGGGTCCGCGCTGCCGTCCAGCACCGGGAAGGACTTGATCTCGACCACCGTGCACCGCCCGCCGTGCACCACCAGGGCGTCCGGCTCCAGGTAGGCGGTGCTGCCGGCCACGGAGAGCCGCAGCATCGGGTGGTCCAGCAGCGTCCAGGCGTCCGGATCGGCGGCGGCCCGGGCCAGCACCTCGGTCGTCCGGTCGGCGCGGACGGCCGGGCCGGAGCGGTGCAGCAGGTCCGGCACCAGCAGCGGGGTGCGGTCGTCGGCCGGGACGCCGAGGTGGGCGCGGAGCGGCTCCAGCAGGGCGGTGTGGTCGTCCGCCTTCAGCCGGGACTCGAAGATCACGCCGCGGGCGATCGCGAACGGGGACTGCCCGAAGGGGGCGGGGCGGCCGAGCCGGGCGGCCAGCACCGATTTGTCCACCCCGGCCGCGTCCAGCACGGCGCGGCGGTGGCAGCCCGGATTGGCGGCCAGCGCGGCGAGGGAGCGGGCGTTCAGACTGCGCTGCGGGGCCGGTCCGCGCAGCTCGGCGAGCCGCTGGGCGAGCGGCTCAGCGGACCCGCTGAGCGGGACGTTCGTCGAGACGTTCATGGTGCGGCCCAGTGTCGCACCCGGGTCCGACAACGCGGTGCGGACCGGCCCGTTCCGGCCGCAACCGGCCGTTTCCCCCTGCTCGCCCTGGGCCGTCCGGGCCCTGCCCCGGGCCGGGTCAGGGCCGGGCCCCGGGCCCGCGATCGTGGCCGCCCTCCGGGTGGGGGATCATGGAGACCGGTGCTCAAGGGTGAGACCGACCGTTGACCGCCCTGCTGCGAGGAGTCCCCCATGCCCGCCCGAATCGTGCTGGTCCGCCACGGTGAGACCGAGTGGTCGGCCACCGGCCGCCACACCGGCCGCACCGACATCCCGCTGACCGAGGACGGCCGCGCGATGGCCCGGGCGCTCGGCGCCCGCCTCGCCAAGGCCCCCTGGAACGGGCTGCCGGACGCGCTCGTCTACACCAGCCCGCTCGGCCGGGCCAGGGAGACCTGCGAACTGGCCGGCTTCGGCGACCGTGCGGTGGACCGTCCGGAACTGCTGGAGTGGGACTACGGCCAGTACGAGGGCCGCACCGGCGCCGACATCCGGGCCACCGACCACCCCGGCTGGCTGATCTGGCGCGACGGCGTGCCCGGCGGCGAGAAGCTCTCCGAGGTGGCCGCCCGGGTGGACGCCTTCCTCGCCGAACTCAACGACGAGCACGGCGTCCCGGAGTCGGACACCACCGTCATGCACTGCGCCGACCGCGACGTCGTCCTGTTCGCCCACGGCCACCTGCTGCGCATCCTGACCGCCCGCTGGCTGGGCCTGCCGCCCGAGTTCGCCCAGCGGTTCAAGCTCGGTACGGCGGCGCTGTGCGTGCTGTCCTGGGAGTACGGCGCCCCGGCGGTGGAGGTCTGGAACGACCTGTCCCACCTGGAGGGGCTGAAGTCCGGCGACTGAGGCCGACGTCGACGGCTGCCGGTCGGTCGACCGGCAGCCGCCGCGGTCGGCGGTGGTCCGACCGTCCGTCAGGCCGCCGCGGCCCGGTCGTACCCGTTCAGGAAGCCGCGGACCTCGGGCACCGAGGCGTGCGGACGCAGCCGTCCCGCGGTGTCCGCCAGCATGCTGCGGATCCGGGCCGAGCGGACCTCGCCGAACAGTGCCACGGCGGCCGAGCCGTGGTGCGCCGCCCCGGTCAGGTCCCCCCGGCCGAGCCGGTCGTGGGCCAGTTCGGCGGTGTACAGCACCCGGTTGCGCACGAAGTGCGGCTCCTGCAGCGCTATCGCCAGTGCGGCCTGGTCGCTGGCGCGGTCCCAGTCCTCCAGCGCGGACCAGCACTGCGACTGCAGGCCGGCGATCTCCGCCTCGCCGAAGAAGGACATCCACTCCGGATCGGCCTCCGACGGCCCCCGGTCGAACAACGAGTAGGCCCGGCCGATCGCGCGTTCGCAGGAGGAACGATCCCGCAGTACGGCCCAAGCGCCGGCCTCGCGCATGGCCAGCAGGGCGAGCAGCCGGGCGGAGCCCAGCTCCCGGGCGGCCGACTGCCCGGCCTGCGCGGCGCGCAGCGCCTCGCGCGGCCGCCCGGCGTCCCGGGCGAGGAAGGCGCTGTTGCAGAACACGTGCGCCTCCAGTGCGGAGTCCCCGGCCATCCGGGAGGTGGCCAGCGCCTCGGCGTAGAACGAGCGGGCGTCCGCGAGCCGGTTCGAGTCGTGGGCCAACCAGCCCACGGAGATGGCCAGTTCGCCCGCTCCGGCCTGGAGCCGGCGCTCGGTCTCGGCGCTGTACTCGCCCTCGTTGAGCAGCAGGTAGGCGGTGCGCAGGGACTGCCCGGCGAGTTCGTACAGGGCGTCGGCGCCGTGCGCGTCGTCGGCCAGTCTGATGTCCCGGACGGCCTGTTCGACACCGGACACCTCGGCGGCGCCGACCTTGCGCGGCGGCGGCACCGGGCCCGGCCGGCCGGGCACCACCGGCTCGTCGCCGAGCAGCGCGGGCACGGTGAGCTCCGCGCGGGGGAAGACCGTCCGGTCGGGAGCCGGGCCGAACCGGGCACCGGTGACCGGGTCGTAGCCGGCACCGGTACCGGTGGCCGGGGTGAAGCCGACACCGGTGACCGGGCCGGCGGCGGCCGGCCGGTCGATGCCGATCACGGTGGCCAGCGCGGTCGAGCCGCCGGCCAGGAACGTACGGCGACGCACGTCGTCGTTCTCCTCGTCGGGGTAGGGCGATCCATCGGGCCCCCGGGGCACCGCGCCGGCCATCGGCCACGGGGGCCCGTCCGGAGCGGCTGGATCCGCGTACGGCGAGGCAGCGTACGGGAGTTGGGTGGAGAGTGGTGAGCGCGGGGCGGGCAGGGGCGGGAACGTCGGATGGATCGGAGGGTGAGGCTGGGCTCCGGCCGCGCCGACCGGGTCGGCCGCCGTCCGGCGGCGGACGGCGGTGCGCGGGGCGAAGCCGAGTTCGGTGAGCGTGCGCCCCGGCCACATGTGCCGGAAGACCCGCTCGTAGGCGTAGTTGGGGCAGCGGATCTCACCGGACTCGACCCGGCCGACGTAGCGGGCGTCGCAGGACACGTGCTCGCCGATCTCGCGAGCGGCCCGGCGTACCGCCACGGCGAACTCGCCGGGTGAGCGGTCGCCGCGCAGTGCGCGCATCACGGGGTTGGGGGACGGTCGGTTCGGCTCGGCCGGTGGGGTGGCTGCCATGGCGCCGAGAGTACTCGGAGTCACCGGTCGGCCACAGTCGGTTCGTACGACATCTCCGGTCAATCCGGGGCGAAGCGGGCGTAGTTGCCGGATATCCGCCATGAAATGCCATGCCTTGCTGTAAGGCGCCCCGTGGCTTCCGGTACTCCTGCCGCGTTGTCCTGATACC
Source organism: Kitasatospora sp. NPDC096077 (assembly GCF_040303245.1). Taxonomy (NCBI): domain Bacteria; kingdom Bacillati; phylum Actinomycetota; class Actinomycetes; order Kitasatosporales; family Streptomycetaceae; genus Kitasatospora; species Kitasatospora sp. NPDC096077. The sequence continues at coordinate 23,063 of NZ_JBEOSV010000087.1, read as the reverse complement.
TGGAAGCCCAGGCCGTCCCCCGGCCCGTCCCCGGCCCGCGGCCCCACCCGCGGCGGCAACGCTTCCGCCCCGACGAGGTAACAGGAGGGCCCATGATGGCCACCGGACTGCCGCAGCACCGACCCGTCGCCGGGGGTGTGCTCGCCGCCGCCGTCCCCGCCCTGCTCCCCGAGCCCGCCGACGACCGGTTCCCCGGCCGGGGCCCGGTCGAGGGCGGCCGCGGCTCCTGCGGCGGACCGGGCCAAGGCCGCGCCGTCCCCGTCGAGGACACCCTCGTCACCGGCTGCGACACCGTGACGGTCGCCCTGCGGCACGGCCTGGAGGCCGTCGACATCCTGCGGCTGCGCCGGGCCTGCGGGGCCGTCCTGCAGAGCCGCAACGGCAGCACCGTCTCCTTCCTCGTCCCGGCCGGCACCTGGGAGACCTGGCACCTGCCCGGCAGCTCCTGTACGGCCGGCGCCCTGGTGCCCGGCGCCACCGACCCGCGCTGGGTGATCCCGCCCGCCGGTTCCGCGCGCGCCACCCGCCCCACCGACGCCTGGGTGCTCCGCTCCGCCCTCTGCGAGGCCGCCTGCACGCTCACCGCAGGCGGCCTCGGCCCGTTCTAGCGGGCGTGCCGCGCGGATCCCGCCGGGCCCGTACGCCCACCGGCCGGATCCCCGCAGCACGCCCCTGACCTGGGCGGGCGCCCCGTCGGCCGGGGCGCCCGCCCAGGTCGCCCGCGGCGATAATGGCGGGTATGGGACGAAGCAACAGGGCCGCGCGCAGCCCCGAACCGGCGCTCACCACCGGCACGGACGGCCGCAGCCACGCCCAGGGGCCGCTCCTTCGCGCGGTCGGCTCCGGCCGGGCCGAACTGCGCCCCGACCGCGACCGCCCGCACGCCTGGTCGCTGCTCATCGACGGCGCCCCGCAGTCCCTGGTCGACCTCGCCGACCCCACCCACCTGGGCTTCGAGTACCAGCGCCGACTCGGCCACCTGATCGACCTGGTCGCCCCGCCGGGCCGTCCGCTGACCGTCCTGCACCTGGGCGGCGGCGCCCTCACCCTGGCCCGCTACGTGGCCGCCACCCGGCCGCGATCCCGCCAGCAGGTCGCCGAGATCGACACCGCGCTCACCGAACTCGTCCGCACCGAACTCCCGTTGGAGCGCGGCTGGCAGATCAAGGTGCGCGGCGCGGACGCCCGCAGCGTGCTGGAACGCACCCCCGAGGGCAGCGTCGACCTGGTCATCACCGACGTCTTCTCCGGCGCCCGCACCCCGGCGCACTGCACCACGGTCGAGTTCACCACCCTGGCCGCCCGCGCCCTCGCCCCCGGCGGCTGGTACGCCGCCAACCTCGCCGACGGCGGCGCCCTGCCCTTCGCCCGCTCCCAAGTCGCCACCGTCGGTGCGGTGTTCCCCGAACTGTGCCTCACCGCCGACCCCGCCGTGCTGCGCGGCAAGCGCTTCGGCAACCTGATCCTGGCCGCCGCCCACACCCCGCTCCCGATCGCCGACCTCACCCGCCGGGTCGCCTCCGACTCCTCCCACGGACGGGTCGAACACGGCCGCGCCCTGGCCGACTTCACCGCCGGGGCCGTCCCGGCCACCGACGCCACCGCGAGCCCTTCCCCGGAGCCGCCGCCGAGCGTCTTCCGCTGACCGTCTTCCGCTGACCGGCCGACCCTTCGGCGTCCCGGACCCTCCCGGGCACACCCGACCGGGCACACCCGGCCCGGGTCCCGCCGTGCGCCGTGCTCAGTGCCCGCGCGGCAGCCCGCGGTGCTTGCACATCGCCGCGCCGGTGAGCAGCAGTCCGGCGGCGATCGGGGCGAGTACGGCGGTCGCGGTGGCGGAGCCGTCCACGGCCGCCGTGACGGTCGCCGTGTCGGCGAGGGCGAGCGCCTCGGCGGTCCCGTCGCCCGTCGGTGCGGCAGGGGCTGCGGAGGGCGCCGCAGCCCCTGCCGCACCGACGGGTTCCGGTGCGACCGTCCCCTCGCGGGCCGCGGTCTCCTGGACGGCGGGAGTGCCGGTCGGTGCGGGCCCGGTCCGGCCGGCCGGGTCGGCGGGGCCGCCGGCGCGGGGCCGGGGGACGGCGGGCAGCGCGGTGGGTTCGCCCTCACGGGAGGCGCGGGTCCGGTCGGGTCGGTCCTGGGCGGGGACGGTGCCGAGCAGCCCGGAGGCGAGGGCGAAGGCGTCGGGGAGGGCGGCGCCCTGGCCGGGCAGCGGGAGTCCGCCGGCCCGGATGCGTTCCTGGAGGGCCTCGCCGACCGTTCCGACCTCCCCGCCCGGCGCGGCTCCGTCGGTCAGCCCCCCGACGAGCCCGCCGTCACCGCCCGGTCCGCCAGGTCCGCCGGGTCGGACGGCTGACGGCCCGTCCAGGGCGGGTGGACCGTGCAGGGCCCGTCGGACGGCCGCTCCGGGCTGCCCCGGGGAGGGCTCGGCGGTGGCCGCGTAAGCGCCGGGGGCGCCGATGCCCCAGAGCTGTACGAGCAGGGCCCCGCCGGCGGCGACGGTGCGGGGGCGGGGGAGCCACCGGGCGACCGCCCGCCGTGCTCCGGTGTCGCCGCTGGGGGCGGGTTCCTGGGGCTCGGTCGCGTGATTGGCTCGCACGTGAGTTGAGAACGAGCGGGCGGGGGGTGAGGTCACGCCCGCCGTCACGGACAGTCATCGCACGGTCGGCCCCGGGGCCGTGTTCCCGGGGCCACCGGCCGTGCGACGGTCAGGAGTTGGGGCGCAGGGTCCAGGTGATCGTCATCACACCGGTGACCGCGCCGTCGGCGCGGGTGATCTCGACGGTGACCGGGAACACGGGGCGGCCGCCGGCGTCCAGCTCGGCGACGACCTCGGCGACCGGGCGGCCCAGCACGGCGGTGGCGGTGACCTCGCCCATGGCCAGCTTCTTGTAGGCGATCTCGGCGTTCACGGCGAGCGGCACGGCCCGGGACATCTGGTCCCCGAAGGCGGCGATCACGATGCAGCCGCTGGCGGACTCGGCGAGGGTGAACATCGCGCCGGCGTGCGGGCCGCCGACGTGGTTGTGGAACGCGGGCTGGTCGGGCAGTCGGAGCACGGCGCGCTCGGCGGTGGTCTCCAGGTACTCGAGCTTGAGGGTGTGCGCCATCGGCACGGTGGAGTCGAGCATCTGGCCGATCGAAGGAGTGGTCATGGCGAAGATGTTACTAGCCGGTAGCTTATTGCGGCAGGGGTCGGTCGGAAAACCTCGACCACCGGGCCGCATGGCCACCTGGCCGCTGGGCTGTCGCACCGCCGGAGCCGCCGGACTGCCGGACTGCCGGGCCGCCGGGCGGAACCGGGAGCGCGTGCGATCGGGCGGCGCGCGGGAACGCCAAAACGCCTGAGGGGCCGATCTCTTGAAGAGATCGGCCCCTCAGGCTCTGGGGTGAGTAACGGGACTCGAACCCGCGGCCACCTGGACCACAACCAGGTGCTCTACCAACTGAGCTATACCCACCATCTGTCCGGCCCGTTCGCGCTTCCGCGTTCCCGTTCCGACAGGAAGAACTGTACAGGATCCGAGGGGGTGCTCGCGCCGGGGTTCCGCCCCGGTGGACGAGGGCACCCCCTCCGACCCTGCGACGGGCCCCGGTCAGTCGGTCGCGGCCCGGTACTTCTCGGCGATCGTGCGCGCGGTCTCGGCGTCCGGGCCGGGCTGCGGGACGAACACCGCCTCGCGGTAGTAGCGCAGTTCGTCGATGCTCTCGCGGATGTCGGCGAGCGCCCGGTGGTTCCCGCCCTTCGGCGGGCTGTTGTAGTACGCCTTCGGGTACCAGCGGCGGGCCAGCTCCTTGATCGAGGAGACGTCCACGATCCGGTAGTGCAGGTGCTTCTCCAGCGCGGGCATGTCCCGGGCCAGGAAACCGCGGTCGGTGGCCACCGAGTTGCCGCACAGCGGCGTCTTCCCGGCCTCCGGCACGTGCTCGCGCACGTACGCGAGGACCCGCTCCTCGGCCTCGGCCAGGGTCACACCCTGCTCCAGCTCCTCCAGCAGGCCGGAGGAGGTGTGCATCTCGCGCACCACCTCCGGCATGTTCGCCAACGCCTCCGCCGGCGGGCGGATGATGACGTCCACGCCCTCGCCGAGGATGTTCAGCTCGGAGTCCGTCACCAGCACCGCGACCTCGACCAGGGCGTCCCGGTCGAGGTCGAGGCCGGTCATTTCACAGTCGATCCATACCAAACGGTCATTCACGCAACTCACCCTACGGCGCGATCACGCGCCGCGGGGACCGGTGGAGCCGACCGGGGTGCCGCAGCGGCGGCCTCGGATTGGTGCTCCTCCGCCCCGGCGTGGGTGCCGCGGCCCTCCGGGTGGTCGCCCTCCCGGTCGGTCCGGACCGCGTGGCCGTCCCGCCCGGGACGGGCCTCGCGCGCCGCCCGTCCGCCGTCCGGGGCGGCCGCCCGGGCCCCCGCCGGGGTGCGGACCTGCGGCGCCCGGGCCTGCCGGCCCCGGGGCTCGCCCGCCCCGGCCGCCGGTTGCCCGGCGGCACCGGCCGACACCCGTCCGGTCGGCGCACCGTGCGCCCGCCCGGCCGCACCCGGCTCGTCCCCGGGCCGCTCGACCGCGCTGCGGTGCCCCTGGCCCTGACCGCGCGCCCCCGGCTGGGGGTGGCCGTCCTCCGCCGCGGCGTGCTCGGCGGTGCGCGGCGGACGCCCCGCACCCGGAGCGGCCTGCGGCGGGACCAGCGGGGTCCGCAGCTGACCGCGCGCCGCACCCTGCTGCCCGGGGTGCGACTGCTGCGTGGCCTGCTGGTGCGGGTACGGCTGGCCCGCGCGCCCGTGGAAGCCCTGGCCGGCCGGCGTCCCGACCTGCCCCGGACCGTACGGACCGGGCTGCCCGTGCTGGCCCGGCTGGCCGCCCGGCACCTGCGCGCCCGGACCGGCCGGGAACGGGTGGGCCTGCGGACCGCCGTGCACCCCGGCGCCGAACGGCCCGCCTGCCGCCGCGGCGGCCGCGGCCGCCGCGTGCTGCAGCGCGCCGGGCAGCCGGAGGTCGGCCCCGTGCGCCCCGGCGGGCGTCGGTGCCTGCTGCCCGGGCCGACGGGCCCGGTAGCTGGTCCGGTACGCGGCCGGGGAGACCCCGAGCTGACGGCGGAAGTGCCCGCGCAGCGCGACCGGCGACCGGAACCCGCACCGGCGCGCCACGTCGTCCACCGACAGCTCCGAGGTCTCCAGCAGCCGCTGCGCCTGGAGCACCCGCTGGGTGATCAGCCACTGCAGCGGCGCACTGCCGGTGAGCGTGCGGAAGCGGCGGTCGAAGGTGCGCCGGCTCATGTAGGCGCGGGCCGCCAGCACCTCGACGTCGAACTGCTGGTTGAGGTTCTCCAGCGCCCAGGTGACCACCTCGGCCAACGGGTCGTTGCCGATCTCCTCCGGTAAAGACTGATCGATGTACTGGGCCTGTCCTCCGCCGCTGCGGCGACTGGGCACCACCAGGCGGCGGGCCAGCGCGTTGGCGGCCTCGGCGCCGTGGTCGCTGCGCACCACGTGCAGGCACAGGTCGATCCCGGCGGCGGTGCCGGCCGAGGTCAGCACGTCGCCGTCGTCCACGAACAGCTCGCGGGGGTCGACGTGCACCCGCGGGTAGCGCTTGGCCAGGGTCGGCGCGTACATCCAGTGGGTGGTCGCCGGGCGGCCGTCGAGCAGGCCGGCCGCGGCGAGCACGAAGGCGCCGGTGCACAGGCCGATGATCCGGGCGCCCTCGTGGTGGGCCTTGCGCAGGGCGGTGATCGCCTCGACCGGCGGCGGCTGGGAGATCGAGCGCCAGGCCGGTACGACGATCGTGCCGGCCCGGGCGAGCGCCTCCAGGCCGTACGGCGCCGAGAGGGTCAGGCCGCCGGTGGTGGCCAGCGGGCCCTCCTCGCCGGCGCAGACCAGCAGCCGGTAGCGGGGGACCCCGGCGTCCTGGCGGTCCACGCCGAAGACGGAGAGCGGGATGGAGCTCTCGAAGATCGGAGCACCGCCGAAGATCAGCACCGCGACCGTCTCCCGGCGGCGCCGGCCGGACAGCTTGCGCGGGGCGCCGACCGCCGAGGGGGAACTCGGGGAGCCGCTGCCGCCCGGCCCGCCGTGACCCAGCGGGCCGTGGCCGGGGGCGGTGCCCAGGGCGAGGCCGCCGCCGAGCGGGCCGGTGCCGGTGCCGTTCAGCCCGGGGGTCGCGCCGCCGGCGGGGTAGACCGGGTGACCGGGGTAGCCCGGGGTGCCGGCGTGGGCCGGGCTCCCGGGGTGTCCCGGGTGGGCCGGGTACTCGCCACCGTAGGTCGGGGCGGGGCCGCCGTAGGCCTGGGCCGGACTGACGGGGCCTCGGCTGACGGGCTGTCCGAGCTGGCTCGGGTGGCCGCCCTGGTACGACGGGGCGCCGTAGGGTGCCGGTCCGCCGTGCGCGGCGCTCCCGTGCGTCGGGCTGCCGTGCTGTGGACCGCCGTACTGCGGACCGCCGTACTGCGGGCCGCCCGGTTCGGCCTGGGCGTGGCCGGCGGGCGACGGCACGACCGGATAGGAGGAGTGCGAGGCGGGGCCCGAGGTGCTCGGGGTGCCGGAGGTGCGGGTGGTGGCGGCGATCGCGGAGTTGCCGGTGCTTCTGACGGTCCGACTCGCGGTGCCGGCCGGCGCCTGGCCGCTGTCAGGACCCGCGTCGCTCCTGCTCACCCTGCTCAAGGCGCTCAAGCCCCCTCGGTGGTGTGGTGTGGGTGGTGCGGCACTGCTGGCCAAGATCGAAATCTATCGGGTGGACCGTTGCCGTTGTGACAAGTTCACCATCCGACGCTATGTCGACATGGCAATTTGGCGTGATGCATTCGATCACGAAGCGTGGCACCCGTCGACCCTTCTGGGAAGAGGGCCGGTGCAACGGTGGCTGGTTGTCGCGGGGCGGTTCCTGGGGCGTCCGGCTTCCGGGCGCCCGGTAGGCGGGTCTGGGCTGCGGATTTGCCCAAGGGGGAGGGCGAGGCGCGAAATTGACCGAAAATCGGCGGTGCACGAGAGGGCGCACGGGCGCCGACCGTGCGCCTCCCGGGCTCCATCCGGCCAGTGCCCGGACGGCCCGACCGGCGGCACCGCCACCGGGCTACCGTCCTGCCGTGAACACCGACAGCCGGCTCGAACAGGCCAACGACAACGCCGCCGCCTTCTGGCTCACCCAAGCCCGTGTGCACGGCTGGGGGTCCCACGTCCGACCGGGCCTCACCGCGGTCCGCTGCGCCCGCACCCCGGACGACTCGCAGCGCTTCGTGGTCACCCGTCCCTACGCCGAACCGGCCGATGTGGAACAGCAGTTGGCCGACCTGCTGGACGAATGGCAGACCGTCCGCTTCACCCTGGAGGACCCGTACGGCGGGCTCGACCTGACCCGCTTCGGGGCCGTCCGGATACCGATCATGCCCGTGATGGCCCGGGAGCCCGGCCCGGTCGAGGGCGTCGCCGACGAGCTGCCGGCCGCCTCCCGGGCGCACGGCGGCGGCACCCTGACGGTCGATGAGGTGCTGGACGACGACGCCTTCGCGCTGGTCGAGCGGACCGTCGTGGACGGCTTCCCGCTGCCTGCCCGACAGCCCTGGGTGCGCGGTGACGCCCTCCCGGCGCAGCTGCTGCGCGAACCCGGCTGCCGGGCCTGGGCGGGTCGGATCGACGGTGCGCCGGCGGGCGCCTGTCTCACCTTCGACGACGGGACCGCCACCGGGGTGTACTGGGTCGCCACCCTGCCTGACCAGCGCGGTCAGGGCGTGGCCAAGGCCGTCCTGCAGACCGCCCTGGCCCACGTCCACCCGGATCGCCCGGCCACCCTGGTCGCCACCTCGGCGGGCGAACCGCTCTACCGCAAGCTCGGCTTCACCGCGCTCGCCCCCACCTGCTGGTGGAGCCGCACCTCGGTGGGCGGCTGACCGGCGGGAGCGCGGTCGGCTGCGCCCCGGGGTGGGTTCGGGTTCAGTTCGGGTTCGGGTTCGGGGGTGGATGCGGTTCGGGGGCGACTGCTACTGGCCGACCGCCGCCGCGGCGGGTGCGGTGGCGGGGGCCGGTGTTGCGGCGAGGGGCCCCGCGGCGCGTGGTGCCGTGCCGACCGGAACCGCAACGGCGCGTGCTGCCAGGGTAGTTGGCGCGGTGCCCGGTGCCGCGGCGAACACGGTTCGCGCCAGTCCGGCCCCACGCGTACCGCCGGTCCCACCAGTACCCCTGGCCCCACCGGCCTCCGTACGCAGGGGCGTCGGCCGCGCCGTCGCGCCCGGCCGTTCGCCGTTCGCGCCCGGCGCCGCCCCGTCGCCCGACCGCAGGTCGCCGCCCGTTCCGGCCCCCGGCTCTCCGGGGGCTCCGGAGCGCTGGAGGCCGTCGACGCTCGCGGCAAACCCGCCTGATCGGTTTCGGACACCGGATCCGGCTCCGGAACCCGCGGCAACCGCCGTCCCGGTGTCCACGGGAACGGGCGCATTCGGTCGTCCCGGGGCGGATGCCGTCGGGCGTGCGCCGGGCCGCGAGCCGAGCAGCGCCGTCGCGCGGAGCGCGGCCCCGGCCGTCTGCCGTCGACCCGGCCCGCCCGCGCGGACCCCCGCCTGGACGCCGGCCTGAACCCCCGCCTGAACCGCCGCCTGGACGCCGGGCCGCATTCCCGGCCGGGCCGAGGGTGCGTTGCGCGCGGACAGCACCAGGCCGACCGCCTCCGGCAGACCGGCCGCCTTCAGCGTCGGCCGGTAGCCGTCCTCGGCCCACGGCCGGCCGTGGTGCAGCCAGACGCTGCGCAGCCCGGCCAGTTCGGCACCGGCGATGTCGGCCGGCGCGTGGTCCCCGACCATCCAGGTGTGCGCCGCCCAGTCCCCGGTCGGCCGGATGCCGCACCGCCGGGCGGCTATCTCGAAGATCAGCGGGTCCGGTTTGACGCAGTCGGCCTCCTCGGAGATCACCCAGCCGTCGACCAGTGGCCCCAGCCCGGTCCGTCGGATCTTCTCCAACTGCGGTCGGGTGCCGCCGTTGGAGACGATTCCGAGCGTCCACCCGGCCGCCCGCGCCGCCCGGAGTGCCTCGATGTTCCGGGTCGGGCAGTGGATGTGGGAGTTGATGCCGCGTCGGAAGTGTGCGAGCAGGAACTCGACGGAGGCGTCCAGGCCGTAGCGGCGCCGAACGGCGGACAGTACGGTGCTGCGCGGCACGTAGCCGCCGCCGTCGAGGGTGACGAACCAGTCCAGGTCGCCGGGCGGCAGGCGGTGTTCGGACAGGAAGTCCTGCGCCCAGGCCCGGTAGGCGGCGTCCCGGGGGAGCAGCGTGTTGTCGAGGTCGAACAGGAGCAGGGGCATGCCGAGCATGGTGCCAGCGGCTGCGCTTATGCACCTGGCAAATGCCGGACCGCGTCGCGAAGCCGTACGAAGTGGCTGAAACGGCCCGGACACCGGACGGACGGGGTGGTCCCGGACGGACCGGAGCGCCGACGGGGACGTGCGGGGCGTGACGGTTGGCGACGTGCCGCAACGGATCGTCGCCAATCCATGACAGTCCGGTCACGGTGTCCCACGGGCCTGTTGCGCCTCCCGGCCCGCTCAGTCAAGCTCCTTAGAACCTCCGTTCTGGAGGGGGCGCGATCGCCTGCGGGCAGGGCGCACTTCCGCGGCGGGCGCATCCTCCTTTCGCGGGAACAACGTCGCTCCGGGGCTTCGCCGCTGGGCTGGGCCCCTTGCCCGTCGTACTCTGAAAGGAACAGGTCACATACGGTGCTGCGCGGCGCTGACCGACGTCATCCCGTGAGCGGGCCTGCTGCCCGGGCAGCGTTGTCCTCTCCTGTCGGCCCCTCTCCCTTGAAGAGCCGTGAGCCATGGCTGGTTTTGAGTCGTCCCGACCGGTCGGACCGGACGCGTCCCGCAGTGCGGGCGCAGGCCCCCGGGAAGACGGCGTCCATCCGCACCTCGACCCGGTCGACGGGCAGCCCGACGAGCGCCGCGACGAACGGCCGGACGGACACGCCGAAGGCCGTACGGGCGACCGCGCCGACTTGGACGACCGCGCAGGCCTGGACGACCGCGCAGGCCTGGACGATCTCGCCGACCCGGGTGACGGCGCCGATGTGGCGGGCCGCGCGGATCCGGCCGAACTCACCGACCCTGCCGACCTCGCCGGCCGGCGTGACGGCTCGGCCGACCCACCCGGCGAGCCGACCGGAGCCCCGCAGCGCGACCCGCGTCGCGATTCACCCGACGGTCCAGCCGCTGCCCCGCACGCCGAACTCCCGCACGGCCGTGGGTCGGTCGGTGGATCGGACCGCGAGCGGACCGGTGCCGGCGAAGCGGCCCGACCCGTCGCCGCGAACCACGAGCAGCCCGAACCGCGAGGCCTGGCGAGGGCTCTGCGCAGCCTCCGCCGGGCCGGCCTCGCCCGCCGTGACCACTCAGCGCCCCGCCAGCGGCGCGACGGGCGGCCGGGCGCCGCTGCGGAGTCCCCGGTGACGGGCCACCCCGGCCCCGGCCCCGGCGCCGATCGTCCGGACACGGCGTCCGGCCACGTCGGCGGGCACACCGGGCCGTCGGGGAAGGATGCGCCCGGGCGCGTCCTCGATCCGGTGTTCCAGCACGGCGTCGTGGTCGGCTTCGACGGTTCGCTGTCGAGCGAGCGCGCCCTCGCCTACGCGGTCGGCATGGCCCGCAGGTCGCAGTGCGGCCTGGTGATCGTGCACGTCGCCAACCGTCTGCCCGCCACGGTCTGGGCAGGCTGTGAACCTCCCGTCTTCGTCGACCTTCCGGACCACCGCACGGAGGTGCTCGGCCTGGAGCTCGCCTGTGCGGACTTCCTCGCGGGGGTGCCGTGGATCCTGATCGAGCGGGGCGGCGACATCTGCCACGAGATCGAGGAGGTCGGCCGTGAGTACGCCGCCGACGCGATCGTCGTCGGCACGACGCACGGCTTGCTCGGCAAGATCTTCGGCTCGGTCTCCGGGCGGCTGGCGCGGCGGGCCAACCGTCCGGTGATCGTGATCCCCTGAGGGTTCCGCGGATGCCCGTGAGCTTCGGCCAAACCCCTTGAACGCCTTGCCTGTTGCTGATCCTGATGCCTCCTCCGGGGTCTCCTCCTGTGCCTCCCGTGGCGGCCTGCGCCGCCCCGGTGCGTCCCTGGGCTTGTTCGGTCGGCTCCTCAACACCCGTTGCGGAGCGGTGGGTCGGCCCGGTCGGCTCGGCTCAGGAGGTGACCCTCAGGAAGGGATCGTCACGAAGTGACGCCGAGCTGCCGGGCGATGAGCATGCGCTGGACTTCGGACGTGCCCTCCCCGATCTCGAGAATCTTGCAGTCGCGCCAGAAGCGGGCGACCGGGAATTCGTTCATGAAGCCGTACCCGCCGTGGATCTGGGTCGCCTCGCGGGCGTTGTCGACGGCGGCCTCGGACGAGTACAGCTTCGCGATCGCGGCCTCCTTCTTGAACGGTTCGCCGTGCAGCAGTCGGGAAGCGGCGTCCCGCCAGGCCAGGCGGGAGGTGTGGGCGCGCAGCTCCATGTCGGCAAGCTTGAACTGGATGGCCTGGTTGGCACCGATCGGGTGGCCGAAGGCCCGCCGGGTGCCGGCGTACTTGACGGACTCGTCGACGCAGCCCTGGGCCAGGCCGGTGGCCAGGGCCGCGATCGCGATGCGGCCCTCGTCGAGGATCCGCAGGAACTGGGCGTAGCCTCGGCCACGCTCGCCCAGCAGGTTGGCCGCGGGGACGCGGCAGTCGGTGAAGGACAGTTCGCGGGTGTCGGATGCGTTCCACCCGACCTTGGAGTACTTCTTCGAGACCTGGAACCCGGGGGTCCCGGTGGGCACGATGATGGAGGAGATCTCCCGTACAGGCGAGCGGAATTCGCCTTCTTCACTCGAACGAGCGAGCGGTTCGGTGAGCGCGGTGACGGTGACCAGTCCGGTGATGTCGGTGCCGGAGTTGGTGATGAAGCACTTGGTGCCGTTGATGACCCACTCGTCGGTGGCCTCGTCGTACCGCGCGGTGGTGCGGGTGGCCCCGGCGTCCGAACCGCCCTCGGGTTCGGTGAGGCCGAAGGCGCCGAGGAGCTCGCCCGAGGTCAGCCGGGGCAGCCACTCGCGCTTCTGCTCCTCGGTGCCGAAGCGGTGGATCGGCATCGCACCGAGCGAGACGGCGGCCTCCAGGGTGATCGCCACCGAGGAGTCCACGCGGGCGAGTTCCTCCAGGACGAGGCCGAGCGCGAAGTAGTCGCCGCCCATGCCGCCGTACTCCTCCGGGAAGGGCAGACCGAACAGGCCCATCCGCCCCATCTCGCGGACGATCTCGTACGGGAACTCCTCCCGCTCGTAGAACTCGCCGATCTTCGGCGCCACCACGTCCTTGGCGAACTCGGCGACGGTGCGCCGCAGTTCCTCGTACTCGCTGCTGAGCCGGTGGTCGAGCATCTGATCCTCCTGGTGCCCGGCCGGGGTGGCCGCGGGCGGTGAGCGGATGACCGGCGTCCGTCTGACGGTGTGACGGTCGCACGGTGTGGTTGGCGGATGAACGTGGATGGAGACGGAAGAAGGCGGACGACGGGGCGTCCGGGCGCCGGCCCCGGGCGGGGAAGGCCGGCCCCGGTGGGGGAGCGGTCAGCCCAGGGTGGTGCCGAGCAGCGCCTGGACGGTGCGGGAGGGGCTCGGCCGGCCGAGGCGCTCGGCCATCCAGCCGCTGGTCGCGACCAGCGCGCGCAGGTCGACACCGGTCCGGATGCCGAGTCCGTGCAGCATCCACACCAGGTCTTCGGTGGCCAGGTTGCCGGTGGCGCTCTTCGCGTACGGGCAGCCGCCCAGGCCGCCGGCCGAGGCGTCCACCGTGGTGACGCCCTCGCGCAGCGCCGCCAGGGTGTTGCTGAGCGCCTGGCCGTAGGTGTCGTGGAAGTGCACGGCGAGCCGGCCGACGGGCACGCCGGCCTCGGCGAAGCCACCCAGCAGGGCGCCGACCTGGCCGGGTGTGGCCACGCCGATGGTGTCGCCGAGGCTCAGCTCCGCGCAGCCCATCTCCAGCAGTTGCACGCCGTACCGGACCACCTGGTCGACCGGGACGGGCCCCTCCCAGGGGTCGCCGAAGCACATCGAGAGGTAGCCGCGGACCGTGACCCCGGCCTCGGCGGCGCGGGTCACGACCGGGCGGAACATCGCCATGGCCTCGTCCGCCGAGCGGTTGAGGTTGCGCCGGGCGAAGGTCTCGGTGGCGCTGGCGAACACCGCGATGTCGGTGGCGTGGTGGGCCAGCGCGCGGTCGAGGCCGCGCTCGTTGGGCACCAGGACCGGCAGCCGCAGGCCGGGGTGGCGGTCCGGAAGGTCGGCGAGCCGGGGCATCAGGTCCTCGGCGTCGGCGAGCTGGGGTACCCATTTCGGGTGAACGAAGCTGGTCGCCTCGACGGTCCGCAGCCCGACGGCGGCGAGTCGGCCGATGAACTCCGCCTTGACCTCGACGGGCACCAGGGAGCTCTCGTTCTGCAGCCCGTCGCGCGGTCCGACCTCGTGGATCCGGACCTCCTCGGGCAGGCCGGGGGCGCGGACCGGGGAGGGCAGGCCGAGGTCGAGGGTGTCGGGCTCGCGGGCCGGGGTCTCCCGGCCCGGGCGCTCCTGGGACGTCATGACCGCACCTCCACGGGCTCGGCGGCCGTCTCGGCCGGGGCCACCACGACCAGCAGGTCCTCCATCGCGACGGTGGCGCCCGCGGTGGCCCGCAACTCGGCGACCACGCCGTCGTGCGGTGCGGCGATCACGTGTTCCATCTTCATGGCCTCCAGCACGAGCAGGGGCTGGCCCTTGCGGACCGTCTCGCCCGCCGTGGTCTTGACGACCGTGACGGTGCCGGGCATCGGGGCGGTCAGCGCGCCGTGGTGCGCCGAGGCCCCGGCGGCGCTCTCGACGACCGGGTCGTAGCCGTGCATCGGCCAGGCGTCGCCCTCGACGCCGAGCCAGGTCACCGGGCCGCCCGCGAGACCGGGGGTGGCGTCGGTGGCCAGGGCGAACGCGGTCTGCAGGCCGTCGACGGTCAGGTGCAACCGGTCGGCCGCCAGAGTCGCGCGGGCGCGGTGCACCGGGCCGGCGTCGAGCCGGAGCTCCACCTCGTGGGCGCTCCCGGGGGAGTTGTCAGTGGGGTGGGTTACGTTGCCCGCAGTGATCGAACGGATGCGCACCGAGACCGGATCCTGGCCGGGGGTACGGAGTCGGTGGGTGGTCCAGGCGGGGGTGCCGCCCAGGCGCCAGCCGGAGGGAAGGGAGAACGGGTCGGTCCAGCCGCCGGGGTCGGCGGCCGGGGTGAGTTCCAGGTGCCGCGCCAGCGCGGCCGCGAAGTAGAGGAGGTGGGCAGGTGACGGCGATTCGGTTGCCGCGACGGCGTCCAGGTCCGCGGCCCCGGTCGGGGCGGTCGCTTCCGGGGTGGCCGTGTCCGATGTCGCCGCGCTCGACGTCGCCGCCGCGACCGACGACGCCGCCGCGTTCGACGGCGAGTGGGGCGCCACGAGCAGGGCCGGCTGCTGCTGGGCCGTCTGTTCCACCAGGCCGGTGTCCAGTCGGCCGGCGACGACCTCGGGGTGGGCGAGCAGTCGGCGCAGGAAGCCGGTGTTGGTGGTGACACCCAGGATGCGGGTGTCGGCCAGCGCGGCGCGGAGCCGGCGCAGCGCGGTCGGGCGGTCGGGCCCGTACGCGATGACCTTGGCGAGCATCGGGTCGTAGGCGCTGGTGACGACGGTTCCGGGGGCGACCCCGGAGTCGACGCGGATGCCCTCGCCCCGGGGCTCGTCCAGGGTGAGGATGCGACCGCCGGTGGGCAGGAAGTCCCGTTCCGGGTCCTCGGCGCAGATGCGGGCCTCGATGGCGTGGCCCAGGAAGGAGATGTCGGACTGGGTGAAGGAGAGCGGCTCGCCCGAGGCGACGCGCAGTTGCCACTCGACCAGGTCCAGTCGGGCTGCGTCCGGCCCGACGGCGACGGCGAGTTCGGTGACGGGGTGTTCGACCTGGAGGCGGGTGTTCATCTCCATGAAGAAGAAGTCCCGCACCCCCTCGGCGGCGGAGGCGGGGGCGTCCGGGTCGATGCCGGGGACGATGAACTCCACGGTGCCGGCCCCGGTGTAGCCGCAGGACTCGGCGGCGCGGACGGCCGCGGCGCCCATCGCGGCGCGGGTCTCCGCATTGAGCAGAACGGAGGGAGCCTCTTCGATCAGTTTCTGGTGGCGGCGCTGCAGGCTGCACTCGCGCTCGCCGAGGTGGACGGTGGTGCCGTGGGCGTCGGCCAGCACCTGCACCTCGATGTGGCGCGGCCGGTCGACCCAGCGCTCCAGCAGCAGGGTGTCGTCACCGAACGCGGTCCGGGCGACGCGGCGGGCGGCGGCGATCTCGGTGGGCAGCTCGGCCGGGTCCCGCACCAGGCGCATGCCCTTTCCGCCACCACCGGCGGAGGGCTTGAGCAGGACGGGGTAGCCGATCTCGTCGGCGGCGGCGACGAGGTCCTCGTCGGTGGGCGCGGTGGCCTGGCTGCCGGGGACCACGGGGACGCCGGCGGTCCGGACGGCCTCCTTGGCGTTGATCTTGTCACCCATCAGCTCGACCGCACCGGGAGGTGGTCCGATGAAGACGAGGCCCGCGTCGGCGCAGGCGCGGGCGAAGCCGGGGTTCTCGGCGAGGAAGCCGTAACCGGGGTGGACGGCCTGGGCGCCGGTGCGGCGGGCGGCGGCGAGGATCTGGTCGGTGCGCAGGTAGGTCTCGGCCGCGGAGCTGTCGCTGCGGTCGGCCGGGCCGAGCCGGACCGCGACGTCGGCCTCGCGGACGTGCGGCGCGTCGGCGTCCGCGTCGCTGAACATGGCGACCGAGCGGACGCCGAGCCGCCGCAGGGTGCGGATCACCCGCAGCGCGATCTCGCCGCGGTTGGCGACCAGAACTGTGTCGAACATGGGAGGCGTTCCTCCGGGTCGAGGGGAGCCGTGAGTAGGAGGTGGCGGTGGGCGGTCGAGGCGCCGACCCGGTCGTCGGGCCGGCGCCGCAGGAGTCACACCCGGAAGGGAGGGATCACATCGGAGCGGTCACCGGGCGGTGGGAGCACCCGCCGGGCGGCGGAGCGGCCACCGGGCGAACGCGCCGGCGGACGGCGTCACATGCGGAAGACGCCGTACGGAGCGGGCGCTGCGAGCGGGGCGTTGGCGCAGGCGGTGAGGGCGAGCCCGACGACGGTGCGGGTGTCCATCGGGTCGATCACACCGTCGTCCCAGAGCCGGGCGGTGGCGTAGTAGGCGTTGCCCTGCCGCTCGTACTGCTCGCGGACCGGGCGCTTGAACTCCTCCTCCGCCTCGGCCGGCCACTCCTCGCCGTGTCCCTCCAACTGGTCGCGACGGACGGTGGCCAGGACGGAGGCCGCCTGTTCGCCGCCCATCACGGAGATCTTGGCGCCCGGCCACATCCACAGGAAGCGGGGTGAGTAGGCCCGGCCGCACATCGAGTAGTTGCCGGCCCCGTACGAGCCGCCGACCACCACGGTCAGCTTCGGGACCCGGGTGCAGGCGACGGCGTTGACCATCTTGGCGCCGTGCTTGGCGATGCCGCCCGCCTCGTACTGCCGGCCGACCATGAAGCCGGTGATGTTCTGCAGGAAGAGGAGGGGGATGCCGCGCTGGTCGCACAATTCGATGAAGTGGGCGCCCTTGAGGGCCGATTCGGAGAACAGCACGCCGTTGTTGGCGACGATGCCGACCGGGTGGCCGTGGATCCGGGCGAAGCCAGTGACCAGGGTCGCGCCGTACTCGGCCTTGAACTCGGCGAAGCGGCTGCCGTCGACCAGCCGGGCGATCACCTCGCGCACGTCGTAGGGCGTGCGCGGGTCGACCGGGACGGCACCGTACAGGCCGGCCGGGTCGACGGCCGGGGGCTCGACCGGGGTGAGCGGCCACGGCTTGGCCGACCGCGGGCCGAGCCCGGACACGATGGTGCGGACGATGGAGAGGGCGTGGGCGTCGTCCTCGGCCAGGTGGTCCGTCACGCCCGAGGTGCGGGAGTGCAGCTCGCCGCCGCCCAGCTCCTCGGCGGTGACCACCTCGCCGGTGGCGGCCTTCACCAGCGGCGGTCCGCCCAGGAAGATCGTGCCCTGGTTGCGGACGATCACCGCCTGGTCGCTCATCGCCGGGACGTAGGCGCCGCCGGCCGTGCAGGAGCCGAGCACCGCGGCGATCTGCGGGATGCCCGCGGCCGAGAGCCGGGCCTGGTTGTAGAAGATCCGGCCGAAGTGGTCGCGGTCCGGGAAGACCTCGTCCTGCATCGGGAGGAAGGCGCCGCCGGAGTCCACCAGGTAGATGCAGGGGAGGCGGTTCTCCAGCGCGACCTCCTGGGCGCGCAGGTGCTTCTTCACCGTCATCGGGTAGTAGGTGCCGCCCTTGACGGTGGCGTCGTTGGCGACCACCACCACCTCGCGTCCGGCGACCCGGCCGACCCCGGCGATCACCCCGGCCGCGGGCGCGGCGCCGTCGTACATCCCGTCGGCGGCCAGCGGGGCCAGCTCCAGGAACGGCGAGGCCGGGTCGAGCAGGGTGTCCACCCGGTCGCGGGGGAGGAGCTTGCCGCGCGAGGTGTGCCGGGCGCGGGCCTTGGCGCCGCCGCCGAGGGCGGCCGCGTCGAGCTTCGCGCGCAGTTCGGCGACCAGGGCCTGGTGCGCCTCGGTGTTGGCCCGGTAGGCCGCGGAGCCCGGGTCGGCGGAGGTGCCGAGCCGGGGAGCCGGAGCGGCGGCTCCCGGAGATACGGCGCCCGGCGCGGCCGCGGTGCCGTTCGCTGCGCTGAACCGGACGCCGGAGGGCGAGCCGGTGGTTGAGATGACCATTCCCAAGAGCTCCCTTGCCCTCGGCAGCAGGCGGGCGGGCCGTGTGCGGTGCGCCCGTGGTCCCACACGTTAATTAACGTTAACTTACGCGCCCAGGTTAACGGTCGATAACCCGACTGTCTACGATGGGCAGCATGCCGAACGTCCCCGCAGCCTCCGCGCTCCCACGCCGCGACCAGATCCGCAAGGAGGCCGCCCGGCTGTTCGCCGCCCGGGGCTTCCTCGGTGTGGGCGTGGACGAGATCGGCAAGGCCGTGGGCATCAGCGGCCCCGGCCTCTACCGTCACTTCGCCGGCAAGGACGCGATGCTGGCCGACCTGCTGATCGGCATCAGTGAGCGCCTGCTGGAGGAGGGGCGCCGCCGGGCGGGTGGCGGCGACGGCCCGGCCGCCGCGCTGGACGCGCTGATCAGCGGCCACGTCGACTTCGCGCTGAACGACCGCGACCTGATCACCCTGCACGACCGCGAGCTGCTGAACCTCAAGGAGGAGGACCGCCGTACCGTCCGTCGGCTTCAGCGCGGCTATGTGGAGCTGTGGGTGGACGTGGTCCGGCAGGCCCATCCGCCGCTCGCCGCCCCCGCTGCCGAACCGGTGGCGCGGGCCGCCGTGCACGCGGTCTTCGGCCTGATCAACTCGACCCCGCACAGCCTCGGCCCGAACCCGGCCCAGGGCGAGCGCGCCGGACTCCAGCGCGACGGCATGGCCGCGCTGCTGCACACCCTCGCCCACGGTGCGTTCGCGGCGGCGGCGGAGTCGACCGCCGGTCCGGCCGGCTCCGGCTCCGGCCCCGTTGGCTCGCTGGGCTCCGGGTCCACCGACTCCTAGACCGCGGCGCCGAGCCCGCCGGTTCGCCCGCGCCCCTTGGCCGGGACCGCCCGTGGCCGGCCGGACAGGGCCTAGGTCCAAAGGACGGCGCCCGCCCGCCCCCGGGCCGCTGGGCGGGTGCCGGGTCGTCGGCGACGCTTGAGGCAGAGGCGCACCGTTGGGTCGCAGCCGCGCGCGATCGGGAATCACCGCTGGCCGCAGGCTGTTGCCCAGTCCGCCGGACCGGACGATCCGGGCCGCCCGGAGTCAGTCCCGACCGCCTCGTGCGGCCGGAAAAACCATGGCGGCCACCCGATGAAATGGTTAGCATCCCTAAATATGCCCGAGACTCACGGATCCATGGTGGAGCAATCCCCGAGCGGCCCACCGGCCCCCGGCTCGAACCGGGAGGCCCCCGGTGACGGCCCGCACACCGCCGACCCGCGCCCCGAGCCGGGTGCGAATGCTGACCCGGGGGCGAACGCCGACCTGGGAGCGAACGGCAGCCCGGGAGTGGACACCTCCGCGACCCGGCCGGACGGCTGGCTGCGCCGCCTGATCGGCTACAGCTGGCGGTCGCGCCGGAGCCTGCTGCTGGCCTTCGGCGCCTCGCTGCTCGGCATGGCCGTCACCGCGCTGGTGCCGCTGGTCACCAAGCTGATCATCGACGACGTCATCGTCGCCCACACCCGCTCGCTGACCCCATGGGCCGTGGTGCTGCTGGTGGCGGCCGTGGTGGTCTTCGGCTGCACCCAGGTCCGCCGCTACTACGGCGGCCAGCTGGCCCTCGACGTTCAGCACGACATGCGCAGCGACCTGTTCCGCTCGCTCGGCCGGCTCGACGGTCACCGGCAGGACCGGCTGGACACCGGCCAGGTGGTGGGGCGTGCGACCTCCGACCTCCAGCTGATCAACGGCCTGCTGTCGATGCTGCCGATGATGACCGGCTACCTGCTGATGTTCGTCATGTCGGTGGGCGTGATGGTCTGGCTGTCCGCGCCGCTGACCCTGATCGCCCTGGTCATGGCCCCGGCCCTGTGGTGGGTCAGCGTGCGCAGCCGCAAGCGCCTGTTCCCGGCCACCTGGGCCGCCCAGCAGGAGGCGGCCGCCGTCGCTGGCGTGGTGGACGGCGCGATCGGCGGCGTCCGGGTGGTCAAGGGCTTCGGCCAGGAGGCGCAGGAGCGGGACAAGCTGGAGCAGGTCTCCCACAACCTGTTCGCCGCCCGGCTCCGCTCGATACGCCTCAACGCCCGCTACAACCCGGCGATGCAGGCGATACCGGCCCTGGCCCAGGTCGCGGTGCTGGCCTTCGGCGGCTGGCTGGCCGTCGACGGGCGGGTCTCGCTCGGGACCTTCGTCGCCTTCTCCACGTACGTCGCGCAGATGACCGGTCCGGTGCGGATGCTGACCATGGTCATCACGGTCGGCCAGCAGGCCCGGGCGGGTGTGGAGCGGGTCCTGCAGCTGATCGACGAGCGTCCGCTGGTGCAGGAGCGCCCGGACGCGGTCGCGCTGGACCTCACCCGGGGCGCCACCGCCTCGGCCGGCGGCTCCGACGCCGACACCCGCCGCTCCGACGCCGACAGCTCCGACGCCGGCGCCGCCACGACCGGCCCCCGGACCCCCGACGTGGCCCTGGAGTTCGACCAGGTCGAGTTCCGATACGACCCCGAGCACCCCGCCCCCGTCCTGCACGGCCTCAGCCTGCGGCTGGCCCCCGGCGAGACCCTCGCCCTGGTGGGCGCCTCCGGCTCCGGCAAGTCGACGGTGGCCCAGCTGGTGCCCCGCTTCTACGATCCGGCGGTCGGCGCGGTCCGCCTCTACGGCCACGACCTGCGCGACCTCACCCTGGACTCGGTCCGGGCGGCGGTCGGCATCGTCCCCGAGGAGAGCTTCCTCTTCTCGGAATCGGTCCGCACCAACATCGCCTACGGCCGCCCGGACGCCACCGATGAGCAGGTCGTCGCCGCCGCCCGCGCCGCCCAGGCCGACGAGTTCGTCCGGGCGCTGCCGGAGGGCTACGAGACCAAGGTCGGCGAGCAGGGCCTGACCCTCTCCGGCGGCCAGCGCCAGCGCATCGCCCTGGCCCGGGCGATCCTCACCGACCCCGGGATCCTGCTGCTGGACGACGCCACCTCGGCCGTCGACCCGCAGGTCGAGGCGGAGATCCACGACGCGCTGCGCTCGGTGATGACCGGCCGCACCACGCTGCTGATCGCCCACCGCCGTTCGACCCTCCAGCTCGCCGACCGGATCGCCGTCCTGGACCACGGCCGACTGCTGGACCTCGGTACGCACGAGGAACTCGAAGCCCGATGTCCCCAGTACCGGGCCCTGATCACCGACCCCGAGGCCGGCCGCACCCCCGAGCCGCAGCCCGCGACCGAGCAGCCCGCGAAGGACCGGCCGACGACCGGGCACGAGCGGCCCGCGCAGCAGGAACAGGGCCGGCCGGACCGCAGGCAGACCCCCGAACTCCCCACCCCCGCCCTCGCCAAGGCCGCCCGCACCGCCGACCCCGACCTGCTGGCCAAGGTCGCCGCCCTCCCGCCGGCCGCCGACGTCCCCGCCGTCCCCCGCGCCGAAGCCGAGGCCGGTGACCCCGACTTCAGCCTCGGCCGCCTGCTGCGCCCCTTCCGCACCCCGCTGCTGATCGCCTTCCTGCTGGTCGCCCTCGACGCGGCCGCCGGCCTGGTGCTGCCGGTGCTGATCCGGCACGGCATCGACGAGGGCGTCCGCAAGGGCCTGATGTCCGGCGTCGCGGTGGCCTCGGTCATCGCCCTGGTCGTGGTCCTGCTGGACTGGCTGGTGCAGAGCAGCGAGAACCTGGTCAGCGGCCGTACCGGCGAGCGGGTGCTCTACACCCTCCGGCTCAAGATCTTCGCCCACCTCAACCGGCTCGGCCTGGACTACTACGAGCGCGAGCTGACCGGCCGGATCATGACCCGGATGACCACCGACCTGGACTCGCTGACGTCGTTCCTGCAGACCGGCATGGTCACCGCGGTGGTCAGCCTGCTGACCTTCGCCGGGATCTTCGCGGCCCTGCTGGTCATCGACGCCGGCCTGGCCCTGGTGGTCTTCGCGGTGCTGCCGCTGCTGGTGGTCGCCACCCTGGTGTTCCGCAAGAAGTCCAAGGACCAGTACGAGCGCTCCCGCGACCTGATCAGCACGGTCAACGCCGACCTGCAGGAGAACGTGGCCGGCATGCGGATCGTCCAGGCCTTCCGTCGGCTGGACACCAACACGGACCGCTTCGTGGCGCGTGGCATCGCCTACCGCGAGGCCCGGGTCCGGGCGCAGTTCTACATCTCGCTGTACTTCCCGTTCGTCCAGTTCCTCTCCAGCGTGGCCGCCGCGCTGGTGCTGATCGTGGGCGCCGCCCGGGTGGACGCGGGAACGCTGACGGTCGGCGCGCTGGTCGCGTACCTGCTCTACATCGACCTGTTCTTCGCCCCGGTCAACCAGCTGTCCCAGGTGTTCGACGGCTACCAGCAGGCCGCGGTGGGTCTCGGCCGGATCCGGGAACTGCTGCGCACCCCGACCACCACGGCCGAGGCGGCCGACCCGGTCCCGGTGCCGGAGGGCCTGCGCGGCGAGATCAGCTTCGAGGGCGTCGGCTTCGCCTACAACGGCGGCGCGGACGGGGCCCCGGACGTGCTGAGCGGTGTCGACCTGCGGATACCCGCGGGTCAGACGGTGGCGCTGGTCGGTGAGACCGGCGCGGGCAAGTCGACGCTGGTCAAGCTGGTGGCGCGGTTCTACGACGCCACCGCGGGCACCGTCCGGGTGGACGGGGTGGACCTCACCCGGTACGACCTGGCCCAGTACCGCCACCGCCTGGGCGTGGTGCCGCAGGAGGCCTACCTGTTCGCGGGCACGGTCCGCGAGGCGATCGCCTACGGCCGACCGGACGCCTCGGCGGCCGAGGTGGAGGCGGCGGCCCGGGCGGTCGGCGCCCACGAGATGATCGTCGGGCTGTCGGACGGCTACGAGCACGAGGTCGCGGGCCGTGGGCGAAACCTTTCGGCAGGCCAGCGCCAGCTGATCGCACTGGCCCGGGCCGAACTGGTCGACCCGGACATCCTGCTGCTGGACGAGGCCACCGCGGCGCTCGACCTGGCCACCGAGGCCGCGGTCAACCGGGCCGCGGAGCGGCTCAGCGGCGGCCGGACCACCCTGGTCATCGCCCATCGCCTGACCACCGCCGAACGTGCGGACCGGGTGGTCGTGCTGAACCACGGCCGGGTGGTCGAGGACGGCACCCACACCGAACTGCTCGCTCTGGACGGGACGTACGCCCGGCTCTGGCGGGCGTTCATCGCGGAGGGCCACCCGGCACCGGCCGGGGCGGTCGCCGCCGGGTAGCCCCGACCCCACGGTCCGC
Source organism: Kitasatospora sp. NPDC096077 (assembly GCF_040303245.1). Taxonomy (NCBI): domain Bacteria; kingdom Bacillati; phylum Actinomycetota; class Actinomycetes; order Kitasatosporales; family Streptomycetaceae; genus Kitasatospora; species Kitasatospora sp. NPDC096077. The sequence goes on along the minus strand of NZ_JBEOSV010000087.1, from coordinate 93 downwards.
CCGCCTGCCGGACCGGCAGGCGGGGGGGCCGGGGGAGGAGCCGGCGCCCGCGCCGGACGGGGCGGGAGAAAGAAGGCCCGCGGCGCGGCGGGG
>NZ_JBEOSV010000086.1:0-34563 GCF_040303245.1 Kitasatospora sp. NPDC096077 | reverse complement strand
GCCCCCGCCCCGCCCGGGGCCCCCATGCGCCCCCCCCGGATAAGCCCCCGCGCACCCACCCCCCCCCGGTGACCCCCCACCACCGGCAGCCCCTCGAAACCCCCTCAGACACCCACGAGACCCTACCGAGCCGGGACAAAACGGACCTTGCGGAACCGCCCGGCTGACGCTCCGGAGGATTGGATACCCACCAGGTGACGACGGCGGGAGAGTGGTCTTCCTATGATGGGCGAATGACACCCGAGGACCGCTTCCCCGGACCTGAGCACCCCCACTCAGGCCCCCGCCACCAGCCGGACCTCGACGTGCTGCCGTACGGCACCTACTACGAACCCGAGCCCGCCCAGGGCTACCAGGGCACGCCGTACGAAGCGGAGACCTACAGCGGCTACGGCGGCGCCCGCTACCTCGAACAGCACTGGCCCGCCGACGGCCAGGGACACACCGTGCACGCCCAGGGGCTCGGCGGCGACCAGGGGGCGGCGGGGCAGTCCGCGGTGTTCTCGCACCAGGGCCAGGGCGGCTACGAGGGCGAGTACCAGGGGGGTGGCTACGAAGGGGGCGGCTACGACTCCCCGGACCACCCCGGCTACCAGGCCACCCTGCCCGACCAGCCCTCCCCGGCCCTCCAGCTCCCGGACCGGTTCCCCGACCAGGGCGCCGACCAACACCCCGAGCAGCACCCCGACCGGTTCTCCGACCGCGACGACCCGCCGACCATCGAGCTCGGCCCGCCGCTGCCCGACCCGTCCGCGCCCAGCTACCCGTACCCGGCCCCCGGCCCCGGCGAGCCCCCCGGCCCGGTCTACGTGGTCGGCGACGTGCACGGCTACCTGGAGGAGCTGCGCGCCGAACTCCACCACCAGGGCCTGATCGACGCCGACGGCCACTGGTCGGCCGGCCGGGCCCGGATCTGGTTCCTCGGCGACTTCACCGACCGCGGCCCGGACGGCATCGGCGTCATCGACCTGGTCATGCAGCTCGCCGCCGAGGCGGCCGCGGCGGGCGGCTACTGCCGCGCCCTGATGGGCAATCACGAACTGCTCTTCCTGGGCGCCTCCCGCTACGGCGACGAGCCCGTCCAGTCCACCGCCGGCACCGCCTCCTTCCTCGCCGCCTGGCGGCTCAACGGCGGCCAGCAGAACGACCTGGACCGGCTGGAGGCCCACCACATCAGCTGGCTCTCCCGCCTGCCCGCCATCGGGCTGGAGGACGGCCACCTGCTGCTGCACTCCGACACCACCGCGTACCTGGAGTACGGCGAGTCCATCCCGGACGTCAACGACGCCGTGCACACCCTGCTCGCGGACGGCAGCGTGGACGAGTGGTGGGACTGCTTCCGCCGCTTCACCAAGCGCTTCGCCTTCCGCGGCGAGGCCGGCCCGATGGCCGTCCACGAGTTGCTGGACACCTACGGCGGCACCCGGATCGTGCACGGGCACAGCCCGATCCCGTACCTCACCGGCGCGGTGCACGCGGACGACGGGCAGCCCCCGCACATCCCGGGGCCGTATGTGTACGCGGACGACCTGGCGGTGGCGATGGACGGCGGGGTCACCATGGAGGGCCGACTGCTGGTCGCCCGGCTCCCCATCTGACCAGCTGACCGTCCGGCCGTCCGGTTCGTCCGCTCGTCTGACCACCGGTCAATCATCCCGACGGTGGGAACAGTTGTTCCCGGCGCGCACACCCCCGCCCACGCGCGTCGCGGGGCGCGAAATTCCGGAAACCGACTGTCAGCCCGGCGGCACCCGCCCCTACCATGAGGCACACCACACCCGGCCGCCCGTCCGGCGGCCCGCCTCCGCGCCCGCCCCGGCGTCCTGAGGGTGTCCCGCGTCGCCGATGCGGCCCCGCGTCCTCGCTGCCGGCCGGGATCCGCATGAACGGGGTCCCCATGTCCAACCCCCCGCCGCTGCTCGCCGAGGACCGCTCGGAGTACGAGCGCCTCCTCGGCGAAGCCCTGCGCGACCGCACCGTCCTCACCGCCCTGCGCGCCCCCGGCGCGCTCACCGCCGACCAGCTCCGGGTCCTCGCCCTGCGCGACGCCGACCGCGTCAACACCGCGGCCGGCACCGAGTACGCCCACTACACCGCGCTGCGCGGGAGCCTGCGCGCCACACCCCCGCCGCCGGCCGACGTCGAACCGTACGCCCCCGGCCTGTTCAGCCAGCTCCGCTCGGGCAACGGCGGCGCCGGACTGTTCCCCGTCCTCACCGTGCTCACCCCGATCCTGGCCTGGGCCGCCGCGCTCGTCCTGCTGCTGATCGGCTACCTGCTGCGCGCCGCCGACCCGGGCCGGCTGCTCGCCCGCTCGCTGGTCACGGCCGGCTGGGTGGCCCTCGCCGCCGGGATCGCCGCGATGGCCATCGGCGTGATCGGACTGCTGCTCACCGCCATACGCGACGGCGCCACCGCCGTCCCGGCCGGCACCGACCCGGAACTGGCCGCCGAACTCGCCACCGCCCGCACCGAATGGCGCACCGCCCTGCGCACCCGCGGCCTGCTGCCCTACCTCCACTCCCACCTCCCCGCCGTCCCCGGCCGCCCCGCCCCGGGCTTCACCAGCCCCGACTTCGCCAGCCCCGGCTACACCCCGCCGGCCTTCACCAGCCCCGGCCCCGACGGCCTCACCGACCCCGACGGCCGCACCCCACGCCCCGCCGCCTTCACCCCACCCGACTTCACCGGGCCCGGCTACACCCCGCCCGACTTCACCGGCCCGGACGACGTCGGCTGACCCGCCCCGGCGGCCACCTCACCCGTCACCCCGTCCGTCACCCCGTCCGTCACCCCGGCGGCCACCTCGGCGGCGGCGCGGACGAAGGCGCGGACCCGCTCGGTGGTGTTGCCCGGGCGCCAGACCGGGCCGCGCTCGATGGGTGGCGCATCGTGGATCGGGACGTAGGCGAGGTCGGGGCGCGGGTAGTAGAGCCGGCAGAGCTCGCCGACCGGGAGGACGCCCCGGCCCATCGCGACCAGGCTGAGCATCTCGGAGAAGGTCCCGCCGGACGGCCCCTTGGGGACGGGCCGTCCCGAGGGGGTGCGGTCCGGGGTGCGGTCCCGCTTGAAGCCGACCGAGGTCACCGCCGGGTACTGCACCACCGGGTGGTCCGCCAGCACGTCGAGCGACACCGAGGCCTCGGCCGCCAACGGGTGCCCGGCCGGGAGGGCCAGCACCCGGCGCTCGGTGAGCAGCACCGGGCCGACGGCCATGCCGTCGAACGGGTAGGAGGCGACCAGGACGTCGATCGAGCCGTCCTCCAGGCTGGCACGGGAGTTGGACAGCTGCACCTCCCGCACGGCCACCCGGCAGTCCGGGTGCCGCTCGCCGAACAGCGCCACCACCTTGAGCAGCACGGGCGCCGTCCACTCCCCGAGGAACGCCACCCGCAGCTCGCCGGTCACCCCCCGCCCGGCGTCCACCGCCCGCCGCAGCGCCTCCGCCATCGCGGCCACCGCCGGCCCGAGGTCCGCCGCCAGCTGCCGCCCCACCGGGGTGGGCCGCACGGAACGGCTGGTGCGCTCGAACAGCGGTGCACCGATCCGGCGTTCGAGCTTCCGCACCACCTGGCTGACCCGGCCGGTGCTCAGACCCAGCCGCTCGGCCGTCCGGCCGAAGTGCAGTTCCTCGGTGAGTGCGAGGAGGACCTCGACCTCCAGCCGCTCCAGCATGCCGCCCCCGTTCCCCGCCCGGCATCGTTCAGCCCGACTCAACGATCGTACGGCGATCAGCCGTTGAAGATCACTCCCGGCCGGAGGATCGTGGAACCCGTCCCCACCGAACCCTCACCACCGGAGCCGATCACCATGCGCGTCGTCGCCCTCGACCACCTGGTCCTCAACGTCGCCGACATCGAGCGGTCGCTCGCCTTCTACACCGGCCTGCTCGGCCTGGAGCCGGTCCGGGTCGACGAGTGGCGGGCCGGCCAGGTCTCCTTCCCCTCCGTCCGGGTCTCCCCCGGGACGATCATCGACCTGTTCCACCGCCCCCGCCACGAGTCCAACGTCGACCACATCTGCCTCACCGTCGAACCCCTCGACTGGCAGGAGGTCGTCGACTCCGGCGTCTTCACCGTCCTCGACGGCCCCGGCCCCCGCTACGGCGCCCGCGGCACCGCCACCTCCCTCTACGTCCAGGACCCGGACGGCAACACCGTCGAACTCCGCTGGTACCCCCAGGACGTCCCCGGCGCCACCTCCTGAGGACGCCTGGCTCGGAGCGTCGCGGACGTTGCGCTGAAGCACGTCGGTCAGCACCCCGGCGGCGGTGGCGAAGTCGTTGTCGTCGTGCAGGACGATCAACCCGTGGTGGGCCGCGGTGGCGCAGATCATCAGATCGACGGTGGACAGCGCCCGGACAGCTCCACCGCTCTGGGCGAGCCGGAACTGGGCGGACTCGATCCAGCCCCACATGTTCTTCGGCAGGGGCACGTCGGGGTACAGATCGGCGAACATCTCGCCCATCTGCTCGTAATGGACGAGGTTGCGGGCGGAACGCCGGAACTCGGTGCGCTGGGGAGCGCACGACCCGATCACGCGCAGGTCGATGTCCTCCCCCCACGCATCATTCAGGTGCTGCTCGCGAAGCAGGCGCCATACGGCAGTGGAGTCCGCGAGGTAACGGATCACTCCGCTCCCCGCTTCTCGACGTCATGGAGCTGCTGCCAGCCTTCGTAGTCCCACTCCCGGGCAGCCTGCATGTGCCGAGCCCGCCGGGCAGCCCGCTCGTGTCTCTCGGCGTACTCGCGGAGCGCGGTGTTCACCACGTCCTTCTTGGTCGCGCCTCCGGAGAATCGCAGAGCCTTCGCCAAGGCGTCATCGTCCAGGTCGATGGTTGTCACGCTCATACAGGCCCCCTATATATAAGACAAACAACACCTTTGAATATAGCAGCGCACGGCCGGAAGCGGGCCGGAAAACGCCGGACGCCGCTTCCGGAGGTCAGCCTCCGGAAGCGGCGTCCGTCATGGCCGCGTGCGTACGTCAGTCGACCAGCGGGAGGTAGACATCGGAGCGCGACTCGGGGACAGCTCAGTGCGCCGTGACAGGGTCAGCGCCGCGGGTAGACAAAGACAGGGCTGACGTCGCTCTCCATGCCGAAGACCGCGGTGTCTGCATCGATCAGGTCCGGGACGAGCGTCCCGGCCGGGAGCGTAGATGCCTGGCCGGTGGCCAGGGTGACTGAGGTCGGTGTATCGCTCAGGCCGCCGGTGGGTGTCTTGGCAATGCCGTACGCCGTTCCGTCCTTGTCCACCGTGGCCAGTTGAAAGAGATCGCGGGCGCCGGTCGCCTCCAAGCAGTAGCCCTTCTTCGCCTGCAGGTCGAAGACCGCGAGGTCGGCGATCAGGAACCGGCCGTCTGACGAAAGTCGGGGTGTGGCCTTCTTCCCCGCGCACTCGACCGTGGCGAGTACTTGGCCAGTCCCGCCATCGTGCACGGCCCAGACGGACCTGTCGCTGTCGTGCCCGGTGGGCGGCCAAGCAGCCACGACGTGGCCATCGGGTGATCCGTAAGCCATCACTGTGCTGGAGCCCACGATGGCGCTCGCCCCTGCGGGTACCACGTCGCCGCTGAACCAGCCGCCGAGCGCCCAGAAAGCGCCCCGGCCCTGAACCAGCGGGCCTGCCTGGGTCAGCCCTGCGACGCCCGTACCCGTGTTGCACGAGCCGACGGCTGGCTCGCAGGGCTTGGGGGCGTTCAAGGCAGGGTCGTTCCGGCCGTACGTGGTGACCTGGCCCGAGAGCACGTCCACCACTGCGGCGGACCCGTCCAACTGCACCGTGGCGAGGCCGCCGTCACGCTGAACACCGTAGCGGGTGGCCTTGTCCGGCACTGTGGTCTCCTTGACCGGAATCGCCTCACCACTGGCCGCCGTGTCGTACGCGGCAAGCCGCGTGATGCCGCTCCCCGGGTTCACACCGTCCCCGCCTTCGGTACCCGTGACCGCGAGCACCGCATATTCCTTACCGCCCTTGTGCGTCACGAACACCGTCGCGTAGGCGTCCAGGTTGTCGCGCGTCAGATTGGCAACCGGCTGGCTCCGCCAGCGGATCGCGCCGGTCTTCGCGTCGTAGGCGAGGACGCTCACGGTCGCCCTGTTCTCGGAGATCGAACGGAACAGGATCAGTCCCGCGTCGGGCGCGACAGCCGGACTGCCCAGGTGCCCGTCCTTGCCCGACGCAACCTCCCATCCCTTCGCACGGTCGAACGCCGCCGGAATCGGATCGATAGACGGGACGGACCGGGACGCCGAGGCAGCCGGGATCTGCGTCCGGGACTCCTTGGAATCACCTGGATCCGACGAACCTCCACACGCGGTGAGCGAGAGCGCCGTGAGCGTCACGAACACTCCCGCCTTCGCCACTCGTCTGACCATGTGTTCCCCCAAAGACAGCTCTGTGCAGACACTATGACGGTACGACAGATCATCTGTTCCAGCATGGAAAGCCGCCCCCATGGCAGCACCCGGCCGCCCGACCCGTCCACGCGATTTCGGGCGCCCGAGAACGACGAAGCGCCGCCCCGAGGTAATCGGGGCGGCGCTCAGGCGTCCTGGGGTCAGTCCACCATCGGGAGGTGCACCTTGTTGCCCTGACCTTGAACTCCTCAGACATGGCCTTCATGCCCTCGGCAGCCGTCTCGTCGTACTCCGGTGACGCCTGGCCGTTCCCGAACCGCTCATCGATGCTTTTGCTGATCTTCATCGACGACAACTTCAGCCCGAAACCAGCACATTGGAGCACTGCCGTCTACAGCCCGGGCAATCGGTCGTCCGACGTAGGAGACCTGCCTTCCTCCAGCCGGTAGAGGTAGATCCGCAGGTCTGCCGCGAGGTCTCCGGCAATGTAGGACGCGTAGTCACGAACTGCGGCGGCCACTCCCTGCTCCGCCCAGTCGATGCCGTCCCAGTCCTGGCCGGAGAGGTAGTGCGTGATCCGGTCGCGGTCGCGCCACCACTCCCGCACGGTCTCGGGCGTCCATCGCACATCACCGTCGCAGCCGTAGCCGAGGAACGGGTCGCAGTCGGCCGCTTCGACCAGCAGGGCGACTTCCGCCGGAGTCCGGGGCTGGCGGTAGACGTACTCGGTCAGGTACTCGCCTCCATAGAGGACATGTCGGGGCGCGGAGATCCGGCCCGTCCGGCAGGTGTCGGTCTCGCCTCCGTAGAAGGGTCCAGGAACGTTCAACCAGAGGCGATCCTCCCAACGGCCTCGAAACGCGTCGCGGTCCTTACCGAGTGCTGCCTCGGGGGCGAAGTAGAGCGTCACGGGCCGAGCATAGGACGACGCTTCCGGCCGACTGTAGGAGTTCCGGGCGATGGAGCGCCGCCCCGAGTCGGTCGGGACGGCGCTCAGGTGACCGATGTCCGGCGTCAGTCGACCAGCGGGAGGTAGACCTTGTTGCCCTGGGCCGCGAACTCGGCGGACTTCTCCGCCATGCCGGCCAGGGCCTCGGCGTCGAAGTCGCTGGAGACGGCCGTGGAGCCGTCGCCGTGCTCGTCGCGGATCTTCTGGGAGATCTTCATCGAGCAGAACTTCGGGCCGCACATCGAGCAGAAGTGGGCCGTCTTGGCGGGTTCGGCGGGGAGGGTCTCGTCATGGAAGTCGCGGGCGGTCTCCGGGTCGAGGGCCAGGTTGAACTGGTCCTCCCAGCGGAACTCGAACCGGGCGTCGGAGAGGGCGTCGTCCCAGGCCTGGGCGCCGGGGTGGCCCTTGGCGAGGTCGGCGGCGTGCGCGGCGATCTTGTAGGTGATCACGCCGGTCTTGACGTCGTCCCGGTTGGGCAGGCCCAGGTGCTCCTTGGGCGTGACGTAGCAGAGCATCGCGGTGCCCCACCAGGCGATCATCGCGGCGCCGATGCCCGAGGTGATGTGGTCGTAGCCGGGGGCGACGTCGGTGGTGAGCGGGCCGAGGGTGTAGAACGGCGCCTCGTCGCAGATCTCCTTCTGGAGATCCATGTTCTCCTTGATCTTGTGCATCGGGACGTGGCCCGGGCCCTCGATCATCACCTGGACGCCGCGCTCGCGGGCGATCCGGCCGAGCTCGCCGAGGGTCTGCAGCTCGGCGAACTGCGCCTCGTCGTTGGCGTCGGCGATGGAGCCGGGGCGCAGGCCGTCACCGAGCGAGAAGGTGACGTCGTAGGCCGCCAGGATGTCGCAGAGTTCCTCGAAGTTGGTGTAGAGGAAGTTCTCCTGGTGGTGCGCCAGGCACCAGGCGGCCATGATCGAGCCGCCGCGCGAGACGATGCCGGTCTTGCGGCGCGCGGTGAGCGGGACGTACCGCAGCAGCACGCCGGCGTGCACGGTCATGTAGTCGACGCCCTGCTCGCACTGCTCGATGACGGTGTCCCGGTACACCTCCCAACTCAGCTCCTCGGCCTTGCCGTCCACCTTCTCCAGGGCCTGGTAGAGCGGCACGGTGCCGATCGGCACGGGGGAGTTGCGCAGGATCCACTCGCGGGTGGTGTGGATGTTGCGGCCGGTGGAGAGGTCCATGACGGTGTCGGCACCCCAGCGGGTGGCCCAGGTCATCTTCTCCACCTCCTCCTCGATCGAGGAGGTGACGGCGGAGTTGCCGATGTTGGCGTTGATCTTCACCAGGAAGTTGGTGCCGATGACGGCCGGCTCCACCTCGGGGTGGTTCACGTTCACCGGGATGACGGCCCGGCCGCGGGCCACCTCGTCCCGCACGAACTCCGGCTCCAGGCCCTCCCGGAGGGCCACGTACTCCATCTCCGGCGTCACCACGCCCCGCCTGGCGTAGGCGAGTTGGGTGACGGCGACACCGCCGCGACCGCGCAGCGGACGGCGCGGGCGGCCGGGGAAGACCGCGTCCAGGTTCCGCAGGTTCCCGCCGCGCGGCGAGGTGTGCTTGATGCCGTCGTCCTCGGGGCGCGCCTCGCGGCCGTCGTACTCCTCGACGTCGCCGCGCTGGCGGATCCAGGCGTCGCGCAGGGCGGGCAGGCCGCGCCGGACGTCGGGCTCGTACGCCGGGTCGGTGTACGGGCCGGAGGTGTCGTACAGCGGGACGGTCCGGCCGTTGGTGAGCTGCACCTCGCGGTACGGGACCCGCAGGTCGGGGCGGGATCCGTCGCGGTAGGCCTTGCGCCAGGCCGGCGTCGGGTAGCCGGTGCGCTCGCTGCTGGGGGCGCCCTGGGCAGACTGCGGCTGTGCTTCGAACGTGGTCATCTGACCTCATACTCCCTACGCCGGCATTACCCGGTCCAGGTTCCTGCGGTCGACGCAGCCGTCGGTCCGTCCGTCGACGGTCCGGTCAGCGTCCTCTCAGCCCGGTGCTCCGAGCTCCCGCGTCGCAGGCGGTGTTGCCTGCACATGACGCCCAACACGGTAGCGAGCCGATCGCCGCAGGTCCAGACGGTCCCCCGAAACGGATCCGGCCGGGACAGGACCGGGGCGCGACCGGGGCGAGACCGGGGCGGCGGCGGGGGACGACCGGGAAAAGGCCGAGGCCCGGCCCCCGCGAACGGGGTACCGGGCCTCCGGAGGCGCTCCGCGCGGAGTCCGACGTGCGGCGCGCGGAGCGGGGTCAGCTCTTGGCGGCCTTCTTCACCAGGATCACCACGGCGGCGGCGATGCCGACGACCACCAGCAGCTTGATCACGATGCTCAGCAGGGCGCCGACGACGCCGAAGACGAAGGCGATGATGTTCCAGGCCAGCACCAGGACCAGCACCGGGATGACGATGTTGCGCACCCAGGAGGGCAGCGACTTCCAGAGCTCAGCCATGTCGGTTCTCCTTCTCCCCTCGGGTCGGCTGCCGTCCGGTGGCCGCATCCCGCTTGCTTCGACACTTCGATCGTACGGGGGCGCAGACGCCGGAACGAGGGCCTGCGGCCCGGAGAGAACCCCTAGATCACCCCTATCCGCACCCCCGGGGGGACCCCCGAGAAACGGCGGGTGAACCGGTCAGACCGGCCAGCGCTCCCCGCGCCAGGCGGCGTCCCAGAACATCCACTCGTAGCGCGAGGTGGTCCCGAAGTGCTCGACCACCCTTCGCCGTTCGGCCGCCGAGAGCTCCTCGCCGATCCGGTCGGTGAGCGCCAGCACCCGGCGGACCACGGACTGGAAGGCCTCGTCGCCGTAGGTGCCGATCCACTTGGCGTACAGCGGGTCGGGGGAGCCCTGGGCGAGCAGGGCCTCGCCGACCCGGGCGTAGATCCAGTAGCAGGGCAGCACCGCGCCGAGCGCCTCGGCGAAGGACCCGCCGTAGACGGTGGCCAGCAGGTAGCTGGTGTAGGCCCGGGTGGTCGGCAGCACCGGCTCGGCGGCGGCCTCCGCGGCGGTACCGCCGAAGGCGGTCAGGAACTCGGCGTGCATGCCCTGTTCGGCGGCGAGCGCGCCGACCGCGTCGTCCGCGAAGGCCCGGACGTCCGCCTCGCCGGGCGCCTTGGCGGCGCAGACGGCGAGTGCGCGGGCGTAGTCGCGCAGGTAGTGCGAGTCCTGGACGACGAAGTGGCGGAAGGCGTCGCGCGGCAGGGTGCCGTCGGTGAGGCCGCCGATGAAGGGGTGGGCGAGGATCTCGGCGTAGATCGGCTCGATCGACGCCCAGAGCTCGTCGGTGAGGCTGAGGCTACGGGTCATGCGAACGACCCTAGCCCGACCGGCCCCGGCAGCCGCGTCCGGTCCTCCGTCGTCCGGTCCGCCCGCGTCCGGTCCTCCGGGGCCCGCTCTCCGGAGTTCAGTCCTCCGGGGTTCAGTCCTCCGGCGGGGAGAACACCACCAGCACCCGTAGTTCCTCGGTGATGTGGTGGAACCGGTGCGGGGTGCCGGCCGGGACGTACACCACGCTGCCGCGCCCGACGGTCGCGGTCTCGGCGCCGACGGTCAGCTCGGCGCGACCGCTGATCACCTGGTAGATCTCGTCCTGGTCGTGCGCGGTCTGGGTGTCGGTGTCGCCGGGGGAGAGCGCGTACAGCCCGGCGGACATCCGCGGTTCGCGCAGGAAGCGCAGGTAGGCGCCGTCGTTGGCCGCCCGCTCGGCGTCCAGTTCGTCCAGCCGGAACATCTTCACCGCTGTCGTCCTCCTCCGCGCGCTGCTCGCGCTCCTCCTGCCCCGCCGGTCGGGATGCGTCCCGTCCACCTCCGGGACCAGGGGCATTCAACACCAACTCGTCCGGCGGGAGCTTCCCCCGGGCCGCGGCGCCTGTCAGGCTTGGGCGGCATGAAGGGTTTCGTCATCAAAACACTGATCAACGCGGCGGCCATCTGGGTCGCCGCCTGGATCGTCAGCGGCATCCAACTCGCCGAGGGCAAGGCCGACTGGCAGCACAAGGCCCTGACGGTGCTCGGCGTGGCCGTCGTCTTCGGCCTGATCAACTGGCTGATCAAGCCGGTCGTGAAGCTGTTCTCGTTCCCGCTGTTCATCCTCACCCTGGGCCTGATCACCTTTGTGATCAACGCCCTGATGCTGCTGCTCACCTCCTGGGCGTCCACCCGGCTGTCGTTGGACTTCCACGTGGTCAACTTCGGTTCCGCGCTGGTCGGTTCACTGATCGTCAGCCTGGTGTCCTGGGGTCTGCACCTGGCCCTGGACGACGACTGACCGGCGTCGTGACCGGCATCGTGACCGGCCGCGAAAGGGGCCCGTACCCGGGTGGTCCACCGGGTACGGGCCCCTTCCGTCGCCGCTGCCCCGGCGCCCGGGGCGCTCACCCCGCGTCGCAGCCCCGGAGGATGTCCGCGAGGTGGGCGTCGAGCTCCCGGCCGGTGACCTCCTGCCCCATCGGCACCAGCCGGTCGGTGCGCGCCAGGAAGGCGAGCAGCGGCGACACCGAGGAGCGCAGCACCGCGTCCCCGTTGGGGGAGTGGAGCGCGATGCAGACCTCCGAGAGCTCCCCGCCCACCGGATGGATGTGCACGTCGCCCTCGCCGGACGGGCCGCTCAGGCCGTCCAGCAGCAGTTCGCGCGCGAAGACCCAGGTGACCGGGGCGTCACCGGGCAGGTGGAAGGTGAAGCGGACCGCGTACGGATCGCCGGGCTCGTACGCCAGGTCCGCCACGATGCTGAAGGACAACTCGGGCGAGACCACGAGGTTCATCACCAGGTGCCCCTGGACTGTGCTGTGCTGCATGGCGCCAGTACCTCTTTTCTGCCCGGCCTCGGGGTGGGGATTGAGGGTTCCGCCGGCGGCCGGACATGTTTTCGACGGTTTTATACAAGCGATCCACGTTCGATCCTCATCGTCCACGTTTGGGGAGGTAGTGGACAAGGTGCGCTTTTTCAAATGGTGAACGAGGAGCGCACCGGCCCCCGGACCGCTTCCGACAAGGGGCGTGCGGGGACGAACGGGCGGATTCAGAAGCCGAACGGTGGTCCTCCGGACGCCGGGGACGGGCCGATCCGCCCGACGGCCGACCACGGGAGCACGGCGGGACCCCGAACGGATGCACCCGCCCGGGTCGGCGTTTCGGCTCCCGCCCGGCGCGGGAGACTCCCGCACAACGTTCCAGCTCCGGAGGTCGCCATGGGCCCCGACAACCGAACCCCGCCGCTGCGCCCGGTGGTCAAACGGACCGCGCGGGCGATCCTGCTGGAACTGGATCCGGACGACCCGTACGGCCCGGCCTCGATCGTGCTGATCCGGCGGGTCCGGCCCGGCGCTCCGCACCCGTACTGGATCACCCCGGGCGGCGGGGTCGAGCGGGACGACCGCACGGTGGTCGAGGCGCTGCACCGCGAGGTGGACGAGGAGTTGGGCGGCAAGGTGGTGGACGTGGTGCCCGCCTTCGTCGACACCATCAGCCACACCCTCCACGACGACGGCACCCTGCTGCACCCGCACGGGGTCAAGGTGCAGCACTTCTTCGTCTGCCGGCTGGCCTCGATGGACCTCAGCCGGCGGCACGGGCCGGAGGTGACCGACCCCAACGGCGAGTACCAGGTGGTCCGACTGCCGTTCACCCGCGAGGGCGTGACCTCGGTGAACGTCGTCCCGCCCCGGCTGCGGGCGTACCTGGCGGCCAACATCGAGGGCATCCGCGCACTCCTCGCTCCCGATCTGGGCTGATCCCCCGGCGCGGACCGTTGCCCCCGGCCCGCGCCGATCAAGTGTCCTCAACCCGCGGCGAGTTCGCCGACCAGGTCGTGCCGGATCCGCTCGGCCGGCAGGCCCGCAGCGAGCAGCGCCGCGACCCCGCGCCGGACCATCGCGGGCGGACCGCTGAGCACCGCCTCCCGCCCCGGCCACGGCCCGAACCGGCCCACCACCTCGGGGAGTTCACCGGTCAGCGCGCCCTCGGCCGGGCCGGTGCCGGACAGCACCGGCCGTACGGTCAGCCAGGGCAGCCGTCCGGCCAGGTCGCGCAGCGCGTCCAGCTCGTACAACTCGGCCGCGCTGCGGGCCCCGTAGAACACCTCGACGCTACGGCCGCCGACGGCGCCGTACTCGGCCGCCTCCTCGACCAGCGCGCGGATCGGCGCGATGCCGGTGCCGCCGCCGAGGCAGAGCAGGTCGGCACCGGCGGTGTGGTCGACGGTCATCGCCCCGTCCGCCGCCCCCAGCCGCAGCACGTCCCCGGGGGCGGCCCGGTGCACCAGCGCGTTGCTCACCCAGCCCGCCTGGACGGCCTTGACGTGGAAGGTCAGCAGCCCGTCCGGGCGGGGCGCGGAGGCGAAGGAGTAGTGCCGCCAGACCCGCGGCCACCAGGGGGTCTCCAGGCTGCAGTACTGGCCGGCCCGGAACGGGTAGGCCTGGTCCGGGCGGACGGTGAGCACCGCGACGTCCCGGGTACGGCGCTCGTGCCGCACCACCTCGCCCTGCCACCACGGCGGAGAGGTGCGGGCGGCCTCCTCGGCGGCCTCGATCATCAGGGTGGAGATCAGCCGGTAGGCGCGGCGCCAGGCCAGTTCGGTGTCGGCGTCCCACCGGCCGCCCGCGTAGCGGGCCAGCGCCTGCACCAGGCACTCCCCCACCGGGGCGTAGTGGCCGGTCAGGGTGCCGTAGCGGCGGTGGCCGCGGCCGAGCGCGCTCAGCCGGGTGCGCAGCGCGGCCGGGTCCTCGGCACCGCGGGCGGCGGACAGCAGGGCGCGGAACAGCCGGTCGCGCTGGACGTCCATGGCGGCCGGGAAGAGCGAGCGGACCTCGGGGTGCTGGAGGAAGAGCAGGGCGTAGAAGTGCGCGGTGGCCCGGTCCGCGACCGGCTCGACGACCGCGAGGCTGGCCCGGATCAGCTCGATGTCCCTTGCGGTGAGCGGGAGTTCGTCGACGGCGCCGCCCGGGCCGACGGCGGGCGGCGCGGCCGGCAGCTGCGGAGGGGACGGGAGCCGTCCACCGGCCGGCGTCTGCTGGGCGGCCCACGCTTCGGTCCAACTGTCGCCGGGGCCTGACCAGTTGAGGCTGGGGGCATCGGTGAACAGGGGCCGGAAGGCGGGGGCGGTGCCGGTGGTCGAGGGCGTCTCCGGATGGCTGGGCGCGGGAACGGCCGGCGGGTGGGCGGGCGGCTCCGGGATCACCGGCCGCACCGGCTCCGGAACGGGAGCCGACTCCAGGACGGGAGCGGGCTCCAGAACGGGCACGCCCGCCACCGGGGCCTCCACCACCGGCACCTCCGGCGTCTCCGGCAGCCCCGGGACGGCGGCCGCCCCCGCCGAGCCGTGCCCGGTGCGGATCAGAAGTGTTCTGCGGGACTTCACCGCTACGTTTCGAGTACCCAAGAGAATCGTTTCGCCTCCGGCCGGCCTGCGCCACCACCTGGCTTGTCTCTGCTGACGCCTAGGCAGCGTGGCACGCCCGGAATACTCATCCGACAAATCACGCGAAGCCCGGACGCCCGGCCCGGGAACGCGCTACTCTCACTCGATCGGTGTCGCCCTGAGTGCCGAGCAGCACACCCAGGGCGACCCCGCCCTGCTCACAGCGGCCTCGTTCCGGCCCGCTCAGAGCTGCCGCAGCAGCATCCCCGGCTGCTCGACGCAGTCCGCCACGAACCGCAGGAAGCCGCCGGCCGTCCCGCCGTCGCAGACCCGGTGGTCGAAGGTGAACGACAGCTGCGTCACCTCGCGAACCGCCAACTCACCGCCGTGCACCCAGGGTTTGGCCACGATCCGGCCGACCCCGAGCATCGCCGCCTCGGGGTGGTTGAGGATCGGGGTGGAGCCGTCCACGCCGAACACCCCGTAGTTGTTCAACGTGAAGGTGCCGCCGGTCAGTTCGGCCGGAGTGAGCGAGCCGCTGCGCGCGGACTCGGTCAACCGGCGCAGCTCCTCGCCGAGTTGCTCGGTGCTGCGGGCCTGCGCGTCCCGGACCACCGGGACGACCAGTCCGCGTTCGCCCTGGGCGGCGAAGCCCAGGTGCACCGCCGGGTGCCGGACGATGCCCGAACCGTCGCCGGTGACACTGGAGTTGAGCTCGGGGAAGCGCGCCAGCGCGACCGTGCAGATCCGGGCGAGCAGTGCCAGCACGCTCACCTTCGGACCGGGGGTCGCGTTCAACTGCCTCCGCAGCAGCATCAGTTCGGTGGCATCCACGTCCACCCAGCAGGTCGCGGCGGGAATCTCCCGGTGGCTGCGGCTGAGCTTCTCGGCCACCGCCTTGCGCAGTCCGCGCAGCGGGACGCCCTCGACCGCCGGAGCGGCGGCGGCGACCACGGCGGCCGCGACCGCCGGAGCGGCCACCTTGGCCGCGACCGCCCGCTCCACGTCCGCCCGCATGATCAGCCCGTCCGGCCCGCTGCCGACCAGCCCGGCCAGGTCGACCCCCTGTTCCCGGGCCAGCCGCCGCACCAGCGGCGAGATCACCGGCACCACGACCGGAACGGCAGCAGCCATCGGAACGGCAGTCACCGGAGCCGCAACAACCGCAACAGCCACGGGAGCCACCGGTGCGGCCCCCACGCCCGCCGCCCCGACCCGGCGCCGCCGCCCGCCCTTGGACTCGACGACCCCGTACCCGACCAACGGCCGCTCCACCTCGGCGGACAGCCCGGACAGCTCGGCCGGCGCGTCACCGGCGGCCTCCGCACCGCCCCCCGAGGCCACCGCGACCGTCACCAACGGCGCGCCGACCGCGATCTCCTCCCCCTCCGCCCCGTACCGCGCGGTGACCACCCCGCCGTACGGACAGGGCACCTCCACCACGGCCTTCGCCGTCTCCACCTCCACCACCGGCTGGTCGACCGCGATCACCTCGCCGACCTCGACCATCCAGCGCACCACCTCCGCCCCGGTGAGTCCCTCACCGAGGTCGGGCAGCCGGAACTCCCGTACGACGGGCATCATCCTCAGTCCTCCCACTGCAGCCGGGCGACCGCGTCCAGGATCCGGTCCACCCCGGGCAGGTGGTGGTGCTCCAGCATCGGCGGCGGGTACGGGATGTCGAAGCCGGTGACCCGCAGCACCGGCGCGGCCAGGTGGTGGAAGCAGCGCTCGGTGACCCGGGCGGCGATCTCCGCGCCGGTGCCGCCGAAGCCGGTCGCCTCGTGCACCACCACGGCCCGCCCGATCGAGCGCACCACCCGGGTGACCGTCTCGTCGTCGAAGGGCACCAGGGTGCGCAGGTCCAGTACCGCGAGGTCCCATCCCTCGGCCTTCGCCGCCTCGGCCGCCTCCAGGCAGACCGGCAGCGAGGGTCCGTAGGTGATCAGGACGGCGGAGGTCCCGGTCCGCCGCAGCGCGGCCCGACCGATCGGCTCGACCGGCGCGGTCGGATCGAACTCGGCCTTGCCCCAGTAGAGCCGCTTGGGCTCCAGGAAGACCACCGGGTCGTCGGAGGCGATCGAGGCGCGCAGCAGCCCGTAGGCGTCGGCGACCGTCCCGGGGGTGACCACGTGCAGGCCGGGGGTGCTCGCGTAGTACGCCTCGGAGGCGTCGCTGTGGTGCTCGACCCCGCCGATGCCGCCGCCGTACGGGATGCGCACGGTGATCGGCAGCGGCAGCCGGCCCGCCGTGCGGTTGCGCATCTTGGCGACGTGCGAGAAGAGCTGCTCCAGCGCCGGGTAGGCGAAGGCGTCGAACTGCATCTCGACCACCGGGCGCAGCCCGTACATCGCCATGCCGATCGCGGTGCCGAGGATGCCGGCCTCGGCCAGCGGGGTGTCCAGGCAGCGGTCGGGGCCGAACTCGGCGGTGAGCCCGTCGGTGATCCGGAAGACGCCGCCGAGCGCGCCGACGTCCTCACCGAGCACGTGGACGGTCGGGTCCTCCCGCAGGGCGTCCCGCAGCGCCGAGTTGAGCGCCTGCGCCATGCTCGAAGTACGTACCGGGGTAGCGGTCGACATCAGTGCTGCACCTCGGCCTCGGCGGCCAGCTCGGCGGACAACTGGGCTGCCTGCTCCCGCAGTTGCGGGGTCGGCTCGGCGTAGACGTGGGCGAACAGCGCCATCGGGTCGAGCTCCGGGTCGGCGTGGAACTCGGCCCGCATCCGGGCCGCCAGCGCCTCCGCCTCGTCCGCCGCGTCCTGCACCAGCCCGTCGTCCAGGATGCCGAGTCCGCGCAGCGCGCGGTCCATCAGCAGGATCGGGTCGTGCTCCCGCCAGGCCTCCACCTCGGGTTCGGTGCGGTAGCGGGTGGCGTCGTCGGCGTTGGTGTGGGCCTCGATCCGGTAGGTCAGCGCCTCGACCAGGGTCGGGCCCTCGCCGGCCCGGGCGCGCGCGACGGCCTCGGCGAGCACCGAGTGCACGGCGGGCGCGTCGTTGCCGTCCACCAGCCGGCCCGGCATGCCGTAGCCGACCGCCTTGTGGGCCAGGCTGGGCGCGGCGGACTGGGAGCTGAGCGGAACGGAGATCGCGTAGCCGTTGTTCTGCACCAGGAAGACGACCGGCGCCCGCAGCACGGCGGCGAAGTTCAGCGCCTCGTGGAAGTCGCCCTCGCTGGTGCCGCCGTCGCCGAGCACGGCCAGCGCGACCACCGGCTCGCCGCGCAGCCGGGCGGCGTGCGCCAGTCCGACGGCGTGCGGGGCCTGGGTGGCGAGCGGGGTGCAGAGCGGCGCGGTCCGGCTGGCGCGGGGGTCGTAACCGGTATGGGCGTTGCCGCGCAGCAGGGTGAGCGCCTCCAGCGGGTCGACGCCGCGGGAGACCACGGCGAGGGTGTCCCGGTAGCTGGGGAACAGCCAGTCCTGCTCGCCGAGCACCAGCGCGGCGGCGACCTGGCAGGCCTCCTGCCCGGTGGAGGCCGGGTAGACGGCGAGGCGGCCCTGCTTGGTCAGGGTGGTCGCCTGCTGGTTGTAGCGGCGGCCGACGACGAGTCGCCGGTAGAGCTCGCGCAGCAGCGCCGGATCGTACTTCTCCAGCGCCGGGGTGCCGAGCACCCGGACGGGGGAGGCGTCCGGGAGGAGCGGGGCCGGATCGGTGCGCGGGGCGGTGGCCCCGGGCATCCAGCCGGGCACTCCGGTGTGGTGTCTGTGGTCGAGAACGGTCATCTCGGGGCACCTCCAGGGGTGGCGGGGGCTCCCTACCGATTGTTCGGTCGTCTGTTCATCTTGACCAGAAGCGTGACAAGGTGGTGGACATTCGGCCCGAGCGGCGGTCGACTGGTGGCAGTGTGTCCAATCGGCGAGGGTGGGGGGTCATGTCGGCTGAACAGATGTCCAGACTCGACCGGGTCGACCGGTCGATCCTGCGGCTGCTGCAGCAGGACGGTCGCGCCTCGATCCGCTCGGTGGCCGAGCGGGTGCACGTGTCCCGGGCCAACGCCTACGCCCGGATCTCCAGGATGGTCGAGGACGGCGTCATCCGCGGTTTCACGGCCCGGGTGGACCACGAACGGGCAGGTCAGGGCGCGTCCGCGTACATCACCCTGAAGATCGTGCAGAACTCCTGGCGGACCGTGCGCGAGCAGCTGCTGGAGCTGCCCGGGGTCGCCCACATCGCCCTGGTCGGCGGGGACTTCGACGTCCTGCTGCTGGTGCACACCGCCGACAACCACGCCCTGCGGGAGCTCGTGCTCAACCGCATCCAGTCCATCCCACAGGTGCTCGGCACACGAACCATGCTGGTGTTCGAAGAGACCGACCAGGTCCCCCCGGACTGACGGCGCCCCCGGGTCAGCCGATCAGCGCGCCCGCAGCCCGTCGAAGGCCAGGTGCACCACCGCGTCCGCGACCCCGTCTGCGCCCTTCAGCCCCGGCCGGTACCACTCCACGATCGAGTTGATCATCCCGAACAGCAGCCGGGTCGCCAGCCGCGGTTCCACGTCCCCGCGCAGCGCGCCGTCCGCGACGGCCGCCCGCACCAGCTCCGCCACCTGGTGGTCGAAGTCCCGCCGCCGCTCCAGCGCCCACAGCTCGGTGGCCGTGTTGCCGCGCACCCGCAGCAGCAGCGTCACGTACGGCAGCTCCGCCAGCAGCACCTCCGCGGTCCGCCGCACCACGTGCTCCAGCCGCTCCACCGCCGGGCCGGCCACCGCCGCCGGCTCGGCCAGGATCCCGAACAGCCCGTCCAGCGCCCGTCCGACGGCCAGCCGCAGCAACTCCTCCTTGCCGCGGACATGGTGGTAGATCGAGGACTTGGAGATCCCGGCCGCCCGGGACAGGTCCTCCATCGACGTGCCGTCGTATCCGCGCTCGTTGAACACGTCGACGGTCACGGCGAGCAGTGACTCGACGGTGTAGGCGGTGCGCGTGGTGTGATCGGCCATCCTCCGAGTATCCCCGGCCGCCCCGCGCCGTACGCGATCGGGTCCGGTCGGGTCCGGTCGGTCCATGCCTGCGGCAAAGCCCAGGCCCTGGGCGTGTCTGGCAATTCGCGTCGGATCAGCGCGCGGCGTCGGGGTGCGTGCATCGCAAGGCGGAGGAGGGAGTCACTGCGGAGCATTGGCGACCGACGACAACGCGGCGAGGTGCGTGCCCCGACGCCGCGCGCCCGGCGGGAATTGCCAGACACGCCCTAGACTCGGCGGACGATCGTCCACGTCCAGCAGGCTGGGGTCCACAGCTGATGAACGCAATACCGGCAGTCTCCTCCGACGTGCCCGAACAGCACAGCGAGGAGCCGGAGGACGTCCCCAGCCGCTGGCAGGACCGTGCCCAGGCCCTGGTGCTCCGCTACGGACCGGCCGTGTGGTGCTACGCGGTGCTCAAGCTGATCGGCTTCACCGTCTTCATGAAGCTGCTCTCCTTCGGCGGCGACTACGCCAAGAAGCCGGCCCGGTTCGGCGGCGGCGCCAACCCCTGGGACGTGCTGGCCAGCTGGGACGGCTGGTGGTACCAGCAGGTCGCCCAGTTCGGCTACCACCCGGCGCTGGTCCCGATCCCCGGCGGCCAGCCCGGCTTCACCATCGAGCAGAACTCGGCCGCCTTCTTCCCGCTCTACCCCGGCCTGATCCGGCTGACCTCGGACCTCACCGGCCTCGGCACCTACGGCGCCGGGATGCTGGTCTCGGTGGTGGCCTCGCTGTTCGCCGCCGCCGGGATCTTCGCCGTGGTGGAGAAGCTGTCCGGCAGCGCCAAGGCGGGCGTGATCGCGGCCGGGATCTGGGCGATCGCCCCGGGCTCGGGCGCCGAGTGGGCGGTCTACTCGGACTCGCTGTTCGTCGCGCTGGCCGCCTGGGCCTGCTACTTCACGATGACCAAGCAGTGGGTCACGGCCGGGGCGATCACCCTGGTCGCCGGGCTCAACCGGCCGACCGCGGCGGCGCTGATAGGCGCCGTCGGCCTGGCCGCGCTGGTGGAGCTGTTCCGGCGGGAGAGCGGGGTGCTGCGCCCGCTGACCGCGATGGTGCTGGCCCCGGTCGGCCTGCTCGGCTACGTGGCCTGGGTGGGCTGGCGGACCGGCGAGTGGGGCGGCTACTTCCGGATCCAGCACGACGCCTGGCTGCACTACTTCGACGGGGGCCAGGGCACCTGGCAGGCGATCCGCGGCGTGCTGCTGGGCCGCAGCGACTACCCGTTCGCCTTCCCGGTGCCGGACCTGCTGGCCACCCTGATCGTGTTCAGCCTGCCGGTGCTGATCGTGCTGCTGATCCGGCTGCGCCCGCCGCTGGTGCTGACCGCCTACACGCTGGCCACCATCGTCTCGGTGCTCGGCAGCCTGGGCATCTTCGGCAACGTCTCGCGCTACCTGCTGCCGGCGTTCCCGCTGTTCATCGCGCTCGCGGTGGGGATGCGCAAGCTCAGCTGGCCGGTGCTGGCGACCGTGCTGGGCAGCGGCGCGATCGCCTCGGGCTGGTACGCCGGGTACGTGATCTTCGAGCTCGGCGTTCCGTAACCACACTCCGTACGAAGTACGAACCACCGGGGGCGCGTCCGACCAGGACGCGCCCCCGGCGCGTTCCCGCCGGAAATCCGTTCCCTGCACCCTCTTGAGCCGACCGATCGTTCGGTTACCCTGTGACGTGTCCCGTCCTCCCTCCTGAGGAGCGCACAGATGTCCGCAGCGGTCACCCACCCCCTCGTCGGCGAGCTGGTCGAGCGCCACCAGGCCACCCTGGACGCCGCGCTCGCCGCCGCCGCGAAGCGCGACTACTGGTCCGCCTACCCCGAGTTCCCGAAGGCCTACGGCGAGAGCGGCCCGGCGGACGGCAAGGCCGCCTTCGACGCCCTGCTCGGCCGGCCCTTCGCCCTCGACGGCCACCCCACCGACGGCGACCAGGTCGGCGGCGAGGCCTCCCCGTACGGCATCGAGCTGGGCATCGGCTACCCGCACGCCGGCCCGGACGCGCTGATCGCCGCGCTGACCGCCGCCCGGCCCGGGTGGGCCGCCGCCTCCCCGCTGACCCGCGCCGCCGTCTGCCTGGAGATCCTGCACCGGATCAACGCCCGCTCGCACGAGTTCGCCCAGGCCGTCATGCACACCACCGGCCAGGCCTACGGCATGGCCTTCCAGGCCGGCGGCCCGCACGCCCAGGACCGCGGCCTGGAGGCGGTCGCCTACGCCTACGCCGAGCAGACCCGGCTGCCCGAGCAGGCCGGCTGGACCAAGCCGCAGGGCAAGCGCGACCCGCTGGTGATGACCAAGCAGTTCACCGTCGTCCCGCGCGGCCTCGCGCTGCTGATCGGCTGCAACACCTTCCCCACCTGGAACGGCTACCCCGGCCTGTTCGCCTCGCTGGCCACCGGCAACCCGGTGCTGGTCAAGCCGCACCCGCGGGCCGTGCTGCCGCTGGCGCTGACCGTCGCCATCGCCCGCGAGGTGCTCGCCGAGGCCGGCTTCGACCCCAACCTGGTCTGTCTGGCCGCCGAGCACGAGGGCGGCACGGTCGCCGCGACCCTCGCCGTGCGGCCCGAGATCAAGATGATCGACTACACCGGCTCCACCGCCTTCGGCGACTGGCTGGAGGAGCACGCCAAGCAGGCCCAGGTGTACACCGAGAAGGCCGGCGTGAACGCGGTCGTGATCGACTCCACCGACGACTACAAGGGCATGCTGGGCAACCTGGCCTTCGCGCTCTCGCTCTACAGCGGCCAGATGTGCACCACCCCGCAGAACGTCCTGATCCCGCGCGGCGGCATCGGCACCGACCAGGGCGACAAGTCCTTCGACCAGGTGGTCTCCGACCTCGCCGCCGCCATCGAGGGCCTGCTCTCCGACGACGCCCGCGCCGCCGCCGTCCTCGGCGCCGTGGTCAACCCGGGCGTGCTGCAGCGCTCGGCCGCCGCGGCCGGCGGCGAATACGGCGAACTCGCCCTCGCCCCGCGCGCGGTGGTCTCGCCGGACTTCCCCGGCGCGACCCTCCGCACCCCGGCCCTGGTCAAGCTGGACGCCGACAAGCCGGACGACCGCGCGGTCTTCCGCACCGAGTGCTTCGGCCCGGTCTCCTTCGCGGTCGCCGTCGAATCCACCGCGGCCGCCGTGGAGTTGCTGCGCACCACGGTCCGCGAGAAGGGCGCCATGACGGCCTCCGGCTACACCACCTCGCCCGAGGTGGAGGCCCTGCTGGTGGAGGCCGCGCTGGACTCCGGCGTCTCGCTCTCGCTCAACCTCACCGGCGGCGTCTACCCCAACCAGACCGCCGCCTTCTCCGACCTGCACGGCACCGGCGCCAACCCGGCCGCCAACGCGGCCTACTGCGACGGCGCCTTCGTCGCCAACCGGTTCCGCACGGTCGAGATCCGCCGCCACGGCTGAGCCGCGGCACCCCCGGACGAACCCGCGTCCCCCGGTCGGCAGCCGCCACCGGGGGACCGGCGGTTCACGGCTCCGCAGGCACCCGCGATGATGGAGGCTGGGAGAGCGCCGGGAACGGCGTCCAACCGCCCTCCGAACAACGGGAGCTGATACATGGCCGTGAAGCCGACGACCGAGACCGACGTCATCATCGTCGGTGCCGGACCGACCGGACTGCTGCTGGCCGGCGACCTCGCCGCCGCCGGGGTCGGCGTCACCGTCCTGGAGAAGCGCTCCGCCGAGTCCAACCTCACCCGGGCCTTCGCCGTGCACGCCCGCACCCTGGAACTGCTGGACGCCCGGGGCCTCGCCGACGAACTGATCGCCACCGGCCGCCCGCTCAGCGGGCTGCGGATGCTGAACAAGGTCGGCATCGACCTCAGCTCGCTGCCCAGCCGCTTCCCGTTCGTCCTGATCACCCCGCAGTACAACGTCGAACGGGTGCTCCAGGAGCGCGCCGAGCGGGCCGGCGTCACCGTCCTGCGCGGCGCCGAGGTCACCGGCCTGCGCCAGGACGGGGAGGGCGTCACCCTGGAGACCCGCGACGGGCACAGCCACCGGGCCCGCTACGCGGTCGGCACCGACGGCGTCCGCTCGGCCGTCCGCGAGCTGCTCGGCATCCCCTTCCCCGGCGAGTCCGTGGTGGACTCCGTGATCCTGGCCGACGTCCGGCTGGAGCGGGAGCCCGCCGACGCGATCGCCGTGGGCGCCAACAAGACCGGTTTCTCCTTCATCGCCCCGTTCGGCGACGGCTGGTACCGGGTCATCGCCTGGGACCGCAACGAGCAGCACCCGGACGGCTCCACCCCCACCCCCGAGCAGCTCTCCGCGATCGTCCAGGCCACCCAGGGCGAGGACTTCGGGCTGCACGACGTGCGGTGGAGCTCCACCTTCCACAGCGACGAGCGGCAGGCCCCCAACTACCGCTCCGGCCGGGCCTTCCTGGCCGGCGACGCCGCCCACTGCCACTCCCCGGCCGGCGGCCAGGGCATGAACACCGGCCTCCAGGACGCGGCCAACCTCTCCTGGAAGCTCGCCGCCGCCCTGCGCGGCCGGGCCACCGACGCGCTGCTGGACACCTACCAGACCGAGCGGCACCCGGTCGGCAAGGCGGTGCTGCGCACCTCCGGCGCGCTGATCCGGCTCGCCCTCGCCGAGTCCGCCCCCACCCGTGCCCTGCGCGGGGCGCTCACCGCGATCGGCGGCCACCTCGACCTGCTCACCGAGCGCGGCGCCCGGACGGTCTCCGGCATCGAGATCGCCTACCCGGCCCCCAAGGGCGCCCACCCGCAGGTCGGCAAGCGCGTCCCGGACCTCCGGCTGACCGCCCTCAGCAAGCCCGCCGAGGGTGCGCCGACCGGCCCCGAGCGGCTCTACGAGGCGCTCCGCGCCGGGACGTTCGTCCTGGTCAGCAATGACGAGCTGACCGCCGTCGAGCCCTGGGCGGACCGCCTGGTCACCGCCGCCCCCGCCGACCCGCACGGCAAGCTGGCCGACACCGTCCTGCTGATCCGCCCGGACGGCTACGTCGCCTGGGCCGCCGTCGACCCCGGCGAGGGCGAGCTCCGCGAGGCCCTCACCAGCTGGCTGGGCGCCCCCGCCGAGGACTGACCGGACGCACGGGCGCGCGGGCCGACGCCCGCGCGCCCGCCGGCCCCCGGTCGGCCGCACCGCTCAGCCCCGCGCCGCTCAGCCCCGCGCCTTCACATAGTGCCGGGCCGCCTTCGCCCGGTTCCCGCAGACCGCCATCCGGCACCACCGCCGGCGCCCGTTCTGCGAGGCGTCGAAGAAATGCAGAATGCACGCCTCGTGTGCGCACTGTTTCACCCGGTGCGGGCCCTGCCCGAGCAGCGTGAGGAACCCGTCCGCCACCAGCCAGGGCGCCAGCCACTCCGGCCGGTCCGCCTCGACCCGGTCCTCCGCCCCGCCCGGCCCGGCCGTCCGCCGGATCCGTCCGTGCGCCAGCAGCCCGTCCAGGCCGGCCCGCGCGTCCGGGCCCAACCCGCCCTGCTCCCGGGCGTCCCGGGCCGCCAGCTCGATCGCCTCGCGGGTCCGCCGGATGGCCGTCAGCCCGGCCTCGTCGGCCGTGCAGCGCCCGCTGAGTCCGTTGCTGGAGAGCCAGATCCCGTACTGCTCCACGTCGGTGAGCGCGTCGTTGACGGGCGTTCCGGCCCAGCGGGTGTTGAGCAGGTCGATCGCCAGCGGTTCGCCGATCAGCGGTCGGCGGTCCCTCGGATCCGGCTGCACGTCAGTCATCGCACTCCCCTCGGCCCGCTCCGATTCTACGGCCGTCGCGGTGGCGCCGATTGGTATGGACCGGCGGCGCAATTCCGCCCATTCACTGTATGGAATCCCCGGTTTTCCGACCCTCCACAGTTGACTGTTTTTTAGCAACGAATTGCTAGACCATGATCCACCGCGCCGATCCGCTCTGACATGTTCTAGCCAGCGTTCTCGAACCCCTCGGAGCGCCTTGCCCCTTGCCGGCTCCCCACAGCCGGACGGAGGAGGATCCGTTGCGTCCCCGTTCCCTCGCCCTCGCCGCGGCGATAGCCGTCCTGCCGCTCACCGCCGTCTCCCTCGGCGTCTCCACCGCGCAGGCCGCCACCCCCCACGTCGCCCCGCGAGTCGCCCTGCCGAACACCGTGAACCCCGCGGTCGCCCACTCCGAGAAGAAGGGCGACGTCCCGGCCGAGCAGCAGATCTCGGTCGCCGTCAGCCTCAAGCTGCGCAACTCCGAGGAGCTGGACCACTTCCTCAGCGCGGTCACCACGCCCGGCGCACCGGAGTTCGGCCAGTACCTGACGCCGGAGCAGTTCAGCGCCCGGTTCGCGCCCACCCAGCAGGCCGTCGACCAGGTCCGGGACTACCTGACCGCCCAGGGCCTGACCGTCGGCGACACCAGCGCCAACCGCCAGGTGGTCAACGCCCGCGGCACCGCCGCGCAGATCTCGCAGGCCTTCGGCACCCACGAGAGCGCCTACCTCGACCCCGGGCAGCAGCGCACCTTCTTCGCCAACGACGCCGCCGCCTCGATCCCGGCCGAACTGGCCTCCGTGGTCCAGGGCGTGAGCGGCCTGGACAACCACGCGGTGCGCAAGGGCCGGATCGCCCCGCAGTCGGTGACCCCGAACGCCGCCACCTCGACCCCGAGCGGCATGGCCCCGGCCCAGTACCGCGGCGCCTACAACCTGGACAAGACCGGCGCCGACGGCACCGGCACCACGGTCGCCCTCTGGGAGTTCGACGGCTACAAGTCCTCGGACCTGACCACCTACGACGGGCAGTACGGCCTGGCCGGCCCGGCCGTCTCCACCGTCTCCGTGGACGGCGCGAACTACGACTCCGCGCCCGGCCAGGGCGAGGGCGAGGTCGAGCTGGACAGCGAGATCGTCCGCGGCGCGGCCCCCAAGGCCACCCAGCTGCTCTACGAGGCGCCCAACAGCGACCAGGGCGAGATCGACATGGCGAACAAGATCGTGGCCGACAACAAGGTCTCGGTCATCTCGATCTCCTGGGGCACCTGCGAGCCGGACACCACCGCCTCCTCGATGACCGCCGTCGACAACGCCTTCAAGCAGGCCGCCGCCCAGGGCATCTCGGTCTTCTCCGCCTCCGGCGACGACGGCTCGAAGGACTGCACCCGCTCCGCCAGCGGCGCGAGCGTCACCTCCGTCGACTTCCCGGCCTCCAGCCCGCACCAGACCGGCGTCGGCGGCACCAACCTCCAGGTCACCGGCTCCAACGGCTACTCCTCGGAGAGCGCCTGGAGCACCGCCGGCGGCGGTGTCTCCACCGTGTTCGCCAAGCCGAGCTGGCAGACCGGCACCGGCGTCGCCGGCACCATGCGCACCGTCCCGGACGTCTCCTCCAACGCCGACCCGAAGAGCGGCTTCGCGATCTACACCGGCGGCGCCTGGAACGTCTACGGCGGCACCAGCGCGGCCGCCCCGCTGTGGGCCGGCTACGCCGCCCAGTTCAACCAGAAGGCCAAGACCGCCGGCCAGCCCGTCCTGGGCGAGGCCAACCCCAAGCTGTACGCGGTCGCCAACAGCGGCCAGTACGGCAGCACCTTCCACGACGTGACCACCGGCGCCAACCAGGACTACTCGGCCGGCCAGGGCTACGACCAGGTCACCGGCTGGGGCAGCCCGGTCGCCGACGCCCTGACCACCGCCCTGCTCGGCGGCGGCGGCACCACCCCGCCGCCCACCGGCGGCTGCACCGCCGCCCAGCTGATCGGCAACGGCGGCTTCGAGACCGGCACCCCGGCCCCGTGGACGGCCTCCGGCAGCGTGCTGGACAACGGCACCGGCGAGCCGGCCCACTCGGGCAACTGGAAGGCCTGGCTTGACGGTTACGGCTCCGCCCACACCGACACCCTGTCCCAGACGGTCACCGTGCCGGCCGGCTGCAAGTCCGCGGTGCTGACCTTCTGGCTGCACGTCGACACCGCCAAGACCGACCCCACCCCGACCGACACCCTGACCCTCCAGGCCGGCTCCACCACCGTGGGCACCTGGTCCAACGCGGACGCCGCCGACGGCTACGTCCAGCGCACCGTGGACCTGTCCGGCTACGCCGGCCAGACCGTGAACCTCACCTTCACCGGCACCGAGGACGGCAACGGCCAGACCAGCTTCGTGATCGACGACGTCGCCCTGAACGTCGGCTGATCACCGGCCGGTAGCACCACCCGACCCCCGCCGGGGCGGCGCCGAGACGGCCCGCCCCGGCGGTGTCCGTTTCCGCCCGTTTCCCCGCCCTCCCCCGGGCCGGGTTCCGGTCGTGTTTCCGAACTGTTTCAAGATCGATAACCATCCGCTCCACCTGCCGTGACCACTGTCATACCCGCGACGGATGACGTAGCCTCTCGACCGTGCATAGGGTTCCCCAAAGCTCGGTGAAGCCGCTGGCGGCGCACCCCGGCATCGGCCCGGTGCCACCGAACTCACCTGGTGGGGAGGGTCACCGCATGGCCGCACAGCAGCCTCAGGACGCCGCGCGGCTGCGGCTGGTCGGATCGCGTACGGAGCGCCCCGATCCACCCGTCCCGGCACCCCCGCCCGCCCAGGGCACCCCGCCGGCCCCCGCGCCGTCCACCGGACGCCCCGCGTCGGCCGGCGGCTTCGCGGACGCCCTGCACCTGGCGATCGAGGCCAGCGGCCTCAGTCTGGACCGGATCCGGGCCGCCCTGGCCCAACGGGGCGTCAGGGTCAGTGTCACGACGCTGAGTTACTGGCGCCGCGGCCGCAGCCAGCCCGAACGGGCCAGCTCACTGCGCGCCGTCCACCTGCTGGAGGAACTGCTCGGCCTGCCGCACAGCGCGCTCTCCTCGCTGCTCGGCCCGCCCCGCCCGCGCGGCCGCTGGGCCGCCGCCGCCAACACCCTCCACCTCGGACTGGAGGACGTCTGGCCGGGCGAGCAGGAGATCGCCGCGATCTTCGCCGAACTGGACGCCCCGCCGGCCGGCGAGCTGGAGCGGCTCAGCATCCACGACTCCTACTACGTGGACGCCGAGCGGCGCGGCAACCTGCTCCGGATGCGCCAGGTGGTGCGCGCCACGGTCGGCGGCGTCGGCCGCTGCCTGGTCGTCCACAAGGCCGACGAGGAGGCCACCGGCTGCCCGGAGATCACCTCGGTGCGGCACGGCCGGCTGGGCCGGGTCCGCCGCCGCCCGGAGGCCGGGCTGACCGTCGGCGAGCTGATGCTGGACCGCCCGCTCGGGCTCGGCGACAGCACGGTCTTCGAGTACGAGGTGGAGATCCCGCCGGGCGGCCCGACCATGGAGTACAGCCGCCGCTTCGCCACCACGGTGCGCGAGTACGTGCTCCAGGTGCACTTCGACCCGGCGGCCGTCCCGGTGCACTGCGAGCGCTACGACCGCGAGCCGGGCGCCGACGTCGACCACCGCCGCGAGCAGCTGTGGATCGGCGCCTCGGCGAGCGCCCACGTCCTGGCCCCGGACCAGCAGCCGGGCCACATCGGCATCCGCTGGGAGTGGGCCTAGCCTCCACCCGAGCCCCCTCAAGCCCCACCCGAGCCCCGTCGGCCCCCGTGCCGGCGGGGCTCTCGCACGCCCGCGACCTAACCCCTTCACAAACCAATACCGGTTGACGCTCCATCACCTAACCAATAATCTCGCTAGTACCGGTTAGGCAGCAGCCCGGCCGACCCGACCCCGGGAGCGACCAGCCATGTCCAGCAGCACCCCGCCCCGCACCCTGCAGACCGGCCACGTGGGTCTGAACGTCACCGACCTCGACCGCTCGATCGACTTCTACCGCGCCGTGTTCGGCCTCCAGGTCACCCACCAGGGCACCGACCCCGAGCGCCGCTACGCCCTGCTCGGCCGCGACGGCCGCCTGGTGGTCACCCTCTGGCAGCAGAGCCGGGGCACCTTCGCCACCGCCACGCCCGGCCTGCACCACCTCTCCTTCGAGGTGGAGGACCTCGACGAGGTCCGCGCCACCGAGCACCGGCTGCGCGACCTGGGCGCCGAGTTCGCCCACGACGGCGTCGTCCCGCACCACGAGGGCTCCGCCTCCGGCGGCGTCTTCTTCAGCGACCCGGACGGCATCCGGCTGGAGGTCTACACCCGCACCGGCCTGGACGGGACCGCCACGGCCCCCCACGCCGATGCCCCCACCTGCGGCTTCTTCTAGGACACGCCCCATGACCAGCACCGGCACGCCCTACCACCCCGGCGAACGGACCGCCCAGGCCCACGCCGGCGCGACCGACCGGGCCGACCACGCCGGCCGGTCGATCCGCGACACCGTCCCGGCGGTCGCCGCCCGCTTCCTGACCGAGCGGCGGATGCTGGTGATCGGCGCCGCCGACCGGGACGGGCGGCTCTGGGCCACCCAGCTGTCCGGCCCGGCCGGCTTCCTCCGGGCGGACGAGCGGACCATGACGGTCGCCGCCCACCCCGCCGCGGCGGACCCGCTGGCCGAGGCCCTGGCCCGCCCCGCCCCGGTCGGCACCATCGCCCTGGACCCGGCCGGCCGCCGCCGGATGCGGCTCAACGGCCGCTCGACCCCGGACGGCCGGGGCGGGCTGACGGTGCACGCCGAGGAGGTGGTGTCCAACTGCCCGAAGTACATCCAGCGCCGCACCCCGCTGGACCGCCCGGGCGCCGCCGAGCCCCGCTCCGTCGGCGCCGGACCGGTGCTCACCCTGGCCCAGCAGCTGACCGCGGCCACCGCCGACACCTTCTTCATCGCCACCGTCGGCCCGGACGGCCGGGTGGACGCCTCGCACCGCGGCGGCTTCCCCGGCTTCCTGGAGGCGGTCGCGCCGGACCGGCTGCGCTGGCCCGAGTACCGGGGCAACGCGATGTTCATGACGCTCGGGAACCTGGAGCTGGACCCGCGGGCCGGACTGCTGCTGCCCGACTGGGAGACCGGCGGGGCGCTGCTGGTCACCGGCGAGGCCCGCACCGACTGGTCCGAGCAGGCCCGGCAGTCCGCCCCCGGCGCCGAGCGGATGGTCGAACTGACCGTCACCGGCGTCCGTCAGCTCGCCGACGCCACCCCGCTGACCTGGACCGATCCCGAGTACTCGCCCGCCAATCCACGCTGACCGGCCCTCAGCGTCCGTACCCGCCCTCCCCGCCCGGCCGATCCGACGCCATGTCCGGCGGCCCTGGGGAGGGTCCTCACCCGTCCGGCGCAATCCGCCGCGCCGCACCCCGCCCGCTTTGGGACTTTGGTCCCGATAACACGCGGAGCGTCCGGGAAGGCAACTCCTGTCCCGCCGTCAGGCGCCGACCAGGAAAAACCGCAGGAAAGAGGCGGAGCATGACCCTTACCGACCCCCTGTCCCCGCTGATGGAGTTCGACGAGGTCGAACCGGAGGAGGACTGCATATGCGGGGGCTGCAACGCCCGCCGCCGCGCCCGGCTGCACGCCGCCCCGGTCCACGAGGGCGGACACGCCGCAGCCCGCTCCGTCCGCCGCCGGGCCGCCGTACTGATGGCCGCCGTGGGCACCGCGATAGGCGGCGGCACGGCCGCCGCCGGCACCGCCACCGCCGCGCCCGCCCCCACCCCGGGCGGGAGCAGCACCGCCCAGCCCCCGCAGACCCCGCAGGGCGAGGTCAGCGGCCTCTTCGGGCAGGCCCCGGGCGCCCGCTCCTTCGCCGCCCCGCGCCTCGCCGCCCAGCCCGTCACCCGGGCCCAGATCATCCAGCGCGCCCAGGGCTGGGTCGACCAGGGCGTGCCGTACAGCATGGGCCGCTACTGGTCGGACGGCTACCGCCAGGACTGCTCCGGCTTCGTCTCGATGGCCTGGGGCCTGGGCAGCAGCCAGACCACCTGGACCCTGCCCAACTTCGCCGACCGGATCGGCCGGGACGACCTCCAGCCCGGCGACGTGCTGATCTACAACAACCCGGCCAACCCCCAGGCCGGTTCGCACGTGACCATCTTCGGCGGCTGGACGGACTCCTCCCGCACCAAGTACGTCGCCTACGAGCAGACCTCCCCCGGCACCAAGAAGCGCTCCACCCCGTACGCGTACTGGAACAACTCCGGCGGCTACGTCCCGTACCGCTACACCGGCCTGTCCGGCCCCAGCAACGACGGCGGCGGGCCCTCCGCGAACGCCTTCCCCGGCGCCCAGTACTTCGGCCCCGGCCAGAACAACGCGTACGTCACCAGGCTCGGCCAGCTGCTGGTCCAGCGCGGCGGCGCCCGCTTCTACACCGAGGGCCCCGGCCCGCGCTGGGGCGAGGCCGACCGCAAGGCCACCCAGGCCTTCCAGCTCGCCCAGGGCTGGCGCGGCGCCGAGGCCGACGGCCTCCCGGGCAAGGACACCTGGGACTTCCTGGTCAACGGCAAGGGCCGCAACATCGACGGCGGCGGCGGAACCCCGCTGCCTCCCCCGCCGCCCACCACCGCCTTCCCCGGCACCCAGTACTTCGCCCCCGGCCAGAACAACGACTACGTCCGCCAACTCGGCGAACAGCTGGTCCGCAAGGGCTTCGGCGGCTCGTACGGTGTCGGCCCCGGCCCGCGCTGGACGGAGAGCGACCGCAGGGCCGTCCAGGCCTTCCAGCTCGCCCAGGGCTGGCGCGGCGCCGAGGCCGACGGCTACCCGGGCCCGGACACCTGGCGCCGGCTCTTCTCCTGACCCACCCCGAGGCGCGGCACCACCCCGGTGCCGCGCCTCAGCGCCGCCCCGACATCCAGTGGAACAGCCCCATCGCCACGCTGGTCGCCAGGTTGAAGCTGGACACCCCCGGCTGCATCGGCACCGCGACCAGCCGGTCGGCCCGCTCCTTGAGCTCCGCCGACACCCCGTGCCGCTCGGTGCCGAAGGCCAGCAGCGCGTCGTCCGGGAACGGCAGGTCCCGGATGTCCGTCCCCTCCGGATCCAGCACGTACAGCGGCCCCGCGGGCAGCTCCGGCAGCGCCACCCGCTCCACCGCGGTCGCGAAGTGCAGCCCCGCACTCCCGCGCAGCACCGTCGGGTGCCAGGGGTCCAGCTCTCCCGTGGTCACCACCCCGGTCGCCCCGAACCCGGCCGCCAGCCGGATCACCGCCCCGACGTTCCCCAGATTGCGCGGGTTCTCCAGCACCACCACCGGCGCCCGGCGCGGCCGCTCGGCCAACACCGCCCGATTGGCCGCCACCGACGGCCGCACCGCCAGCGCGATCACCCCGGTCGGGTGCAGCCGGGGCGCCAGGGAGCGCAGCCGTGCCTCCGGCAGCTCGACCGCCAGCGCGTCCAACGCCACCGCCACGTCCGGCGCCAACTCCCGCGCCAGCGCCGACAGTGCGGCCCGGTCCGCCGTCAGCACCCGCCGCACCTCACCCCCGAACCGCAACGCGTGCTTCAGCGGATGGAAGCCGTCCAGCAGCACCACGTCCGGCGCCGATTCGGCCGCCCGCCACTCCCGCACCACCTGATCGTCCATGCCGGTCACTCTCCCACCCCCGGTTCGCCCGGCCGCCCGGCGGCCGCGATCACCTCGTCGAACCCCAGCGGCACCCCCAACGGACCGTCCGACCCCGCCAGCCCGGCCAACACCACGTCCAGGTGCCGGTGCACCAGCCCCCCGTCCGCGTCCAGCGCCGCCAACGCCCCCGGCAACGGACGCGAGACCCGCACACACAACAGCACCAGATCCCCCATCCCCACGTCCGCCCGCACCCGCCCGGCCTCCCGGGCCGCCCCCAGCAGCCCCTCCACCGCGACGACCGTCCCCCGCCGAACGGCCGCCAACTCCTCGTCCACCACCAGGCGTTCCAGCAGCACCACGATCGCCGCGCCCATCCGCAAATCGGCGGCGGCGTGCACGAACCGGCGCAGCGCCTCGTACGGATCCGGCTCCGCCGCCCGCGCCTCCTCGGCGGCCTCCGCGAGCCGGGCCAGCAGATCGGTCACCAGGGCCCGGACCAGCGCCTCCCGGTCGGGGAAGCGCCGGTACAACGTCGCCGGCCCGACCCCCGCCCGCCGGACCACCGCGTCCAGCGGCGCGTCCGGCCCCCGCTCCAGGAACACCTCGCACGCGGCATCCAGGATCCTGCGCCGGCTCCGCTCCGCGTCGGCCCTCATCCACCACTCCCTAACCGGAGAAACTCTCTCCCCCTATGCTAGCGTCAAGGAAACGGAGAAAACTTCTCCGTATAACCTCCGAGGAGCGCCACCGTGACCACCACCGCCCTCACCGTCCACACCACCCTCGACGGCACCCCCCAGCCCCGCGAAGCCGTCCTCACCTGGGAACTCGACCGCGCCCGCGCCGCCCTCCACCTCCTCAAGCAGCGCCTCGGCGACGACCGGATGCGCGAACTCCTCACCCCCGACACCACCGCCGCCGACACCGCCCTCACCGCCTGGGCCCACGCCTCCGCCGGCCGCTGGCGCACCGCCGTCACCGAACTCACCGCCACCGGCATCGACGCCACCCGCTTCCTCACCTGGTGGCAGGGCCGCCTCCAGGCCGGCGACCGCCCCGCCCTCCTCGCCGCCAACCCCGAGCACTACCTCGCCGACTCCACCGGCGACCGGGTCGAGATCATCGAGACCATCGGCACCACCCCCACCCACTTCTTCCTCCACTTCCACGACGACGTCCCC
Source organism: Kitasatospora sp. NPDC096077 (assembly GCF_040303245.1). Lineage (NCBI taxonomy): Bacteria > Bacillati > Actinomycetota > Actinomycetes > Kitasatosporales > Streptomycetaceae > Kitasatospora > Kitasatospora sp. NPDC096077. The sequence continues at coordinate 416 of NZ_JBEOSV010000086.1, read as the reverse complement.
ATCACCACCCCCGACGCCACCACCTTCCCGACCCGCATCGGCGGCACCGGCACCCTCGCCGACGGCACCGAGGTCCTCCGCGTCATGCACGAGTTCGCCGACACCCCGAACGGCCTCCACATCCGCCTCACCGTCCAGTTCCCCGAAGCCGCCCCCGACCTCCTCCCCACCGGCCACCAGTGGCACTTCGCCTGCGAGTTCACCAACTGGCTCCAAGCCGCCCACACCGCCTGACCCCACCCCCACACCCAAAAAACCGGGCGCGCGCCCCAACCCGCACCCACCCACCCCCAGCACCCCCCACCCACCTCCCCCCTCCCCCTCCCAGGCGAGAGGGACGCGCTGCGGGAGGGGGCGGTGGAGGGGGTGGGTGCGGAGAGGGGCGTGACGGGTGATTTTCAGACTGCCAACGGCGG
>NZ_JBEOSV010000085.1:0-35805 GCF_040303245.1 Kitasatospora sp. NPDC096077 | reverse complement strand
CCTGACCGAACAGGCCGCGACCACGTCCACCGGCCCCGGCCGTACCCCTGCCGTGCCTCAGCGCCGTCCGGAGCGCCGGTCCTTCGGGCCGTCGCCGCCGCCGGTCAGCCCGGCCCGGCGCAGCGCGTCCGCCATGGCGCTGTTCGCCAGCGGGGCGTTGCCGCCGGAGCCGCCGCCCCGCCGGTCCTGGCCACCCTGGCCTCCGCCGCGCCGCTCCTGACCGCCCTGACCGCCCTGGCCGCGGTCACCGCCGCGCCGCTCCTGGCGCGGCGGGCGGGCCTGCCGCTCGCCGCCCCGGTCGCCACCGCGCTCGCCCCGGTCGCCCCGGTCGCCCCGGTCGCCGCCGCGCTCCCGGCCGCCGCCGACCTCGTCGTCCAGCCGCAGGGTCAGCCCGATCCGCTTGCGCGGCACGTCCACCGTGAGCACCCGGACCTTGACGATGTCGCCCGGCTTGACCACCTCGCGCGGGTCCTTGACGAAGTTCCGGGACAGCGCCGAGACGTGCACCAGGCCGTCCTGGTGGACGCCCACGTCGACGAAGGCGCCGAAGGCGGCCACATTGGTGACCACGCCCTCCAGCACCATGCCGACCTCCAGGTCGCCGATCTTGTCGACGCCCTCCTTGAAGGTCGCGGTGCGGAAGGCCGGACGCGGGTCCCGGCCCGGCTTGTCCAGCTCGCCGAGGATGTCGGTGACGGTCGGGACGCCGAAGGTGTCGTCCGCGAAGTCCGCCGGGCGCAGCGCCCGCAGCCGCTCGCCGTTGCCGATCAGCTCGCGCAGCTCCCCGCCCGTGGTGGCCAGGATGCGGCGCACCACCGGGTAAGCCTCGGGGTGCACGCTGGAGGCGTCCAGCGGGTCGTCGCCGCCGGGGATCCGCAGGAAGCCCGCGCACTGCTCGAAGGCCTTGGGGCCGAGCCGGGAGACGTCCTTGAGCTGCTTGCGGGTGCGGAACGGGCCGTTGGCGTCGCGGTGCGCGACGATGTTGTCGGCCAGCGTGGTGGTGATCCCGGAGACCCGGGTGAGCAGCGGCGCCGAGGCGGTGTTGACGTCCACGCCGACGGCGTTGACGCAGTCCTCGACCACGGCGTCCAGCGAGCGGGAGAGCTTCACCTCGCTCAGGTCGTGCTGGTACTGGCCGACGCCGATCGACTTGGGGTCGATCTTGACCAGCTCGGCCAGCGGGTCCTGGAGGCGGCGGGCGATGGACACCGCGCCGCGGATCGACACGTCCAGGTCCGGCAGCTCATGGGAGGCGAACGCGGAGGCCGAGTAGACCGAGGCGCCGGCCTCGCTGACCATCGCCTTGGTGAGCTTCAGCTCCGGGTGGAGCTTGAGCAGGTCCTCGGCGAGCTTGTCGGTCTCCCGGGAGGCGGTGCCGTTGCCGATCGCCACCAGGTCGACGTCGTGCTTCTTCGCCAGCGCGGCCAGGGTGTGGAGCGCCGCGTCCCACTTGTTGGCGGGCTGGTGCGGGTAGATCGTCTCGTACGCGACCACCTTGCCGGTGGCGTCCACCACCGCGACCTTCACCCCGGTGCGGAAGCCCGGGTCCAGGCCCATGGTGGCGCGGGTGCCGGCCGGGGCGGCGAGCAGCAGGTCGCGCAGGTTGGCGGCGAAAACCCGGACCGCCTCCTCCTCGGCCTCGGCCCGCAGCCGGGACCGCAGGTCGATGCCGAGCCGCACCAGGACCCGGGTGCGCCAGGCCCAACGGACCGTGTCGCCGAGCCACTTGTCGGCCGGGCGGCCGCGGTCGGCGATGCCGAAGCGGGCCGCGATGCGCTGCTCGTAGTCGCTCTCGCCGGGCAGGTCGGCCTCGGACTCGCCGTCGTAGGGGGAGAGTTCGAGGTCCAGCACCTCCTCCTTCTCGCCGCGCAGCATCGCCAGGATGCGGTGCGAGGGGAGCTTGGTGTACGGCTCGGCGAAGTCGAAGTAGTCGGCGAACTTGGCGCCGTCGCCCTCCTTGCCGTCCCGGACCGTGGCCACCAGGCGGCCGCGGGTCCACATCCGCTCGCGCAGCGAGCCGACCAGGTCGGCGTCCTCGCCGAAGCGCTCCACCAGGATCGCCCGGGCGCCCTCCAGCGCGGCCGCGCCGTCCGCCACCGACTCGTTGAGGTACTGCACGGCGAGCGCGGCCGGGTCCTGGGCCGGGTCGGCGAGCAGGGTGTCGGCCAGCGGCTCCAGCCCGGCCTCCCGGGCGATCTGCGCCTTGGTGCGCCGCTTGGGCTTGAACGGCAGGTAGATGTCCTCCAGCCGCGCCTTGGAGTCGGCCGCCAGCACCTGGGCGCGCAGCGCGTCGTCCAGCTTGCCCTGGGACTCGATCGACTCCAGGACGGCCGAGCGGCGCTCCTCCAGCTCGCGCAGGTAGCGCAGCCGCTCCTCCAGCGTGCGCAGCTGAGCGTCGTCCAGCGAGCCGGTGACCTCCTTGCGGTAGCGGGCCACGAACGGCACGGTCGAGCCGCCGTCGAGCAAGTCGACGGCCGCCTTCACCTGCCCCTCGCGGACGCCCAGTTCCTCGGCGATCCTGCGCTCGATCGCCTGCTGGGCCTGCCGGGCCACCTGTTCGACTGGCGTGGTCACGAAGCCGGTCACCTTCTCCTTCTGTGCTTTCGCCCTACGCCCTGCATTCTGGCAGGTACCGGTGACGCCTCCCCGGCGCACCCGGGGCGGCGGGCGTGGCGCGAACCGGCCCCGGCCCCAATCATGCTTGAGCCGGGCCCAGTTGCGACTGCCTACGGTGATGGGCATGGACACCCTGGACACCGCGGCCGAGCTGCAGCGGCTGGCCGCCGCCAAGTACCTGCTGGTCACCACCCACCGGAGGAACGGCACCCCGGTGGCCACCCCGGTCTGGGCCGCCCGGGACGGCGACGCCCTGGTCTTCACCACCGTGACCCGCACCGGCAAGGTCAAGCGGCTGCGGCACCGACCGGACGTCCTGGTCGGGCCGAGCGACATCCGCGGCACCCCGCTCGGACCGCAGGTCCCGGCCACCGCCGTGCTCGACCCCGGACGGACCGCCCGCTACCGCGGGCTGCTGCGGCGCAAGTACGGGCTGCTGTGCGCGGTGGCGCTGGCCGGGAACGTGCTGCGGTACGGCCGGGGCGGCACCATCGGGGTGCGGGTCACCATCGGCTGACGCCGGTGCCGCCGACGCCGGTGCCGGTGCCGGTGCCGCTGGTGCCGCTGGTGCCGCCGCCGAGGCGATCGAAGACGTGTGCGCAGTTCGCGAATCCGGCTGAACCCCGGCGATCTGCGCTGTACGCTGCCGGTCATGTGCGCTGCCGCCCGGATGCACCCCGATGAACCGGTCGTCGACGCGGCCCTGGTACGGCGGTTGATCTCCGCCCAGTTCCCGCAGTGGGTGGGCCTCCCGGTCACCGCGGTCGGGTCCGCCGGGACGGACAACGCGATGTTCCGGCTCGGGCCCGAACTCGCCGTCCGGCTGCCGCGGGTGGAGTGGGCCGCCGGGGACGTCCGCCGCGAACACCAGTGGCTGCCCCGGCTGGCACCCCGGCTGCCGGTGCCCGTACCGGCCCCGCTGGCCGTCGGCCGCCCCGCCGCGGGCTACCCCTGGCAGTGGTCGGTGCTGCGCTGGCTCGACGGCGTCAACCCGGCGGTCGGCGTGCTCGCCGCACCCGGGCCGCTCGCCCGCGACCTGGCCGCCTTCGTCAACGCCCTGCGCGCCGTCAACCCGGCCGGGGCACCGGCCGGCCACCGCAGCGTGCCGCTCGCCTCCCGGGACGGCTCCACCCGCGCGGCGATCGCCCAGCTCACCGGCGCGATCGACACCGCGGCCGCAACCGCCCTGTGGGACAAGGCACTCCGCCTCCCCGAGTACGACGGCCCGCCGCTCTGGATGCACGGCGACCTCACCCCCGGCAATCTGCTGCTGGACCGGTCCGGCCGGCTCGCCGCCGTCATCGACTTCGCCCTGATGGGCGTCGGCGACCCCACCGCCGACCTGATCCCGGCCTGGAACCTGCTCCCCGCCTCCGCCCGTCCCGCCTTCCGCGCCGCCCTGCGCGCCGACGACGCCATGTGGGCCCGCGGCCGCGCCTGGGCGTTCTCCATCGCCCTGGTGTCCATCCCGTACTACCGCCACACCAACCCGGCGCTGACCGCCAACGCCCGGCACGTCGTCCGGGAGGTCCTCGCCGACCGGAGCGTCTAGGGCTGCTCCTGGTCGAGGTCCCCGCCGACGACCGCCAGCAGGTGCGCCACCAGCGGGCCGCGGTCGTCGGCCCGCCAGGCGAGCGCCGAGCGGGTGCGGGCCGTCCCGGGCTCGATCCGGCGGAAGACGACGCCCCGCAGCCGGATCCGCCGGATGCCGGCCGGGGCCAGGGAGACCCCGAGCCCCGCCCCGACCAGGGCGCAGACCGTCTGCCACTCCACCGCGTGCTGCCCGATCCGCGGGGTGAAGCCCGCCCCCGCGCACAGGCCGGTGATCCGGTCGTACAGCTGCGGCCCCTCCTCCCGGGGCAGCAGGACGAACGGCTCCTCCGCCAACTGCGCGAGCCGGACGGCCCGTTGGGCGGCCAGCGGATGGCCCGCCGGGAGGACGGCGACGAAGGGCTCGGTGAGCAGCGTGCGGAACCGCAGCCCCGGCTCGTCGGCGGGCGGCTCGCGCAGCAGGCCGACGTCGATGCCGCGGTCGTGCAGGGCGGCCAGCTGCGGTGCGCTGGTCATCTCCCGCACGTCCAGCCGCACCCCGGGGTGCCGCTCCCGGAAGGTGCGCAGCAGCCCGGGCAGGACGGTCAGGGCGAGCGAGGCGGAGAAGCCGATCCGCAGCCGGCCGGCCTCGCCGCCGCCGACGGCGCGGGCGGCCGCCAGCCCGTCCGCGAGGTCGGCCAGCGCCCGGCGCGCGGCGGGCAGCAGTTCGCCGCCGGCCGGGGTCAGGGTCACGCCGCCGGGCTCGCGCCGGAACAGCGGGTGGCCGACCTTCTCCTCCAGCCGGCGGATCTGCTGGCTCAGCGGCGGCTGGGCGATGCCGAGCCGGGCGGCGGCCCGGCCGAAGTGCAGTTCCTCGGCGAGGACGGTGAAGGCGTGCAGTTGCGGCAGGGGCAGTTCGGGGCGCTCCATACGCTTAGGGGTATCAGATCGGCGGCCCGCGAGTATTGGACGTATCCCCGCAGGCCACCTAGCGTTCGGCGCATGACGCAGACGACAGCCCCGACGGCCGACGCACCGCGGCGCGCCATCCTGAGCGGTTCCACCTTCGAGGAGCGGATCGGCTACGCCCGCGCCGTGGTGGACGGCGACTGGGTGCACGTGTCCGGGACCACCGGGTTCGACTACACCACCATGACCATCTCCGAGGACGTGGTGGAGCAGGCCGAGCAGTGCCTGCGCAACATCGGGGCCGCGCTGACCGAGGCCGGCTCCGGCTTCGCCGACGTGGTCCGGGTGCGCTACCTGCTGCCCGAGCGCGCCGACTTCGAGCCCTGCTGGCCGGTGCTGCGCCGCTGCTTCGGGGACATCCGGCCGGCCGCGACGATGCAGGTGTGCGGCCTGGCGGACGAGCGGATGCGGATCGAGATCGAGGTGACCGCCCACCGCTCGCCGAACCCCTGATTTTCATACCGGGTCAGGAACCTGCCCTGGTCAATCACGCTGTTAGCCTGGCCCGCATGACCGGACTGCGGGAGCTCAAGAAGGAACGGACCCGGCGGGCCATCTCCGAGGCGGCCATCGGGCTCTTCCTGGAGCACGGCTTCGACCAGGTCTCGGTGGCCGACGTGGCGGCGGCCGCCGAGGTCTCCAAGCCCACCCTGTTCAGCTACTTCGCCAGCAAGGAGGACCTGGTCGTCCACCGCTTCGCCGACCACCAGGAGCAGTCGGCGGACGTCGTCCGCGGCCGGGCCGACGGCGAGCCGGTCCTCGACGCCCTGCGCCGGGACTTCCTGGACGGCCTCGCCCGGCACGACCCGGTCACCGGCCTCAACGACCACCCGCAGGTCCTGGCCTTCACCGCCCTGGTGTACGGCACCCCCAGCCTGGCCGCCCGGGTCGGCGCGTACACGGCCCGGGCCGAGCGGTCGCTCGCCGAGGCACTGCGCGAGGCCCCCGACCTCGCCCCGCCGCACGAGCTCACCGCCCAGCTGCTCGCCGCCCAGGTCACCGCCACCCAGCGGGTCCTCGCCCTGCACAACTGGCGCCGGATCGACCGGGACGGCCGCACCGCCGCCGACCTCCAGCCCGAGGCCGTCGCCGACGCCGACCGCGCCTTCGACCTGCTCGCCCGGGGCTACGGCGGGGCTTGACAGCACTGCCTAGAGTGCCGCACATGACGACGCAACAGATCGAGTTCGAAGCCCTGCACAACTTCCGCGACCTGGGCGGCTGTCCGGCCGCCGACGGCCGCACGGTCCGCCGGGGCCTGCTCTACCGCTCCGACTCGCTCGGCAAGCTCACCACCCCCGCCGACCTGGAGCGGCTCCGCGCCCTCGGCGTGCGGACGGTGATCGACCTGCGCTACGACTGGGAGATCGCCGCCAAGGGCCGGGTCCCCGACTTCGACGGCCTGGAGTACCACCACCTCTCGATCGAGCACCGCCCGTACGACCAGGCCGAGATCGACCCCGCGCTCGACCCCTGGCGCTACCTCGCCGACCGCTTCGCCGAGGTCGCCGAGGACGGGGTGAAGGAGATCCGCCAGGCCCTGGACGTGATCACCGGGGCCGAGGCGCCGGTGGTCTTCCACTGCGCCTCCGGCAAGGACCGCACCGGCCTGATCGCCGCCCTGCTGCTCACCCTGCTCGGCGTCGCCGAGGACGACATCGCCGCCGACTTCGCGCTCACCGAACGCGCCACCCCGCGGCTCGTCGCCGACTGGCACGCCGCCCACCCCGGCCGGACCCTGCGCTGGCCCGGCTACGGCCGCGCCCCGGAGACCGTCATCCGGCTCGCCCTCGCCGACCTCGCCGCCCGCCACGGCTCCGTCGAGGGCTACCTCACCGGCCCCCTCGGCATCGACCGCGCCCAGATCGACGCGCTGCGGGCGCGACTGCTCACGGCCTGAGCCGCCTCTGTCCATGACGGATCGTCAACGTCCGATCCAGGAAAGGAGTTCACCCCGATTCAGGTTGACGCAAACATGCCAGCCACCATTGTCGCCCCTCTCCCCCGGTGTCAGGATCGGCCCACTATCCACACGAACCACCGGGAGACACCCATGAGGATGCGCACCCTTCTGCCCGTCGCCCTGCTGACCGCGGCCGGCCTGTTCGCCGGCGTCAACACCGCCACGGCGGCGGACAAGTACCCCGGCTTCCAGTGCTTCAAGACCAAGGACCGCGTGGAGTACTGCAGCGACTCCAAGGTCAAGAACCACGATGCGGGCGTCGCCTGGGTCAAGACCTGCCCGAACGACATCGTCGGGCAGATCAACGGCAAGCCGTACGTGGCGGCCAGCCGCCCGAACGGCGCCCACAGCTGCTGACCCGCACCACCGAGCCCGCCCGGCGCCCCACCGCCGGGCGGGCTCGGTCATGCACTGCTCCGGCCGGTCGCGCGAATTCCCGTCGCCCGGACGGGAGTCGACGTGACACCATCCGGCCCATGCCCACTCCCGACCCCAGCCGGACGCACACGATCACCAGCGGGTACAGCGTCTCCGACGACTCCTACTTCCTGGAGCTGGTGGACGTCGCGGACGGACGGACCCTGCTGATCGCGACCGTCCCCGACGAGGACCCGGCCCGGGAACCGACGATCAGCGTCGACCCCCGGCTGCAGCCCACCGAGATCCCCTACGCCGTGATGCGCTGGTTCATGCAGCAGGTCGAGGAGGAGATCGCCACGGTCCGCGCCTGGATGCGCCTGCGCCCCGAACTCGTCACCCTCATCCACGCGTTACGCCAGGAGTACTGCGGCGCGGTCGACGACGCCGGCTTCCCCGCAGTGCTGGCCCGGGTCCGCGCCGCCGTCCCGCCTGCCGACGTGACCACCGTCATCGAGGCCGCCTTCCACCGCACTCCCGCCGACTTCGGCATTCCGGACAGGGTCTAGCGGCGCCGACCCCGGGACGGGCGGGGGCCGTTGCCCCGGCGGGTGGGCTTCGCGGCCGGGGCGGGGCCGGCCGGGGTGGCCTCGGGCCAGTGGGTGGGGCGGGTGAGGGCGGCCGGGAGGCGGGTGGTGGCGTCGCCGCGGGCGGCGTTGAGCTGGATCTGGGTGAGGAAGAGCGCGGTGGTGAGGTCGGCGCCGGTCAGGTCGGCGTCGCGCAGGTCGGCGCCGATGAGGTCGGCGAGGCGCAGGTCGGCGCCGGAGAGGTCGGCGGCGACCAGGAGGGCGCCGCGCAGGTTGGCGCCCCGGAGGTCGGCGCCACGCAGGCGGGCGCCGAAGAAGTCGGCACCGCGGTGTTCGCGGCGGCGGGGGACGCCGGCCCGGACGAGTTCGCTGGCCCGCAGCAGGAGCTCGCTGACCCGCCCGCGGTGGGCGGGGACGTCGACGGCGAGGATCTCCTCGGGGGTGCCGGCGGCGAGCCGGTCGGTCTCCTCCAGGGCCTGTCGCAGCTCGGCGTGGACCGCGGCGGCGGGGGCGAAGGTGAGCGCCTCGGTGAGGTAGCGGAGCAGTTCGTGGAGCTGCCGGACGATCGGGAAGACGTCGAACATCGGCTTGCCGTTGGCGGGCTCCTCGCGCCAGCTGACCCCGCCGAAGGTCACCTGGGAGACCCGCTGGCCGGCGCCGAAGCAGTCGTAGACGGTGCAGCCATGGAAGCCGCTGTCCCGGAGCCGGGCGTGGATCCCGCAGCTGAAGTCCGTCTGCAGGTTGCGGCAGGCGGTGCCGGCGGCCTTGCCGACGGCGAAGTCGGTGCCGGCGGCGAACGGCAGCGCGACGCAGCAGAGCCCGAAGCAGCTGCCGCAGTCGGACTGGAGCGGGGTCGGCGCGGCCGCCTCGGTGTTCTGCGGCGACTCGGTCTCGCTCACGTCCGGGGTCCTTCCAGCAGCTGGGCGCCGGTGCAGCCCGGCGCGTCGAACCCGTCAAGATTACTGGGCAGGCCGCCCCTCGCGCGGGTAAGGTGTGAGATCGATGAGAGACCATTACACGCGGGGGAGCAGGGTCATGTCTCAGCCGAACGTCACCGAGCTGGTCCGGATGTGGATCAGCGGCTGGACCGTCTCCCGGGGCGCCGCCGACCCGGTGGAGCAGCCCTGGGGCTGGACCATCGACGTCGGCGCACCGGCCAGGGAGGTGGCCCGGCACGTACTGCCGGAGCCGACCGAGGACGACGTCCGCAAGCTCGCCGGGGCGACCACCGCGCCGACCACCTGGCTGAAGCTGTTCGCCGAGGACGGGACCGTCCGGCCCTGGCTGGGCCCGCAGTGGCGGCTGGACCCGCCGGGCTTCCTGATGACCGCCCCGCTCAGCCCCGAACCGCCCGCCCTCCCGGCCGGCTACACCCTGACCACCTGGACCAGGGGCGGGGTGCTGCGCGCCCTGGTCCGCAGCACGGACGGGCACCTCGCCGCCCGGGGCCAGGCGGGCCTGGCCGGCCCGGTGGCCGTGCCGGACCAGATCGGCACCAGTCCCGAGCACCGCCGCCGGGGCCTGGGCTCCGTGGTGATGGCGGCACTGCGGTCCGGCGCGTACGAGGCGGGCGCCCGCACCGGCGTGCTGGTCGGCACGGAGGACGGCCGGGCGCTGTACACCGCACTCGGCTGGACCACCCACGCCCCGATGGCGAGCCTGGTCCTGGAGCCGGAGCAGCCCGGAGCGGGCCGGCTCGGCTAGGTCCTAGCGGTACGGCAGCAGCTCCGGCCGCTTGGCCGGGCGGCCGTCGCCGGAGGAGCGGCCGGTGAGGCGGCGGCCGATCCACGGGCCGAGGTGGGTGCCCAGCCAGCGGGCGTCGGAGCGCAGCTGCTCGGCCCGGCCGGGCGGGGCGACGGCGGGCAGCGGGGCGCGCCAGTCGGAGGCGGCGGGGCGGCCGAGCGCTTCGAGCACTCCCTCGGCAACCCGGCGGTGGCCCTCGGGCGACAGGTGGAGGCGGTCCTCGGCCCAGAGCCGGCGGTCGTCGAAGCAGGGCGCGGAGAAGAGGTCGACGACGGCGATGCCGTCCTGCTGCCCGAGTTCCTGGACGAAGGCCTTCATCCGCAGGATGGCGGGCAGCAGCCGGCCGCCGCCCGCCATCCTGCGGGTGGGGTCGGTGCTGGTGAACAGCACGACGGTGGCGCCGGTGGCGCGCAGTTCGGTGGCGCAGCGGCCGAGCAGCCGCTCGACCCGGTCGATGTCGCAGCCGGGGCGCAGCACGTCGTTGAGGCCGCCGGCCAGGGTGACGAGTTCGGCGCCCATCCCGGCCGCGGTGGCGAGCTGTTCGTCGTGGATCTGGCCGATGAGCTTGCCGCGCACGGCGAGGTTGGCGTACCGGAAGTCCGCGTCCCCATCGTCCCTGGCCTCGGCGGCCAGCGCGGTGGCGACCCGGTCGGCCCAGCCGCGGTAGTGGCCGTCGGGCAGGAGGTCGTCGCACATGCCCTCGGTGAAGGAGTCCCCGACGGCGACGTAGCTGGCGTAGCTGCGCTTGGTGGTGGGCACGGGCGGCCTCCGCTCTCCTCTGAGGGCTCTCCTCGGACGGCGCCGCCCGGCTGGCTCAGGGAGCGGCCCGACGATCGTACGTGTGCACTTGCCAACCAGTACGGCGGGGGCCCGGCCCGCTCAGGCGGTACGCCCGCTCAGGCGGTACGCCCGCTCAGAGCGTCGCCCCCGAAGCCGTGAACCAGTGCTCCCGCACCGCGTCGGTGGGCCGCTGCTCGCCCAGGGCGCTCAGCCCCCACTCGCCCAGGGCCTCGATCACCGGCCGCAGTTCGCGTCCGCGCTCGGTCAGCTCGTACACCGTCGCGTTGGCCGGCCGTTCCAGCCGTCGCCGTTCCGCGAGCCCCTCGCCCTCCAGCTGCTTGAGCCGGGCGGCCAGGATGTCGGTGGAGACGCCGGGCAGGTCGGCGTGCAGGTCGGTGTAGCGGCGCGGGCCGCGCAGGAGTTCACGGACGATCAGGAGGCTCCAGCGTTCCCCCACCGCGTCCAGGGCGCGGGCGACGGCGCAGTACTGGTCGTAGCTTCGGCGTGACATGTGGATCAGCATAGCCAAGAGGTTGGACTTTCCAAGTGCCAACTTGGTAGAACAAAGCTGAAGCAACGGAGCGGTGGTGACGGTCGGGAGGCCGCAGATGGAGTTTCGGCAGTCCAGCAAGCTGAATGACGTGTGCTACGAGATCCGCGGCCCGGTGGTCGACCAGGCCAACGCCCTGGAGGAGGCCGGGCACAGCGTGCTGCGGCTGAACACCGGCAACCCGGCCCCGTTCGGCTTCGAGGCGCCCGAGGAGATCATCCAGGACATCATCCGCAACCTGCCCTCGGCGCACGGCTACAGCGACTCGCGCGGCATCCTGCCCGCCCGTCGCGCGGTGGTGCAGTACTACCAGCAGCGCGGGGTGCAGGGCGTCGGCGTCAACGACGTCTACCTCGGCAACGGCGTCTCCGAGCTGATCCAGATGGCGATCACCGCGCTGGTGGACGACGGCGACGAGGTGCTCGTCCCGATGCCGGACTACCCGCTGTGGACGGCCTCGGTCCGGCTGGCCGGCGGCAAGGCCGTGCACTACCTGTGCGACGAGGAGGCCGAGTGGTACCCGGACCTCGACGACATCGCCGCCAAGATCACCGCCCGCACCAAGGCGATCGTGGTCATCAACCCCAACAACCCCACCGGCGCGGTCTACCCGAAGGAGCTGCTGGAGGGGATCCTCGACCTGGCCCGCCGCCACCAGCTGATGGTGCTGGCCGACGAGATCTACGACAAGATCCTCTACGACGGCACCGAGCACCACTGCCTGGCCGCGCTCGCCGACGACGTGCTCACCCTCACCTTCAACGGCCTCTCCAAGGCCTACCGGGTGGCCGGCTTCCGCAGCGGCTGGCTGGTCGTCTCCGGCCCCAAGCAGCACGCCACCGACTACCTGGAGGGCCTGACCATGCTCTCCGGCATGCGGCTGTGCCCCAATGTGCCCGCGCAGTACGCCGTCCAGGCCGCGCTCGGCGGCCACCAGTCCATCAACGACCTGGTGCTGCCCGGCGGCCGGCTCACCGAACAGCGCGACATCGCGGTCAAGGCGCTCAACGAGATCCCCGGCGTCAGCTGCGTCAAGCCCAAGGGCGCGCTGTACGCCTTCGCCCGGCTCGACCCGGCGGTGCACCGGATCGTCGACGACGAGCGCTTCGTGCTGGACCTGCTGCTGCGCGAGAAGATCCACGTCGTCCAGGGCACCGGCTTCAACTGGCCCCGCCCGGACCACTTCCGCTTCGTCACCCTGCCGCGCGCCGACGACCTGGAGACGGCGATCAACCGGATCGGGCGCTTCCTGGCGACGTACCGGCAGGTCTGAGCGCCTACGCTCGGCCCATGACCACGCTCCGCTCCGTCGCCCTGTTCGCCGTCGCCGCGCTCGCCGAGATCGGCGGCTGCTGGCTGGTCTGGCAGAGCGTGAAGGAGCAACGGCCGTGGTGGCTGGCCGGGTTGGGCGTGGTGGCGCTCGGCGCGTACGGCTTCGTGGCGGCACTGCAGCCGGACGCCGCCTTCGGCCGGGTGCTGGCCGCCTACGGCGGGGTGTTCGTGGCCGGCTCACTGCTGTGGGGTGTGGTCGTGGACGGCTTCCGGCCGACCCGGTACGACCTGCTGGGGGCGCTGATCTGCCTGGCCGGGGTCGGCGTGATCATGTACGGACCCCGGCGCTGAACGGGTACGGGCCCCGGCGCTGAACGTGCCGGGGCCCGTGGGGTGTTCAGCGCCGGGGCCCGTGGGGCGTTGCGGGACTACCAGCCCCAGCCGCCGCCCTGACCGTCGTCGTCGTGGTCGGAGTCCCAGCCCTCGCCGACCTTGCGCAGGATCGTGTAGTTGTCGATCTGCGTGCCGTTCTCGGCCAGCGCGGTGACCTTCATGACCGACTTCTGGCCCAGGTGGGCCGGGGTGACGTCGACCTTGATGAAGGAGTAGCCGGTGTAGCGGACCCGCGACCACTGGATGGTCTCGGGGGTCTTCACCTTGCCCTTGCTCCAGTAGTAGGTCTTGACCTCGTCCTGGTGGTTCTCGTGCCCCTCGTAGGTGTCCGGCACGTCGAACTTGTACAGGCTGCGGCCGGCCGCGCCCGCGGTCACGTAGACCACGCCGTCCTTGGCCGGCTCGATGGTGGCGCCGCTCGGCACCTGCTTCGAGACCTTGTTGCCGAGGATCGCGTCGGTGCGCTCGTAGATGTGGTTGTGGCCGTTGATGACCAGGTCCACCCGGTACTTCTCGAACAGCGGCACCCAGGCCTCGCGGACACCGCCCTCGGAGGCGTGCGCGACGGTGGTGGAGAAGGCGCAGTGGTGGAAGAAGACCACGACGAAGTCGACGGTCTCGTCGTTGCGCAGGTCCTTGAGGGTGCGCTCCAGCCACTTGGTCTGCTTGTTCGCCGAGATGCCCAGGTTGGCCGGGATCTCGTAGGAGACGTCGTTGGCGTCCAGCGAGATGACACCGACGTTCTTGTAGCGGAAGGTGTAGACGCCGGGGACCTTGCGCGGGTCCGGGCCGTTGTCCGGCAGGAAGAAGCGGGCGTTCTCGCCGCCGTAGCCGTTCGGCGAGTACCAGGCCTCGATGTCGTGGTTGCCGTACGCGACCATCCACGGGATCTCGGCGGCGACCGTCTCGGTCTGCACCAGGAAGTCGTCCCAGGTCCGCGCGTTGAAGACGGACTTGTCCGGGTCGGTGCCGGAGCCGGCCGGGTCGGCGTAGCAGATGTCGCCGGCGTGCAGGTGGAAGGCCGGCTTCTGGGCCTTGATGATGTTGTCGTTGCCGGCCGCGTGGGCGCTGACGCCCTGGTCGCCGAAGGCGGTGAAGGTGAACGGCTCGTACACCTTGCCCCAGCGGTGGTCGCGGGAGGGCGCGGTGCGGAAGGTGTGCAGCGTGGAGATCTGCTGCTGGGAGGCGGGGTCGAAGCCCTCGTGGCCGACGCCGTAGTAGTAGGTGGTGTCGGGGTGGAGGTCCTCCAGCGCCACGTGCAGGTAGTACTGGTCCACCGGCTGGCTGTTGGGGGTCAGCGCGGGGGTGTGCAGGGCGCGGACCTCGGCCTGGACCTTGTGGCTCAGCTCCCACGGGGTCTTGCCGAAGCGCAGGAACGGCTTCTTGACCGGCGCCGGGACCTGCCAGGAGATGCGGAACTGGGTGTCCGGCTCGGGGCCGAACTGGAGGTGGCGCCCGATCGGCGCGACCAGCGAACCGTCGATGCCGGCCGTCGTGGCACCGGTCACCAGCTGGGGACCGGCCGGAGCGGCGAAGGCCGGCACACTGCCCAGTGCACCACCGACGGCGACGGCACCCACGGTCACGGCGCCGACGCGCAGCATGCGACGGCGGGAGAAACGGGCCCGCAGGTACTCGTGCTGCTCGGCCATGCTCATGCGGTCGGCGAGCTTGGCCGGCACGCCCATGTTGGGGATATCCATGCGCGGGACTCTCCCAGTGGATCATGGACCGCATGCGGACTCCCGGTGAACGAGCGTCAGCGCGTCATCGAACACGCACACCAAGATCCGGCCATGGCGAGGTAAAGGTCATGCCCATGATCGGGCCCGGTCAGGAGGAGGATTCGTCCCAGAGGTTCGCGGACCGGCTGCCGGTGCCGTCGCAGGTGCGGCAGATCTCGTCCCGGTACGCCTGCTTGGCGCCGGTCGCGTCCACCCGGTAGCGGACGTACACCCCGGTGCCGTCGCACAGGAAGCAGTTGCCGCCGCCCCCGCCCACCTCGGTGGTACCGGTGCCCTGGCAGGTACGGCAGTTGAGGCCGGCGGTCCGGCCGGTGCCCGCGCAGATACGGCAGACCGTCGTCATCGTCTTCCTCCCCTTGCGCGGAACCGCTCGATGCCACCGGTCATGGTAGTGGGCCGACCCGGTGGCCGTCCCCGGACGCGAACACGGCGTTCCGCCAGGCGAGTTGAATCACTCGGGCAGGCCCTCGCGGACCCGGCGGGAGACCGAGATCAGCTGGAGGTCCAGCAGCCCCGGCGGCTCGGCGACACCGGGCCCGCCCGCCGCCACCCAGGCGGCTATGTCGTCGATCATCTCGTCCATCAGCACGAAGCCGAGCCAGACCGGCCGCGCGCCCGCCGCCCGCCCCGCACTGGACGGGCCGACCACCACCACGTTGGACTGGGAGCACACGTCCAGGCACTTCGACGCCCGGACCCGGCCCGCCGAACCGACCGCCGTCCGCAGCCGCTCGAACTGCCCCGCGTGGTCCACCTCCGGGTGCTTGGTCCGGCTGCCGCAGCAGCAGTCGCGGCAGACGGTGACGGTCACCGGGGCGCCGGCGCCCTGCTTGCCGTCGCGGTCGCAGCCACGGTCACCGCTGCGGTCACTGCTGCGGCCCGAGTCTCGACGGCTCATCCCCGCTGGTCCCCCTCCTGGTCGGCGGCCCCGGCCCGCGGCACGCTCTGCACCGGAACTGTACCTGTCACGCCCGGGGCCCTCGGCGACCGCCCGGGCCCGCTGAACTAGGATCCGGCCGACGACGTGGCACGGAAAGAGGAAAGAGGGGGCGCACGGATGCCGAGGCGGAGGATCCGGGGCCTGTGGTTCGCACTGGCCGTGGCGGTGACCGGCATCCTGTGCGGGGCACTCGGACTCTCGGTGGTCCTCACCGGCGGCTACTCCCTCCACCGGATGGACGGCACCGCGATGGGCCCCGGCCTCCGGCCCGGCGACCGGATGCTGGCCGACCGGGTCGCGGCCGGGGACGTCCGGCGCGGCGAGGTCTACATCGTCGACTCGCCCTGGGGCCTCCACACCGCCCCGGTGTTCCGGGTGATGGCCCTCGGCGGCCAGCGCATCGCCTGCGCCGGCGGACAGCTCAGCCTGGACGGGGCGCCGCTGGACGAGCCGAGCGCCCGACAGGCCGGCACCTGCACCCGCGACTTCGAGGTCACCGTCCCGCCCGGGCGGGCCTTCCTGATGGGCGACCGGCGGGACACCGCCGCCGACTCCCGGCAGCACCTCGACGACGACCGGCAGGGGACGGTCGACCTCGCCGCGCTGACCGGGAACCGGGTGGTCTGGGACTCCGGCGACGACTCCCCCGCCCTGCCCGGCAAGTTGATCGGCGCGGCGGTCCTGATGGTGCTCGGCGCGCTGATCACCGTGATCGGGGTGCTCGCCGTCGTCGTCCTGGCCTCCTTCGCCGCCGCCCGGCGCCGCACCGCCCCGTAACGGGAATCCGTTCGCCGCCATTTGCGATCGCCGTCATTTCCGACCTCCGCTGTTTCCGAAACGCGGTGGAGCGGAATTCGAAATGTCACCCGGTGCCAGCTGACGGGATTTCCGGAATTCCGGCCGAAACCATGGACGCCGCCGAAACCTGGCAGTAACTTACCTGCGAGTAGTAGCTGTGGCCCGGCTCGGCACGACCCCCACCCGTCGTTTCTCTCCCCCCAGGAGGAACCCGTGCTCCGCCCTGCCCGGAATTCCCGGCGACTCCGCAATTCCAGTGTCCTGGCCGCCGTCGCCGTCGGCGCCGCCCTCGCGCTCACCTCCACCACCGCCCAGGCCGCCACCCCCGCCCCCCGGCACTACGTGGCCCTCGGCGACTCCTACGCCGCCGGCGCGGGCGTGCCCGGCCAGTCCGGCGGCCTGTGCCTGCGCTCCGACCACAACTACGGCCACCTGGTGGCCGCCTCGCTCGGAGCCGGCCACTACACCGACGTCACCTGCTCGGCCGCCAAGGTCAAGGCGATGACCCAGCCGCAGTACGACGCCTTCATCCGGGTCAACGACCCGCAACTGGACTCGGTGACCGCCGACACCGACCTGGTCACCCTCGGGATCGGCGGCAACGACCTCGCCGCCAGCGACCTCGGCCTCGGCGAACTGGTCGCCACCTGCATCGCCGGCGCCGTCGTCAACCCGCTCGGCACGCCCTGCAAGGACGTCTACCACCACGGCTACTGGGACTGGAAGACCTGGTCCTGGCAGTACGGCAACGACGACCTGGCCGAGCGGATCCACAGCAGCATCGCCCCGCAGATCGCCACCACCCTGCGGCAGATCCACGCCAAGGCGCCCAAGGCCCGGGTGCTGCTGGTCGGTTACCCGTCCGTGCTGCCCGCCGACGGCTCGACCTGCGTGCTGCGCCAGCCGGTGACCCCGGGCGACGTCGAGTACATGCACGGCGTGCTGAACGAGCTGAACGCCGCCCTCAAGTCCACCGCCGCCGCCAACGGCGCCACGTACGTGGACACCGCGACGCCCACCCGCGGGCACGACGTCTGCTCGGACGACCGCTGGATCGAGGGCGCACTGCCCGGCTCGCCGGCCGTGCCGTTCCACCCGAACGCCACCGGCGAGAAGGTGATGGCGGACGCGGTGCTCGCCGCGCTGCGCTGAGCGGTGCCGCCCCGGAGAACCCCGAGGGGCCGGTGACCGGACCCCGGTCACCGGCCCCTCGGTTCTTCAGCTCTTAGGCCCGGCCTCCGGCTACTCCGACTCGGCGCCGACGCCGGCCGCCAGCCCCGCCGACCACTTCTCCTCGACCTTGCCGAACTTCCAGAACGCGATCGCCCCGACCCAGGTCAGCACGAACAGTCCGACGATCGCGTAGCCGACGAAGTTGAGGTCCAGGGCGCCGATCCAGGCGATCGGCCCGCTGGTGATGTCCAGCTTCTCGCCGAGCAGGCCGATCAGCTCGACCAGGCCGATGACCAGCGCGACCAGCACCGACAGCCCGGTGACCGTCAGGTTGTAGTAGATCTTCCGGACCGGCCGGGAGAACGCCCACTCGTAGGCGAAGTTCATGAACGAGCCGTCGATGGTGTCCAGCAGGCTCATCCCGGCCGCGAACAGGATCGGCAGCGTCAGCAGCGCGTACCAGGGCAGCGAGAACGCCGCCGCGCCGCCGGCCAGCACCAGCAGCGACACCTCGGTCGCGGTGTCGAAGCCCAGGCCGAACAGCAGGCCCACCGGGTACATGTGCCAGGGCTTGGTCACCGCCCGGGTGACCTTGCCGAGGATCCGGTTCATCAGCCCGCGCCGCTCCAACTGGCGCTCCAGCTCGGCCTCGTCGTACTCGCCCTGGCGCATCCGGCGGAACACCTTGAGGATCCCGTTGAAGGCGCCCAGGTTGATCAGGCCGAGCAGCAGCAGGAAGGTGCCGGAGACGGTGGTGCCGATCAGGCCGGTCATCTTGTGCAGGGTCGAGTCGTCCGCCTGGACCTGGTCGGCGAGCGTGCGGATGCCGAAGGCCAGCAGCGCGCAGAGACCGAAGACGATCGAGGAGTGCCCCAGCGAGAACCAGAAGCCGACCGACAGCGGGCGCTTGCCCTGGCCCATCAGCTTGCGGGTGGTGTTGTCGATCGCCGCGATGTGGTCGGCGTCGAAGGCGTGCCGCATGCCGAGGGTGTAGGCGGTCAGGCCCATGCCCGCGCCGAAGACCTGGCCGCCGACGTCGTAGTGCTCGGGCGCGACCAGGGCGAGCAGGGTGAACCAGCCGATGACGTGCAGCGCGAGGATGAAGCCGCCCATCCCGGCCAGCCGGATCCACTCCTCGCGGGTGAGCCGGTCGCGCCATCTGACGGGCGGCGCACCTGCCGGGGCACCTGTGGCTGGGCTGGACATCCTGCGGTCCTTCCGGGTGATTCGGGCCCGGGCGGCCCGCTGAGCTGGGCCATCTTTCCCCCTCGGGGTCGCAGGTGCAAGTCATGTGCAAATACCGGACGGGGCGGGCCGGACCGGGGGCGTGTCACCGGACCGTCCCCTTCATCAGGAAATCGACCGGTTCCTCCCCTAGGGTCGAAATGCCGACGCCCGTCGCGCGGCGATCACAGCCCCGGCCCGGGACCCGATGGGAGCGGCCATGCCGTCGTACCCCTTCCACACCACCCGCGAGGACCTGCGCATCCCGCTGCCCGACGGCACCGAACTCGCCGCCCGGCTGTGGCGCCCGGTCGGCGACGAGCCCGTCCCCGCCCTGCTGGAGTACTCGGCCGACCGCCTCGGCGACCGCACCGCCGCCGCCGACGCCCGCCGCCACCCCTGGTACGCCGGCCACGGCTACGCCGCCGTCCGCGTCGACACCCGCGGCCACGGCAACTCCGGCGGCCTGCCCGGCGAACCCGGCGGCGCCCGGGAACTCGACGACGGCGCCGCCGTCGTCGACTGGCTCGCCCACCGCCCCTGGTGCAACGGCCGCCTCGGCCTGCTCGGCACCGGCACCGCCGCCACCACTGCGCTACGGCTCGCCGCCCGGACGCCGGGAACCGTCGGCGCGACCGTCGCCGCCTGCCCCGAAGGCGGCCACCGGCTCGGCGGCGCCGTCCTCGCCGCCGACCTCCACACCCGGCTCACCGCCCTGATCGCCGACGCCGCCCTGCCACCCGACCCGCGCCACCTCGGCGACGCCTGGCGGCCCGGCTGGCTCGCCCGGCTCGAATCCCTGGACCCTCCGGTCGACGCCTGGCTCGCCGCCGGGGACACCACCGTGCCGGTGTCCGTCCCCGTGCTCGCGGTGGCCGGCTGGGGCGACCCGTCCTGCTCCTTCGTGCTCCGCCTGCTCGCCGAGTCCCCCACCGCCCGCGCCCTGCTCGGCCCCTGGCCGCACGGCCTGCCCGAGGCCGCCCTGCCCGAGACCCTGCGCTGGTGGGACCACTGGCTGCGCGGCGTCGACACCGGCGCCGCCAAGGAACCCGCCCTGCGCAGCTGGATCAGCACCCGCTGGACCGGCGAGGACGCCTGGCCCTCCCCCGACGTCCGGGAGATCCACTACGACCTGGACGGCCAGCTGCGCACCGCCGGCACCGCCGCCCACGAGCGCTACGTCCCGGTCCGCTCCCCCCAGCACACCGGCCTCAACGCCGGCGCGTACGTCCCGCACGGCCGCCCCGCCGACCAGCCGCCCGACCAGCGCGAGGAGGACGGGCGCTCGGTCTGCTTCGACTCCCAGCCACTGCCCGAACCGGTCGAACTGCTCGGCGCCCCCACCGCCCGGCTGCGGCTGCGGCCCACCGACACGCCCGTCCAGGTGGTCGCCCGGCTGTGCGCCGTCGGCCCGGACGGCACCTCCGCCCTGCTCACCCGGGGCGTCCTGGCCACCGCCGGTGCCGACGTCGAGCCGGTCGAGGCCGAGGTCGAGCTCGCCGCCTGCGCCGCCACCGTCCCGGCCGGGCACCGGCTGCGGCTCGCGCTCTCCTCCGTCTACTGGCCCTGGGTGTGGCCGAGCGCCGACGACACCGGCTACGCCCTCGACCCGTCCCGCTCCACCCTCAGCCTGCCCGTCCGCCACCTCGCCGCCGACGTCGGCGCCACCCCCGTCACCCTCGCCACCCCCGCGCTGCCCGACCCGCTCGACATCCACCTCACCGAACCGCTCGCCGCCCGGCCCGAACACGTCACCGTGCACGACATCGGCCGCCACGAATGGCGCACCGAACTCTCCCCCGCCACCGACGGCACCCGCACCCACCCCGACGGCCTGGTCCGCGACGAGCACACCGTCACCGCCTACCGCGTCCTCACCGGCGCCCCACTCAGCGCCCAGGCCCGCACCGACCACACCGTGCGCCTGGAACGCCCCGACATCGGCTGGGACATCACCGTCCAGACCCGCACCCAACTCCGCTGCGACGCCGACCACTTCCTCAGCGTGGTGCAGCTGAGGGCGCTGGAGGCGGGATCGGTGGTGTTCACCCGCGAGTGGCAGCACCGGGTCCCCCGGGAGGGTCCCACCCGGTAGCTCCCGCCCACTCCGCCGCCCCTGGGACAATGGGAAAAGGCGTTGGGCCCCCGGTGGGCGGGCCGGTAACGTGCGGGGACGATCGAGGGGGGCGGGTGCGGGTGCGGCCGATGCTGTTGCTGGACGTGGACGGGCCGTTGAACCCCGAGGCGGCGAAGCCGTACCGGCGGCCCGAGGGCTACGGGACGCACCGGTTGATGACGCCGCGCTGGCGGGCCGCGGAGCGGCGGCGGCTGGCGGCGTGGGGGCTGCCGCACAAGGCGCCCAAGCCGTTGCGGGTCTGGCTCGACCCCGGGCACGGGCCGGCACTCGCCGCGCTGCCGTTCGACCTGGTGTGGGCGACGACCTGGGAGGAGGAGGCCAACTCCTTCATCGGGCCGCTGCTGGGACTGCCCGAGCTGCCGTTCATCGCCTGGTCCGAGCCGCGGCCCGAGACGGCGGGCGGGGTGTTCTGGAAGACACCGGAGATCGTCGCCTGGGCACAGGGCCGCCCGTTCGCCTGGGTCGACGACCACATCACGGACGCGGACCGCGCCTGGGTCCGGGCCCGCCACGACGGCCCGGCGCTGCTCCACCACGTCGACCCGAGGACCGGGCTGACGGCGGACGACTTCACGCTGCTGGCGGACTGGGCGGACGGGCTGCGGTGACACCGCTGCGCGGGAAGTCGGACCGGCCGACTTCCCGCGCAATTCCCGCGCACCGGCGGCGGGTTCAGCTCCCGGCGACCGGGACGGCGCTCCCGTAGATCCGGGCGATGTTCTCGGCGCTGCGCTCCTCCTGCATGGCCGTCACCTTCCGGACCACCAGCACGGCGAAGACGGCGGCGGCCAGTTCGGCCAGGTCGGAGCCGATCATCCAGACGACGCCCTGCTGGTAGTCGTCCGGGAAGCGCGCCCCGTCGGTGATCTGGGTACCGGCCCGGCTGAGGATGTTGGCCAGCCAGAACGTCGCCCACCAGAGGTTGAGCACCGTCTCCGAGAGCGGCTCGCGCACCCCGAGGGCGTCCGGCCGGGCGCCGGCCTGCCAGACGTCCTGGGCGATCTGCCGGGGGAACCAGAAGCAGACCACCGGGGTGAACCAGGCGCCGATCGCCCAGCCGCGCCCACGCCGGTGACCGTGGGGGTTCAGCACCTCGGCGTTCACCCGCACCCGGTAGAACCAGGTGATGAAGGCGGCCGCCGAGCCCGCCAGGGCCAGGTAGTACAGCAGGAACGCGAGCAGGGACAGCGCGAACGGAGCACCGAAGGCCGTCTCGTCGCCGAAGGGGACGGAGGCCGGCAGGTCACCGGCCGCCCCGTACAGGAGGACGTCGGCGACGAGCCGGAACAGGGTCACTGCGCCGCACACGACGAGCAGGACGGTGGCGACGGTGGCGGTCGTTCTCGGCGACCGGTACACGGCGGGCGAAGGCATGGGTGTAGGAGCTCCAGGTATGGACCAAAGTGACGGGGCGCAACGTTAGAGCCCCGACAGCTTCGTGCACCAGCTGTTTTCGGGATCAGTATGGTGACGGGCTCTGACAGTGCAGGGGTACGAAGGATGTCGGCGGGGCCGATTTCCTGTGCAGGCGAACCCATCTGACAGCCCGGCCCAGCGGACCCGGCGGGGCGGCGGCGCGGCCCGCTCAGCCCGGCCGGTGGGCGACGGCGGCGAACATCGTCACCGACAGGTGGAAGGCACCCTGTTCGGCGGCGGCCGTGAGGTCGGCGTGGAGCCGGTCGCCCTGCTCCTCCGTGATCAGGCCGCGCCCCCGCGCCGCCGTGGTCAGCCCGCGGACGATCGGCCAGATGACGGTGCGCGGATCCTGCAGCAGCACGTCGGCGCCCACGTGGTCGACGGTCAGGCCGGCCGCCGACAGCCAGCCCGTCAGACGGCGCCCCGCGTCCGGGGTGGCGGCGGTGGCCTGGGCGACGGCGGCCAGCGCGGGCCGCACCTCCGGGGCGACCGGGTGCAGCACGAGGGTCGCCCAGTCGGTGTCGAGCAGCGCGACCCGGCCGCCCGGACTCAGTACCCGGGCCAACTCGCCGACGGCCCGCGCCGGTTCGGCCAGGTGCTGGAGCACCCGCTCGCACCAGACCAGGTCCGTCCCGCCGTCGGGCAGCGGCAGGGCGAGCGCGTCACCGTCCACGAACCGGGCCGTGCCGCCCGCCTCAGCCGTTCGCCGCTCGGCGACGGCGCGCAGGCCGGGGTGGGGTTCCAGGCCGGTCGCGGTACCGGCCGGGCCGACCGCCGCCGCGAGCACCCGGGTCTCCGAACCGGTGCCGGACCCGACGTCCAACGCCCGCTCACCAGGACGCGCGGCCAACTGCGCGTGCGCCCACGCCCGTAGCCGCCGCACCCCGGGGTTCGCGGCCTGGGCGTCCAGCGCGGCGACCAGGCGATCGGTCAGCGCGGGATCGGCGTTGGGCGCGTGGAAGGCCGAGGTGGGGCGGGGGCGCGGATCGGACATGTCGCCCACTATAGGGAGAGGACGGTCGGCGCCGGGGGTTATCGTGACCGACCGTGCGAACCACGAACTGGGACCAGGTACGGCAACGCCTGCTCGCGCTGCACGAGCAGCGGGCGGCGCACGACGACGACCCGGCCGCGACCATACTCGCGGCCCCGCTCACCGAAGCCCAGGTCGACGAGGCGGAACGGCAGTTCGGCGTCACCTTCCCGGCCGACTACCGCGACTTCCTGCTCAAGGTCAGCGCGGGCGGGCACTTCCCCCGGGAACTGCGGCCGGGTCCGAGCGGCTGGCACTGGGCGGATGACGGGGACACCGACCTGACCCGCCTGGGCACGCCGTTCCCCGATCACGACACCGCATGGGCGGCGGCCGACGAACACTGGGACAACGCCCCGCGCGAGGAGGACCACGACACCACCGAGGACTGGCTCGACGCCCGCGCCGCCTGGTCCGACGCCGCCGAGGCCGCCGAGCGTGACCGGGTCACCGGTGCCGTCTTCCTCAAGGGCCACGGCCACAACTTCTCCGCGCTGCTCGTCGTCACCGGCCCGCACCGCGGCGAGATGTGGTTCGACGGACGACCGACCTGCGACCGCCTCAACCCGCTGCTGACGGACGAGGGCCGGCCGGCGGGCTTCACCGACTGGTACCTCGACTGGCTGCGCCACGAGGAGCCGTTGATCACCCCGGAACAGCGGGAGGCCGACCGCCGACGGCGGCCGGTCGGCAAGGAGACGCCCATCTGGCTGCGCTGGTTCGACACCTGGGGCGAGGAGAACTGCGGCCACTGAGGATTCCTGCCGGGCCAACCACTGCTCTGTGTAAGCTGGTTGCGTTGATGTGGCAACGGGCCCACGCACTCGGTCACCGGCGGCCGGGGTGGGGCGAAGGGCTCTGGAGAGTCGCCCGCAGGTGTTGTCGCTCTTCTTCCGTACACACGACAGACAGTCGACCTGTCTCTCCAGCCGCCGCCGGACGGCTCCGTGGGGGGGATTGGAGTCGCATGTCTACCTCGGACAATGTCACTCGCCTGGCCAGGCGTATCCAGAGGCTGACCGGCCTACCGCTCTGGCGGTCCCGTGAACTCGCGGGCCAGGTAAGGGTCTTCGTGAAATACCCGGCCCCGGAGGCCGTCCGATGACCCCCACCCTTGCCCTGGCCGGCGCCCTGCTGTGCGGCGTGGTGAGCGGGGCGATCCGGGCGTGGCGTGACGTCCTCGTGCTCCGTCGCCTGGAACGCCTGATGGCCGGCTGCACTCCCCGCCAGCGCGCCGAGGTGGCCCGGACCATCGCGGCGACCCTCCAGCGCCCCGGCCGTACCCAACTGCCCGCAGCTGTAAGGGAGGTCGACGAGACCGACCAGTAGCCGCCCGGCGGGTCCGACCGGGCGGCGTGGGAGGGGCAAAGGGTCAGGCCACCGGTTCGCGGTCGCGGGTGGGGGCGGTCACGGTGGTGTCGTCCGGGCGGTGGGGCATCCGCAGGACGGCGAGCGCGCCGAGGGCGACGACGGCGATGGCGAGGAGCAGGAGGGTGAGCAGGGCGAGGCCGATCAGGAGTCGCACGGGGTGTCGTCCTCGGTCTTGTCGTGGGAGCGGAGGAGGGCGAGGAGGTTGATCACGGTGCTCGCCGGGGCGTTGCCGAAGCGGACGAGGACGCGGCCGTCCACGACGCTGTCGGTGGTGGCCGAGGGCCAGAGGAGGCCGAAGTTGCGGCCACGCTCGGCGAGTTCGGCGAGCAGGTAGGTGATTTCGAGCTCGGTGTAGGTGCGCATCAGCGGGTCGCCGGGCTCGATCGGGCCGCGAGGGCGCTGGCCGGCGCTCACGCGGCGGCGTCCAGCTCGAACCAAACGGATTTGCCCGCCTTGCGGGGCTCCGTGCCGAACCGGTGGGTGAGCGAGCGGACGAGGTGCAGGCCCCGGCCGGAGAGGGCGTAGGGGTCGGAGTCGCCGCGCGGGGTGGGGAACAGCGGGTTCTGGTCACTGACGGAGACGCGGAGGACGTCTCCGATGATCAGGACGACCACCAGGGGCGCCGCACAACCGCCGTGACGCCAGGCATTGACGAAGAGTTCGAGGAGCGCGACCTCGGCGTCGGCGACCAGGTCGGGCTTCCACCCGGCGCGCGAGGTGGCCTCGCGCAACTCCTCGCGCGGGGCCGACCAGTCAGGGGGGAGTTCGAGGGAGAACACGAAGGAACCTCCACGGGGGTCGATAGAGGCATCCGAGCGATTGATGATCAATCAGGAGAGATGGCTCGGAGCGAGATCGTGATGTGAGGGCACAGCGAGACACCTGGCAATTGCCGTCTGTGTGCGGCTCGTCACAGTCAGCATGGAGCCAGCGACCCATCTTTGGCAACTCGTCTCAGAATCTTGGATATATCCAAATCGAACGCCAACCCGGCCGCCTACAGTGGCAGTTGCCGGTGGCCAACGTGACCGCTGGGAAGGCAGACTGGTCCGCAAGGCTCAGAGAGGGCGGGGATGGCCGGAACAACAGGTCCGACGGTTCGACGGCGGCAACTCGGGGCTGAGCTACGCCGCAGGAGAGAGGAAGCCGGCCTCTCACACGAGGAGATCGCCGAAGCACTGAGCGGTATGAGCCAACCGAAGCTGTCCCGCATCGAGAACGGCCGTGGCGCCACCAAGGTGGACGACGTCAAGCGACTCCTCGCGCTCTACAAGTGCGAGGACACCGATCTGATCTCGGCGCTGGTAGACATGGCCAAGAACGGCTCTCAGCGCGGCATGTGGTGGCAAAGCTATGGCGCACACATCAGCCCCGAACTCGGCGATCTGATCACTCTTGAGGCCAGCGCCTCATCCGTGCGCACCTACGAAGGCGCCTTCATCCCAGGTCTGTTCCAGACTCCCGCATACGCCCGCGAGATCATCAAGAAGCTCAGCATGAGGCCTGACGTCAACGTCGAAGCCTTGGTCGACGTTCGCATGGCAAGGCAAGGGGCACTCACGCGGTCCGAACCGCTCACGCTCTGGGCGGTCATCCATGAGGCAGCCATCCGGTCCGGCGTCGGCGGCCCTGCCGTCATGGCCGAACAGTTGTCCCGCCTGATCGACCGCGCCGCCCAGCCGAACATCAACATCCAGGTCATGCCGGTCGGCGCGCCGGCCCACCACGGAATGGGTGGAGCCTTCACCATTCTCGGCTTCCCCCAGCGCCAGGACCTCGATGTCGTCATGGTGGACGGCACGTTGAGCAACCTCTGGGTCGAAGAGGTCGCCGACGTAGAAATCTACGGAGCGAAGTTCGACGCAATCAGGGCCGACGCACTCGGTTTCGACGACTCGCTCGCCATCATCACCGACCGGAGAGACAAGCTCACATGACGTTCCACCCCAACGCCTCTGCCTTGAACCTCATTTGGCGCAAGTCATCACGCAGCAACGATTCCGGCAACTGCGTCGAGCTCGCACTCCTTCGCGAGGCGGTCGCGATCCGCGACAGCAAAAACCCTTCCGGCCCCGCCTTGGCCTTCGATCGCGCGGCACACACAGCCTTCATCCGCGCCGTCGCCGCGGGAGAGTTCGACTTCGAACTCCTCTGAACTTTCCCTCACGGCGCCTCGCCCGATCCCGGGCGAGGCGCCGACACCGTTCACTCCCCCTCGGGGACCTCCACGATCAGCAGCGTTCCCCGGCTACCCGCCCGCACTGCGTGCCGCACACCAGCCGGGATCCGGCACAGCTCTCCGGCCGCCACCGTCAACTCTTCTTCGTCCAGCTCCAGTTCCAGGACACCCTCAGCGACGAACAGCACCTCGGCCGTCCCGTGCGCCTCCTCCTCCAACTCCCGGCCGTCCATCCGCAGCACCTTCACCGCCGCCGTCCCGACCCTCCCCAGCACCACCGAACGCCAGGCGTCAGGCAGTTGGGCAGCTTCCTTCTTCACGTCCACCAAGCTCATGACCAGGGACGCTACCCGGGCCGGCCGTCGCGTTGGTCGACCGTTTGGCAAAACCTGCCAGGATCACCAGGTGAACGCTCGCGCGCTGTACGAGGCGCTCCTCGACACCGACGGCCCCTACGAAGCCGTCATCGACCCCTGGCTCGCCCAGCCCTCCACCTCCGACTACCGCGCACGCCTCCACACCGCCGCCACTCCGCACTGGGCCGACCAGGACCTCTTGGAGGAGCTCTACGCCCTCAGTCGCGTCAGCGACTACCTTCTCCTCGATCCCCAAATCCCGCCGTACCTTGGGTTGTTCACGACCCTCGGCATGACGCCGTTCAACAGCACCCCCTTCGACCCCTTCCTGCACGAGATCACCGAGGTCGAGCAGGCCGACGACCCCCACGCCCCCATCGAGATCCTCGACATTCGCTGGCCCGGTCTGATGCTCGGCGAGCTGCTGTTCACCCGCGCCGGCGTCCGGGTCCGGGCGGGCGCCGCGCACGCGCAGCGCGGGGTCGCCGACCGCTGGCCGCTCTACTGGACCCACCGTCGCGCCCACCGCCCCACCCGCGACCTCTCCCAGGGCTGGGGCGGCAACTCCCAGTGGCGCACCGGCTTCCGCCTCGACTACCGCACGCCCGACGGCGACCTGCTCAACCTCGCCGGGGACACCCCGATCGACGGCCGCCCCGACCTCCACCCGGACCACCCCGCCAACCTGGCCCCCGAGGAGCGCCTGCTCACCCCCGCCGAGCGCCGCGAACTGCTCCGCCACCGCACCTTCCTGCGCGCCCCCGCGGCCGCCACCGGCCCCGAGTGGGCGGGGGACCTGTTCCCGTGGGAGTGGCGGCTTCCCACAGACCTCGGGTGAGGGCTGGATCACTGCGCATGATCACATTGGTTGATAGGTAGAGGCGCATGGAAGAACTTGTACGCCTCGAAGACGTCCGGGAAGCCGCAGCCGGAGGCGCCCACCTCCTCTGGGCCGCCCAGGGTCGGCACGACGGCCGGCTCGGCCCCGGGGTGCGGGCCTGGCGGCACGGTACGGCCCTGGCGGTGGCGAGCCCCGACCTCTCCCAGCGGGACCGGCTGGCGGTCGACGGCGCTCCGGCCGACGTCACCCACCTGGTGCGGCACGTCCTGGCGGACCTCGGGCCGACGTACCGCCCCGTCGGCCCGGCCCCGCTGATCGAGGCCGTGACCGGCGCGAGCCCTGTCCTCGCCCCGGTCGCCGAGTTCTACTGGATGGAGACCTCGGCCCTGCCCCCCGGCTCCCCCTCCCCCGGGGTGCGGTGGCTGGACGAGGTGCAGGTGAAGGAGGCGACCTCGCTGTTCGACCGCTTCTTCCCCGACTCGTACGCGCAACCGGACGACGACGGCCCGCACCGCTGGGCCGGGATCGTCGGCCCCCTCGGGGACGGCGCCCCGCCCGAGCCCCTGGCCGTGGCGGCCGACGCGTGGTCGGCCGCGGACTGCGGATTCCTGGCCGGTGTGTGCGTGCACCCGGACACCCGCGGACGCGGGCTGGCGCAGGCCGTCTGCGGCTTCGTCCTCGACACCCTGATACGCCGGCACGGGCGCGCCGCCCTGATGGTGCACGAGGACAACCGGGCTGCGATCGCCGCCTACGAGCGTCTGGGCATGACCAAGCGGCAGTTCGGCGTGGCCCAGGCCGTGTCCCCGTAGGAGCCGTACGGGTCAGGCGTGCCCGGCGTGGTCGGCGAGCAGCTCGCCGACCACGTGCCGGGCGGTGCGCACCATCCGGGGGTTGCTGTCCCGGTAGTAGTCCAGCTCCATCAGCGCGACGGACAGCGCCCAGCCGCGCCCCCGGTCCCAGGCCGCGTCGTCGGCGGCGACGGCCGTACGGAAGGCCGCGCGCACGGGGGCGGGCAGCACGTACCAGGCGGGGAGCAGGTCCACGGCCGGGTCGCCGAGGCCCATGCAGCCGAAGTCGATGACGGCGCTGAGCCGCCCGTCGGCGTCCACCAGCAGGTTGCCGGGCTGGAGGTCGGCGTGGATCCAGACCGGCGGGCCGGGGTGGTCGGCAGCACCAAGTGCCGTGTCCCACAGGGACGTTACGGCCGCAACATCCACCTCACCCGCCAGCCCGGAGAGCGCCCGCCGGACCGCCGGGTCCCGCGACGCCAGCGAATCGCTGCGGTAGGAGGCCGGGCCGCCGGCCGGGTCCACCCGGTGCATCGCGGTCACGAACTCCGCCAAGTCGGCGGCCAGCACGGCGGGTTGGCGCACCGACCCGACCACCGGGTTGACGCCCTCCAGCCACCGCAGCACCGACCACGGCCACGGGCACCCGTCGACCGGCTTCCCCAGCCCCACCGGAACCGGTACGGCGAAGGGGAGTTCGGGGGCCAGCCGGTGCAGCCAGGCCTCCTCCTTCTCGATGTCCTCGACCGCCCCGGGGATGCGCGGGATCCGGACCACCAGGTCGGCGCCCAGCCGGTACATCGCATTGCTGGTCCCGGCCGAGTCCACCGCCTCGACCGGCAGGTCGGCCCACTGCGGGAACTGCCCGGCGACCATCCGCCGCACCAGCGCCTCGTCGATGTCCAGTTCGTCCACGTGCATCTTCCCGGCCATGACGCCCGACCCTGCCAGCCCGCACCGGACCCGGCAAACGAATTACCAGGGCGTCGGACGGCTCACCCCCGCACCGCGAGGTCCTGGCTCCCCACCACCCTGAGCAGCTTCAGCGCCGAGTGCGAGGGCGTGCCGGGCGCGGCCGTGTAGAAGACCGTCCACTGGTCCCGGTGCGGATCGTGCAGCGCCTCGCAGTCCAGCTCCAGCGGGCCGACCACCGGATGCACCAGGCGCTTGGTGGTCGAGCGCCGCATCTCCACGTCCTGCCGCGCCCACAGTTCCCGGAACTCCGCGCTGGTGGCGAGCAGCCGGTCGACCAGCCGGCGCACGCCGCTGTCGGCGGGGTAGCGGGCGGCGGCCGACCGCAGATCGGCGACCGCCCCGCGGGCGAACAGGTCGTGGTCGGCGGGGTCGTGCAGGGCGCGGGCGGCCGGGTCGGTGAAGAACCGCCAGACGAAGTTGCGCTCGCCGGGCGGCAGCGCGGAGAAGTCGCCGAGCAGCGCGGCCGCCATCGCGTTCCAGGCGAGGATGTCGCGGGCGGCGCTGCAGACCATCGCCGGGGTGTCGTCCAGCCGGTCGAGCAGGTGCAGCACGCCGGGCCGCACATCACGCGGCAGCGCGCTCGGCGGCAACGGCGGCTCGCCCACCAGGTGGTGCAGGTGCGCGGTCTCGTCCTCGGACAGCCGCAGCGCCCGGCCGATCGCGCCGATCATCTGCCGGGACGGGCGCGGCCCCCGGCCCTGTTCGAGCCGGATGTAGTACTCCACCGACATGCCCGCCAGCTGCGCCACCTCCTGGCGGCGCAGGCCCGGGGTGCGGCGCCGCCCGCCGGCCGGCAGGCCGACGTCGGCGGGCTGGATGCGGGCGCGCCAGCGCCGCAGGAAGGCGGCCAGCTCCGCCCGGTCCACGTGTTCCACCCCCCAAGTCTCGCCCGGCCGCCGCGGCGTGACCATGGCATCGCCGGTACCACCCTCGACAGTGCCCTCCCGCACCCGGCGCCGCCCGAGCACAGTTGCCCCCATGACCAACGAAGACCACCGCATCGCCCTGATCACCGGCGCCAACAAGGGCATCGGCCTCGCCACCGCCCGCGAACTCGCCCGCACCGGACACACCGTGCTGATCGGCGCCCGCGACCCCCGGCGCGGCACCGAGGCCGCCGCCGGACTGACCGCCCAGGGCCTGGACGCCCGCTACGTCCGCCTGGACGTCACCGACCCGGCCACCGTCGCCGCCGCGGCCGACCTGGTCGCCGCCGAGTACGGCCGGCTGGACACCCTGGTCAACAACGCGGGCATCACCCGGGACCTCGACCGCACCCCCGAGACCCTGCCGCTGGACGACCTGCGCGCGACCTACGAGACCAACGTGTTCGGCGCCGTCACCGTCATCAACGCCCTGCTGCCGCTGCTGCGCAAGTCCCCCGCCGGACTGATCGGCAACGTCTCCAGCGGCCTCGGCAGCTCGTCTGTGCTCGCCGACCCGGACACCCCGGCCGGCGAGTATGCGGCCCTGCTCGGCTACAACACCTCCAAGGCCGCGCTCAACGCCGTCACCCTGGTCTACGCCCGCACCCTGCGCGCCGACGGCATCAAGGTGCACTCGCTCGAACCCGGCCACTGCGCCACCGACCTCAACCACCACTCCGGCCCCGCCGACGCCGAGGAGGGCGGCCGCCGGATCGCCCGCCAGCTCGCCGAGGCCCTCACCGTGCCCACCGGCCAGTTCTTCGACTCCGAGGGCGGCCGCTACCCCTGGTAGCCGGCACTCGCGGCGATCAGGCCGGGCAGCCGCCGCATGTCGTCGAAGACGACCGTGCCCGGCCCCGCCAGCCGCTCCGCCGCCGTCACCCCGCCCGCGTAACCGAGCGCCCGCATCCCGGCGGCCCGGGCGGCCAGCACACCCGGCCCGCTGTCCTCCACCACGAGACAGCGGGCCGGCTCGACGCCCATGCGGCGCGCGGCGTGCAGGAACAGGTCGGGCGCGGGCTTGCCGCGCCCGACCTCGGTCGCGCTGAAGATCCGCCCCTCGAACCGCCCGTACAGCCCGGTCCGGCCCAGCGTGTGCCGCATCTTCTCGTGCCCGCCGCTGGACGCCACACAGGTCGGCAGCGTGAGCGCCGCCAACGCGTCCAGCGCCTCCACCACCCCGTCCACCGGCGTCAGCCCGGCATCCACGGCCTCGGCGTGCAACGCGCGGAAGCGCTTGTCGAAGAGCGTCGCGGCCTCCTCACCGAGCCGCTCGGCCACCATCGCGTGATTGGCCGCCTCCGACCGCCCGACGAACCGCTCGACCACCTCGGCCTCGGTCAGCGGCCAGCCGAACTCCGCCCCCAGTTGGACGAGGACGCGGACGGCGATGATCTCGCTGTCCACGAGGACGCCGTCGCAGTCGAATATCACCAGGTCTATGGGGGTGGTCATCCGATCAGCATAGGGCGACCCAAACTCGCTCAGTGGTCCAGCAGATCACCTGAGACACGACATCCGCTCATTCCACCGGCCCCATCCAGTTGGTCGTCGCGGGATCGTAGGAGTCCGCTGGCGGCTCAGCCGGAAGCTGGATACCGGCATCGCAACGCAGCTCCGTGGCAACCACCTTGGCCAGCTTCAAAGCCGAGTTGGCCAACAGCTGGCGCTGGTGAAGGGTCAACCGTCCTTGGTCGCCGCCATAACCGGCAGCCCGACCGAAGACGACGACGTCCACGAAGTACGGGGAAGAGAAGTGGTCGGCTTCATGGGGCTGGGTCCAGCAGCGGAAGTAGACCCTGGTGCCTTCGCTGGTGAAGTACCCGCCGCGGTCCTCGTCGTGGTCGAAGAAGACGGACTTCAAGAGTAGCGAGGGCATTTGCTTCCGCGCGGGCAGGTCCGTCGGCGGAGGCTCGGGATAGCCCTTGTCCTGCTTCACAACCGCGCTAACCAGCGTGTGTTCACCCTGCTTACCACCACAGCTGCCGATCTGGGCGAGGTCGTCCTGGTGGGTCTTCCGCAGCGAGCCCTGCGTCGTCGTGACGTCCTCGTTGTCCACCATGAACGCGCGCAGGGTCTTCTCGTCCAGCGTTCCGTAGCACGAGGACGCGGGCACCGCGGCGAAGGATTCGGGCCGCCACTCCTGCCAGGCCGGCCAAGCCCCCGCCAGCACCCCGATCGCGAGCGCCACAATGCCCAGCCGCCGCCAACGCCGGAGCCGCCCGCCCTCAGCCATTGACAGCCTCGGTGAAGAGTGCCGTGCTCTCGCTTTGACCGGCCCCCACCGCGTGCGCAGCCCCCGTGGACAGATCCTCGATCTGCTGCGGGTTAAGCCCGGTCCCCTGCGCGGCCTGTTCCACCGCAGCCTTGACGGAGTTCTGAGCCGCACTGATCCCGGAGCTATACGTCGCTGTGGCAGCGTCCGCGGTGTTCACGTCCTTGATGTAGTAGCTCGACGTCGTGTGGTCGATGACGTAGTTCACCACGGGAACGGCACCGGGAATCGGTGCCAGCAGCTTGCCACCGGTCATGTCCCACACCTTCCGCCCCCACTTGACGTTTTCGTCGATGGACCTGTTGTAATCAGCCGCGTTGTCCTTCATCTCGTGCACCAACGCATCAGTCCGGGCCGAGGTGAGGATCCCGGTCACCTGACCCCCGGGGTGCGCCGCGTTGAACACCGCCGTATCGAACTCGGCCCCGTGGATGTCCCGGTGCAGGATGACGTCCCGGATGTGCGCCGTCGTGTAGGCCTGCTGGGCCTGAGCGATGGCACCGTAGGCCTCGGGATTGCGGCCCAGTGCCCCCAGCAGCTTCGCGGTGTTGTCGTGGTCCAGCTTCGCCGGGGTGCCGTAGCACGGCAGAGTCTTGTCAGACGGATCCATCGCCGACTGCACGTCACCCATGTAGGCAGCGGTCATATCACCGAGGCCGGGCGCCAGGCCCGCGAAGTCAGCCCCCTTGTGGAGCAGCTTGGGACCGTCGCCGTTCCCGAAGCGGTCGACCACATCGTGCATCACCTTCGCCATCTCCGGGGTGTGCTGCGGCAGCGGCGCGTCCGGGTCCGCGTCGAAGGCGCGTCCGGTGGTGGCCGCCTCCAGCGCGTGACCGAGGGCGAGGACACCGGGCGACTCCGGGTGGCCGCTGGGGATGTAGCCGTTCCCCGGCAGGATGTCCTGGAGCGGTGAGCGGTCACCCCCCGCTGTCAGCGCCGTGAGGTAGTCGTTCTTCTGGTTGTAGGCCTTGACCGACCCGTCCAGGTTGTACTCCGTCTTGTCGTCGCTGAAGAACTTGGTCGCGGCCTCAGGATTGTGCCCGAGCGCGTCCAACACACCCGACATCGGGTTGAAACCGCCGTCCTTGGAACCTTGCAGCAGCTTCATCCGGTCCAGGTCGGAGCTGAGCCAGGGCGTCGTGGTGAAGAAGCCGGGCATCTCGCTGAGCTGGGTGACGTGTTCGGCGACCGGGTTAAGGAAGTGCGGGTCGTACTTTCCGGTCCGCAGGATGTTCGCCAGGATCAGATAGCCGTACGGCTGGACACTGCCGCCGGCCCGGTTGCCGCCCGGAAGGATGTCCACCCGGGTGGCTCCGGCCTTGCGCAGGCCGGCTTCCCACTCGTCGGACAGGTGCGGGAAATTGTGGCTGTCGGTGGCGGTGGCCAGTGCCGTGCCGAGGTTCTTCTGGAGATCGGCGATGGCGGTCGAGCGATTGCCCTTGTCTGCCGAGGCGGCGGCCAACTGGCCGTAATACTTGAGGAAGCCGTCCGGCCCGAGCCGCCCGTAGAAGGCGGTGGTGAACTGCGGGTTGTTGGCGTTGGCCTTCAAGGTCTTGTTGAGCTCGTCGAGTTGGGCGTCGGAGAGGTTCCCGGCCAGCTTGAGGAGGTCCGCCGCCTTCTCACCCTGTTCCTCCGGGCCCCTCGACGGCTGGAACGCGGTCTTGCTCTTCCCGGTGGCGCCGCCGAGCGCCGCGGCGGCCGCGGTGTCGGCCGCCTTCGCGCGGGCCACAGCCTTCCCTATGTCCTGGCCCACCGACTGGGCCAGGGCCTTGTAGGTGGTGGCGTAGGTCGGGTCGTGCTTGTCGGCGTCGCTCGTCGGCGCGGGCCAGCTGATGTTGACGCCGTCCGCGTCCACGGTCAGGGAGTGGTCGGCGGCCCGCTTCAGCGCCGCGTCCAGATCGGCTCGGGCGGCGGCGAGTTCGGTATGGGCGTCGCGCAGGGCCTTGCCGATCGCGCCGGCCTCCTCGAAGGCCGCGTCGAGCTCGTTGCGGGTCTTGGTGATGGTGGCGGCGGCCCGTTCGGCTGCGTCGCCCCGCCAGTTCGATCCCTGAAGCGGCGTGAGGATGTCGCCGGTGAACTCGGAGGAGAGCTTCCAGTTCCGCGTCAGCGACTCGAAGGCCGAGGCCAGGGTGTCGATGCCTTTGAACGTCTCCTGGCGCAGGTCGGAGTAGGTACTCATGTCACCGACCTCGGTTCGACTTCAAATTCTGGGCGTTCACCTGGTCGGCGCGCGCGTACTGGTCGGCGTTGCTGGTCAGACCGGTGGAGATGTCCGCGATCGCCTGGCTGGTCGCCTGCGCCTGCGCCTGCCACAGCTCGTGCGCGGCCTGGACCGCCCCCACGATCGCCCAGTCCTTGGACATGCCCTGGAGGCTGCTGCCGAGGTCCTTCCACACGTCCTTGGTGGCCTTGTCGAAGTCCGTGTGCAGGGCGCCCGCGTTGGTCCCCGCCTTGCGCAGCGCGTCCGGGCTCACCTTCACCGTCGGTACGCCCGGGCCCGCCGTGGTGACCGGCGGCGGCTCCCATCCCGGGGCCGCCGCACCGGACTCGGCGGCGGCCAGGTCCGGGAACTGCTTCTTCGCGTCCGCTGTCAGCTTCCCCGACTTGTCGAAGAGCCACGGATTCACCCGTCGCTCGAAATCCAGGTCAGTCACTCGTCTTCGCCCCCAGCCCGTGTGCCTCAGTCGGCAGCCTAACCATCAGCCCTTGTGCCGCACGGCAGTTGAGCTAAATCTGAGCAAGCGTCAGGGCCCGACGGACTCAGCCGCCGGGCCCTGCCTACCGACCGGGTGTCAGCCGGTCTGGATGGAGGTGTCGTCGATCACGAAGCTGGTCTGCAGCGAGGCGTCCTCGGTGCCGGTGAAC
>NZ_JBEOSV010000084.1:0-35887 GCF_040303245.1 Kitasatospora sp. NPDC096077 | reverse complement strand
CGGTGACGTCAAAACTCGTGAACATCACCCGTCCGTGGTTCGGGGTGCCTCCCAAACTCGTGAACAACTGACGTCACAACTCGTGGTTAAAGCCAGGCGGTTCTGGCCGCGCACGTCTCCCTGCTGCCCCGGCCCTCTCACCCGAGCACCCTGGTCTCGATGATGCCGCCGCTACGCAGGCTGGCCGCCTGGGCCCGGCTCAACAGCCTGCCGCCCCGGCTCGACCGGTGGAGCCAGGGCGAGGCGCTGGCGTTCATCGAGCACTGCCGCCTCAGCGGCTGCGACGTGCGCCCCGACGTCCAGCTCATCCGGCGCCTGCACCGACTTGCACCCCTGCTGAGCGGCGGGGGCCTCGGCGCCGACCCCTGGCCTGGTGTCGCCGCCTACAAGGTCTCCGGTGCCGCCGGGCCGCCGCCCGGCCGGCTGTCCACGCCCGCCGTCGACCCCGGCCTGTGGTTCCCCCTCGTCAAGGCCGCCTGGACCTACGTCCACGTCTTCGCCCGCGACATCCTCCGGGTCCGCGGCCACTACCGGGCCCTCCAAGCTGCGGCGACCACCTCGGCCCTCGGCTTCGACGACCGCCTGGAGGCCTACCTGGCCGCAGGCGGCCCCATCCCGCTCCACCACCCCGACCGCTGCCTGAACTCCGCCGTAGCCGGCAGACCCAACCTCGCCCTGCTCACCCTGTTCTGCGGGACCTCCAACCAGCGGGTCGGCAACGTCTTCCGCTCCGGCGCCCGGTACCGCCACCAGCGCGTCGAGCGGGCCCTCGCCGCAGGGCACCCGGTCTGCCACGGCATCACCGACGGCCTGCAGAGCACGGAACGCGGCGACGGCACGAGCGGCGCCTGGCACCCGGGCCTGTCCCCGGATGCACTGCGGATCGAGACCGACATGCTCAGAACCGCCTGCCTGGTCCTGACCCTCGCGCTGTCGATGATGCGCGACAGCGAACTCCAGGAGATCCGCCGCGGCTGCCTCACCACCCATTACGACACCCCCGCCATCTCCTCCCACCAGGTCAAAGGCCACGACGACCTGCCCTCCAAGGCCTGGTGGATCATCGAACCGGTCGCCGAGGCCATCACCGTCGCCGAACAGATCACCGTCCACCCCGAGCGGCTCTTCTCCCCCGCACCGAGGCCGGCCCGCCCCCGGCACGCCGCCCACGCCGACACCCTCATCGACAGCTTCATCGCCCACGTCAACCGCACCGCCGCCTGGACCGGCCTCACCGAGATCCCGCCTGGCCGGGCCCGGCCGCACATGTTCCGCAGAACCATGGCCATGCTCACCGACCAGTTCCCCGGCTCCGAGATCGCCCTCGGCATCCAGCTCAAGCACGTCGCCACCCGCGCCCTGGCCAACTCCTCCACCCAGGCCTACGCCGCTCCCGACCCCGCCTGGGCCCGCCACCTCACCACCGCCATCGACGCCGCCCGCTTCCGCCGCCTCGAAGAGCTCTACCTCGCCCACAAGGACGGTCGGCCCATCGGCCACGGCGGTGGCGCCGCCAAGGCCACCGCCGTCTTCGACCACGTCCAGGCCACCACCGCCGCCCGCCACGGCGACGCCACTGTCGAGCGCGCGCTGCTGAAGAACGCCGGGCTGACCATCCGCTTCGGCTCTCTCAACCACTGCACCTACGACCCCGCCATCCCCGCCGGTGCCCTCTGCCTGGAGAACGCCGCCCTCCCGGCCGGCGCCGACGGACCGCTGCCGGACCGGTGCCGCCCCGACCGCTGCCCCAACAGCATCATCGCCCCCGAACACCTCCCCCTCTACGACGCCCACCGCCACCAACTCCTCGCCCTCCTCGACCGGCCCGGCCTGCCGCCGGGCCGACGCGCCGTCCTCGAACGCGAACTCGACCAGATCGGCGCCGTCCTCGACCGGGCCCCGGAGGACACCCCGTGAACGCGAACCAACCCCCGAACCGGCGACCCCTCCCGGATCCGGGCGTCTCCTCCCGTGCAGCGGCCGCCCTCACCGAGGCCATGCACCGGCTCCTGAACGGCAGGCCCCAGCACACCGACGGCCGCCTCACCAAGGAGAACCTCTACCGCGAAGCCGGTGTCTCCCGCGCCACCATGAACCGCTCCAAGACCGTCCTCGCCGCCTGGGACGCCGCCGTCGCCGCCCGCGCCGAGCCGCAGCCCGCCACCAGCACCGATGACATCGCGGGTCTGAGGGCCCGGCTCGCCGACAAGACCCGCGAGTGCACGCGGCTGCGAAACCAACTCGACGCCGCCACCACCGCCATCGCCGCCCTCCACCACGACACCACCGCCCTGCGTGAACAGGCCCGGCTCGCCCGCACGACCGTCACCGCCCTGACAACACCACAACCCGAGGTCGGTCCGCGCCCCGGGTCTGAAGGCAGTTGATCAACATGATTGTCAGGGGCTCAACCGGCCCGGAACCGCAGGTCAACGAGTCCTGGCGAGCGGGGTGGGCGTATCGCCGGTTCCGTTCTGATCCTCAGCCCCATCGTCCGGGCGCACTTCGCAGATCGTGTGCACGTCACTGCGCGGGGTATATGCGCCTTGTGTGGGCTGGGGCGATCGCTGCAACGTTGGTGGAACGGCGTCCCCCGGCATTCAGCCGCACAGCAGCGCCGCAGGTTGGAAGGCGTGATGGAAAGTCACTTCGATGCGGCGGCAGCCGCCTACGTGCACAGCTCTGCGGAAATGCCGTTGCCCGAACACGTCAGGGCGTCCGTTGCTGGCCCCCGCCCAACGCTGATGGGCGTAGGCCGCGGACAGGAGGTCGCGCTATGACGGCCCCCGCGCCTGAGCTGCCGCCACCACTACTGACGAAGGCGCGCAGATGCCTGGCCAAGGCGGTGTCCTTCGCCCTCGACACCCAGCATGACGCCGGTTACTGGGCGCTGGTCGGCCATCCCCGCGTCTTCGATACCGCCATCGTCGCCCACGCGCTGTCCGGTACCCTGGCAGGCGCCCGTGCCCGGGCACGGGCGCTGACGTGGTTGGAGCTGACGGAGCCGCGAAGAGACCAGGGATTCGTGTGGGCAACCGAGACATGGCTACGTTCGGTGGCCCTGCACCCCACCACCCCGCCGCGGCTACCCACCCTGCCCGCCCTGCCCGCCGACCAGGCCCTGGCGTACGGACGACGCACACATCTCATCAACGCCCTGGGTGTATCCGCGCGCTGCGCCGGCGCGGATGCGCAGGGTGTCCTGCACACCGCTGGCGCGATGCTCGGCGCGGACCGCGGCGCCTCCCTCAAGCCCTGGCAGCGCGTCATGCTCCTGTCCACGGAGGTCATCGCGCTCAGCGCGCTCGGCCGGGAGACCCCGCAAGCCACGGTGCAGGTGCTGGAGACTGAGCAGTCCAGCACCGGTGCGCTGGCCGACCCCATGCCGGTGGTGACCGCGCTGGCCTACCTTGCCCTGGCCGCTGCGGCCCCCGAGCGGGCGTCCACCCGTCGTGCCCTGGCCGCGCTGCTGCGCGTCCAGGAGCCCGACGGAACCTGGCGATTCTCTTGCAGCTTCGATGTGTGGGACACCGCCGTGATGGTCCGCTGTCTGCGCGACGACCCCACGTTCGCCGCGCACGCCTTGCCGTTGGCCCAGGACTTCCTGGAACTGTCCCAGTGCCATGACGGAGGGTGGGGCACAATATCTGTCTTTCCGGCCGGCCTGGCGGCCGCGTCCGACGCGGACACCACCGGGTGCGTCCTGCTGGCTCTTGAGGGCACGCCGCACGGACACCGGGTCTGGCAGGCAGCTAGTGGATACGCCCGAAGGCGGCAGACCCCCGAAGGGCTGTGGGCGACCTGGCAGTCGGCCGATGACGCTCCGGACCTCGATGCCACCGCACACATGACCACCGGGGTGCGGGCCCACGACGTGCACGCCGTGGACACCGGACCCGCGCGGGCCTGGTTGCGACGGTCGTACCGCAGCCGGGGCCAGTGGACATCGACGTGGTACCGCTTCTCCTCCTACGGGGCCAGCGAGATGGCGCCGGCGGCGGGTCACCACACCCCAGAGAGCTGCGACGCCCTGCGGCGGCTTGCCGAGGGGCAGCGGTCGGACGGCTCGTGGGACGCCAGCCCGCCCGCCACCGGCCTGGCCTTGGCGGCGCTTGCCGACCCCCGGTGCCAAGCGCCCGGCCGGGAGCGGGCAGCCGTTCGGGCAGCCGCGTTCCTCGTCGACAGTCAGGACGAGGACGGCACGTGGCCCGCCGGGGAGCCGTTCATGTACGGGCCGCGCCCGTTCC
Source organism: Kitasatospora sp. NPDC096077 (assembly GCF_040303245.1). Taxonomy (NCBI): domain Bacteria; kingdom Bacillati; phylum Actinomycetota; class Actinomycetes; order Kitasatosporales; family Streptomycetaceae; genus Kitasatospora; species Kitasatospora sp. NPDC096077. Next base: position 31,640 of record NZ_JBEOSV010000084.1, on the reverse strand, counting down.
CGAACTTTCAGCCGGCCCAGGCACATGCATGGGCGGCGCGAGGTCTATGCGCACTGCTCCGCCACCATCGTTGAAGACCTGCGCCCACCACCGGGTCCCCGGAAGGTCCAAGGAGACTTACCAGACAAATTTCCCGGCACGTCTCATGACGTCCACCACCAGGCGATGGTGGGAATCGGCAAGGGACTCAATGGGTCCGGCGCGCCAGTGGTGGGGGAGGTGACCACTGTGGTGATCTCCACCCCTCCGGGCCTCTGGAAACGGCGGCTGACCCGGTGGAACTCCGACCAGCCCGCGACGAAACCACCAAGGTCGCGCAAGTAGGAGCGCAGGTCATCGGACGCGTCGCGGCCGACCTCGGCACAGCGTCGCGCGAACAGGGCCATAACGTGGTTGCGCAGGGCCACGGCCCGGCCGAGGGCCTCGTGCTGGCTCAAGCCGCCGTCATCGGTGCCTTGGGACAGGACCCCGACGAGATTGACGTGGGTGGCGCCGGCAGCCGCGTCCTTGGCCCAGGAGTAGATGTCGTTGTCGCAGCTGCCGATGAAGGCGGCCATTTCGGTGAGCGCGCGGACGGCGGGGGCCGCCAGTTCCTCGTCGTTGGGGTGGTAACAGTGGACGATCTCGAAGACCGGCAGGAGAGAGCGCAGCCCGAACGAGGGGATGCGCAGCGCCGTGTACTGGTTGAGGCCGATCGCGCTGCCGTCCAGGTGGCTGGAGGCCTGCCACAGCGCGCCGAAGAGGAACGACCTGAAGCCTACGGACAGCCGGTAGAGCTGGCCGGGCGTCGCGATCCGCGCCAGCCGGGCCAGGAGGTCGTCGAGCGCACCCGCGTAGGGGTCGTCGTCCAGCGGAGGCGAGCCGGGCGCGTCCACCAACCGCTGCAGCCTGGCCGCCCGCGCGGCGTACCGCCCGAGATCGCGGGGCCCCAGGATGTCCGCGACGTCGTCCAGCGCGAACATGAACCCGAGGTAGTCCGAGCCGATCTGGGCATCGTCAGTAGCCGCATGGGGAAACACCCGGGCTGCCATGTGCCCGCTGCCGATGCGGGCGAGATAGTCCGGTCCCTGCTCCACCAGCCCGAGCCGGTGGAACCTGACCCACTCGGAGGTCCGCCGGTCCAGGAGGTCGGCCTGGGGATGAACCCGTACCGGTATCGGTGTGATCAGCATGTCGGCAACGGAGGCAGTCACGCTGTCACCACACTGCAGCCCGCACTCTCTGTCAAGAGTCCGTCACCGTTGCCCATTTGTTCGTTACCCCCTCCGAGCCGCTGGTTTTCCCGCTGGGCACCGGTCCAGCAGCCCGGACGTCGAGGAGACTCACAGTCGCCAGGTATGTCGCCCTCCGGGTTGCACCACCGCTTCCCGCCATCGACGTAGATCTCGCAGCGCCGGATCGCGTCCCTCAAGGCCGCCAGCGAGCTCGTTTGGGGCTCCTGACACGGTCGTTAACGGCCCCCCAGACTGCAGGCGCGGCCTCGCGGCCGTCCCGGAACGGCGGCGAGACGGCCAGGGGCGGGCCCGGAAACGGCCAAGGCAACCCCGGGAGGCCGGGACGGCCAGGACAGCGGCCAGGTGGGCTTTTGGGTGCTGCCTACTCGCTGGTCCGGTGCACGGGCACCGGACCAGCGAGCAGGGGTCAGTTGGTAGTGCTGCCCAGGGCGGTGATCGTGACGGCCAGGCCGGTCAGCTCGGCCGCGGGGTTGCCGGCATCGGTGATGAGCCGGACCTGCAGAGAGCTGGTGACGGTGGCGACGGGCACCGTGTACGTCAGCGAGGCCGTGGCGGGCAGTTGATCGGCGACGGACTGGGCGTAGGCGATGGCCCCCGGGAGCGGTCACCGTCCTGGATCAGCTGCACGCCCAGCGAGCCGGGTACGGACTTCACGGTGCCGGTGAGCGAGACGCTGACCTGGTGGCCCACGGACTGCGCCGTGAACCCGCCGGACAGGGTGAACGTCGGGCTGTCGTTGTTGACGATCAGGGTTTTGTCGCCGAAGACGCCACCGTCCTGGATCGGCAGCGCGGTGCCGGTGGAGAACGACGTCCCCAGGGGGCTGGTGCCCTCGGAGGTGAAGTCGCTGACGAACAGACCGCTGGCAAGGGTTCCATGTCTCCGGCGGCGCGGTACACGGTATTGCTGAGGTCGAACGTGAGCGTCGGCATCCGGTAGTCGGCCGGGTTGTCGGCGAAGTCGGGGTAGCCGGGGGCGTAGAGGGCGATATTTTCCGAGCCGCCGCAGTCGGCGGTCCGCACCGCGGCGTAGGCGGTGATGGCGAGGAGAGCGAAGACGGTGCGGGCGGTTGGCGGAGCTGACCCGGCCGCGTCGGTGGGATCGACCGTGTCAGAGGGGAAGCGGTCCGACGGCTCGCCGGAGTCCGCTTCGGCCGTACCGCCACGGGGGACGGCCGGGGCGGGCGGTACCAGTACACCTCACTGCTCGGTTCGGAGGCTGTCGTACTCCCACCGGCTCGTACGGCTTCCCGGCCGATGAATGTTCGCACACGCTTGGCCTTGTCGGCCGTCGAGTCGGGCCGCAGGACGTTCCGTGGCCAGGTCGACGGGGCAGCCGCACGGGCCGTCTTCATTCGGCGGGCGTAGTGCGTGGTCCCACGGTCCTGGCACTTCATCCGGGTGATCGACAGAGAGGAACCTGTCCGTGATTCCCGTTCCAGTCTTCGTGCGCGGCAGGCGCCGTACGGCCTGTGCGGCCGTTCTGGCACTGGCCGCCGGTACCGTCATGACAGCCGCCGTTCCCGCTCATGCCACCACGGGTGTCGTGGAGTTCGGCCAGTCGGGCACCTTCACCGTCCCGGCCGGAGTCACCGGGCTGACCGTCGACATCTGGGGGGCGGGCGGTGGTGGCGGGGACGCCGGAAGCGCCATGCCCTCCGGTAGTGGCGGGGGTGGAGGCGCGGGCGGGTACGTGCACGGTGCCGTCGTTGTGATTGCCGCCCAGCAGCTGACCGTCACCCTTGGCGCCGGTGGGGCCGCCGGCGCGACCGGCGGAGCGGGAGGGGCCGGCGGAGCGACCACCATCGCCGCCGGATCCACTGTCCTGACCACGGCGCAGGGCGGCCAGGGCGGAGGCGCCGGCTCTCTTCTGGGTGGCGGATCAGGAGGGAGCGGAGGTGACGGAACCGTGCCGACGGCCACGGCTCTCGGCGGAGGCGGCTACGTGCGCACCGGCGGGCAAGGCGGCTACGGAGCCGCTGGCAGGTCGTGTCTCCATTCCTCGGTCTGTGCTGGCGGTTCCGGGGGCAGCCGGCTGCTATCGGCAGCGTCGCACCGGACGGTGCCGCGCAGGGCGGTAGCGGCGCCGCCAGTACGGGGAGAGGGTCGGAGGGCAGTGAGCCCGTTGTGCTCCCGGTGAGCGCCTGGCTGCCCTCACCTGCTTGGTGCGGCCTCGCGTCGCACCCGAGCGGCGGCAGATGCCGCCACGCAAACTGCTACCAAGCCCCCACGGCATCGGCGCGGCCGACAGACTAATGGGCCGTCAACCTGATGGTGAGGGTCCGGGAACCCGCCGGACGGGGGACCGTGCCTACTCCCGGACCCCACACAACGGAGGATTCCATGACCGAACAGGCTGATCGACCCACGAAAGCACGGTGGGCCGCCGCAGGCGTTCCCGTCGTACTGGGAAGTCTCCTCGGCTGCACCGTGCCCCCGGCGCTCGCCGCCGCGGCCACTCTGCCGACCGCAGTGCGCCAGCCCTCCGGGCAACAGGAGTTCACCACACCCGGCCAGTACTACTTCCCGGTACCGGCCGGGGTGAGCACGGTGACCGTGTACGCCGTCGCTGGCGGCGGGGCGGGCGGCCCCGGCGGCCCCGGCGGCGGCGGCGGGGGCGGCGGCGGCGGGGGCGGCGGGGGCGGCGGCGGTGGGGGCGGCGGGGGCGGCGGCGGAAGCTACGTCATCGGCCCGGCCGGCGGTGGCGGGGGCGGTGGAGGCGCGGGCGGCGGAGGGGGCGCCGGCGGAGGAGGCGGCGGTGGCGGCGCCTTCGTAGCCTGCACACTCACCGTCAAACCCGGCGAGCGGATCTACGTCAGCGTCGGCAAACCCGGAGGACTGACCCGCGGGGGAACGGGGGGTGCCCCGGGTTCCGGTGGCCAGGCGGACTCCTTCCTCGACCCCGCCCAGAGCGGCACCGCCGGCACGGCCGGCACCGGCGAGTTCTTCAACAACTCCATCGGCGAACAGCAGTCCGTGGTCTACGCCATCACGAGCCGGGGAAGGGCCCAGGCGTTCGGCGGCTACCCGGGCGGGCCGGGAAGCGGCGGCCAGGGCGGAGCCGGAGGCGTGCGCGGCGAGCGGGCCAGCGGCACCACCGGCGGAGCCGGCGGGCCGGGCGGCAACGGTGCCGCGGGCGGCGACGCGGGAGGCGGTGCCGCCGGCGGCAGAGCCGGCACCTGCACCGGCACCAACCCCGTCCTGGCCAACGGAAGCGACGGATCCTCCGGACAGAACGGACAGCCCAGCTCCGCGGCGAGTGCCGGCGGCAGGGGACAGGCCGGGTCCGTCGGCCCCGGCGGCACACCCGGCACCGGCGCCGACGCCGGCAGTGGCGGCCCCGGCGGCGCCCCCGGCCAGTCCACCTCGGCGCCCCTGGCCCTGCCCGCCGGTGTCGGCCAGGGCGGCCCCGGCCTCGACGGCGCTCCCGGCGGAAACGGAGGCGACGGAGGACACGGAGGCGCCCCCGACCCCAGCCCGGGCAGCGAGGCCGGCCAGGACGGCACCGCCGGAAGCACCCCCGCCACCAGCGGCCACAACGGCGGCCCCGGCTACGCGCTGATCACCTGGTGACACCAACCGGCGGAGCACGCCGACGAACACCTCATCAGGTAAAAGCCGTGACGCCCGGCCCGGGCGTCACGGCCAGGCGGGAGCGTCCGCACCCTTCTTGCGGACCTCATCTCCCCCATCACCGGGGAGCCGCTCCGGCGGAGCTCCTGGCGGCGCGCCTCCAAGCCCCCGACCGATCGACATCGGCGCAACCAACAAGATCAGGCCGACCTACTGTAATCGTTTCAGAATGCGGTCCGGAGTCGTCGGAGGCAGATGATGCTGCAGGCGAGTTCGAGCAGGCCCTGATGGAGGTCAGCGCGTCGCTCGTAGCGGATGCGGAGTCGCTTGAACTGGTGCAGCCAGGCGAAGGCGCGCTCTACCACCCAACGCACCTTTCCCAGTCCGGAGCCGTGGGCGACGCCGCGTCGGGCGATCAGCGGTTTGATGCCGCGTTTCCACAGCAGGCGGCGGTACTTGTCGAAGTCGTAGCCGCAGTCGGCATACAGGCGCCGGGCTTGCGGCGAGGACGTCCGCGTAGGCCGCGTATTGGCGGGACGGCGTCCAGCAGTGGCAGGAACTGGGTGACGTCGTGGCGGTTGCCGCCGGTGAGCGTGACGGCGAGCGGGGTTCCGTGGCGGTCGACGATCAGATGGTGTTTGGAGCCGGGGCGGGCGCGCTCGACGGGTGAGGGGCCGACGTAGTCCCCCCTTTGAGGGCCCGGACATGCGAGCCGTCCACGGCGCAGTCGTCCAGATCCAGCGAGTCCGCGCGGCGCAGTTCGGTCAGCAGGGCGGAGTGCAGGCGCGGCCAGACACCTGCCTCGGTCCAGTCCCGCAACCGGCGCCAAGCCGTGACTCCGGAGCGGCCCACGGTCTCGGCGGGCAAGTCGCGCCAGGCAACGCCGGTCCGCAGCACGTACATGATGCCGCCGAGGGCGGTCTTGTCCGGAACGCGCAGTCGCCCGGGGTAGCGGTGGCGTCGTTCGGGAGCGGGTGGCAGCAGCGGCGCCGCCCGCTCCCACAGGTCGTCCGGAACGAGATCAGCACGCACCCGGACACCCTGCCGATCAAGATCGCCGAGCGCAAGGCCTGCGGCTCAACTCATTCTGAAACGATCAGTAAGGCCGGAACGGAGGCGTCGCGCGACCGTTCCAGCCCCTGTGCGTCAGAGCAGCCCGGAGAAGACCATTTCGCCCTGACCGGCGATGCTGGTCAGCGGCGTGCTGGTGCTGCAGGTGGTGACGTCGCTGGTCGGAAGAGCCCAGCCTTCGACGTTGTTGCCGCCCAGCAGCCCCTGGGTGACCTGACCGATGGCGTCGTCGGAAGCCGTGTTGTCCTTCGCGTCGGTCTCCCCCGTCTGGGCGCCGTTCGTGCTGATGGTGGAGGTGCCCAGAACCGTGCCCGTCTGGTCGGGGCCGCCGTACCAGGTGATCGTGACAGTACCGCTATACGTCGCCAGCCCGTTGCAGGAGGCGTTGCCGCTTCCGCTTCCCATGATCTTGCCGGACTTGATGCCGGACTGGCTGCCGTCGTCCGACTCACAGGCGCTCAGCGTGCCGACGATCGTGCCGCTGATCGTCTGCTGGGTGTCCGTCAGGCCGGGGGCCAGTTTGAGGGTCCCCTTGCCGGAGCACTTCAGGTGCTCCAACAGTGTGTCGCGCGTACTGGAGGCGTGGGAGGACGGGGTCTTCGCCTGTGCGTACACGGCGCCGACGGAACCGACGGCCGTGACCACGGCTGCGGCCACGGCCAGGCCGACGATCCTGGACCAGCCCGTACGGTGCGGCGCCGGCAGGGCGGTCTCCTCGGAGCCACCCGGGGCGAGGGGGATGTGGGACATGTGATGCCATCTCCTTCTTCATTCGGTTGCGGGCAGAGAACTGGGACATTTAACCCTTGTACGAACTATGCACAAAGACACAAGGGTTGTCCTGTTGCCATTCGAGGAAGTCCCCGCCTGCCGAAATCATCGGGACACCCGAAGCGAAGGAGGCGTCAGAAAAGTGCCGTCCGGGTGAAAGTCACCGGCCCGCCGGCGCGGGCCCGCACCATGATCCCGCCGGTCACCGTCTGTGGGTGACGCGACGGTTCACCCGTTCGCGACGGCCGTACCGATAACCATGAGACTGTATACAATCCTCACTTTCCGGCGGTCGGGGGAGTTTGCCGTGCAGGTACCCGGGTGCCCGCCGTCGCCGCGATACGTTCTGCGCCAGACCGATTCATTGTCGGCCCGAAGGGCCGCCCGGCGGATAGGGGAACGCCCCTTGCTGCCCATTTCGTCCCTCCGCCACAGCAGGGTGGCACTGTGGGCCACTGCCGTATTACTGGCCGCCGCGGCAGTCCTCGGGGCCGGCCTGCCCGCCCGGCTCACCCATGGCGGCTTCACCAACCCCGGGGCCGAGTCCAGCCAGGCGCTCGAAGCCATCGCGAAGCACTACGTCCGCGGCGGTACCGGCACGATCGCGATCTTCCGCAGCGAGACCCTCACCGTGGACTCCCCACAGTTCGGCCAGGCCGTGCGATCCGCGCTCGCCGACGTACCCGAGGCTCTGGTGAGGGGCGCTCGACACTACTGGAACACCGGCAAGCGGGAACTCGTCTCCAGCGACGGACACGCGGCTTGTGTGATCGTCGGGCTGGCCGGAGCGGACGAAAACGCGCAGGTCGCCTCCTACGAGCAGCTGCGCCGCCGGCTGCACGCCGACGGCCTCACCATCGCCTACGCCGGACAGACACCGCTTCAGGCGGACCTGGACCGCGCCATCGACGACGACCTCGGCCGCGCCGAGCTCTACGTCTTCCCCGTGCTGTTCCTCCTGCTGCTTGTGTTCTTCGGCAGCCTCGCCGCGGCCCTGCTGCCGCTGGCCGTAGCCGGCGCAAGCCTCGCGCTGTCCTTCGCGGTGCTGCGCGTGATCGCCCCGTTGGTGCCGGTCAGCTACCTCACCCGCAACGTGGTCGTCATGATCGCGCTGGGGCTCTCCGTCGACTACGCCCTGTTCGTCGTCGCCCGTTTCCGGCGCGAACTCCACCACCAAGGCGCCCCGCGCCGAGCCGTCGCCGCCACGATGGCCACCGCCGGGCACACCGTCCTCTACTCCGCGACCGCCATCTCACTCGCCGTCCTGGGCCTGGTGCTGCTTCCGTTCCCGGTCACGCGCTCCCTCGGCATCGGCGCGGCCGTCACCGTCGCGCTGTCCGGGGCCACCAGCCTTACCCTGCTGCCCGCCGTGCTGTCCGTCCTCGGCCCGCGTGTCGAGGCCGGCCGCGTCCGGTTGCCGGGCATCGGGCGAGTGCGGACGGCGGACGAGGGGGCGGGGTTCTGGTACCGGCTCGGCCGGAGCACGGTCGCCCGCCCATGGACCTGGCTCACCGTCGCCGTCACGGTGATCGCGGTGCTGAGCGCTCCGGTCGCCGACCTGCACCTCGCCGCCAGCGACCAGCGGACCCTGCCCGCCGGGGCACCGAGCCGCCGAGCCCAGGAAACGCTGCACGAGGACTTCCCACTGGCCGCGCTCGATCAGCTCCAGGTCGTCGCCCCCCTGCGACACGGCCTCCGCGGCGAGCTGGGGAGGAGCGCACTGGCCCGCTGGCAGGAGCAGCTCTCCGGACTGCCGGGCGTCCAGGCCGTCCGGCAACACGCCAGCACCGCGCACGGCGCCCTGCTCACCGTCACCATCACCACGGCCCCCGATGCACCCGCGGCCGCGCAACTGGTGCGCGCCGTGCGGGCGCTGCCCCCACCCGACGGTGGCCACGTCCTGGTCGGCGGCCCGGCCGCGGCCAACGTCGACGTGCTGGACACCTTGCGGGCCAGGCTTCCGGCGCTGGTCGCGTACCTGCTGGCGGTCACCCTCGGGCTGTTGTTCCTCGCCTTCCGGTCACTGCTCGTACCGCTCAAGGCGGTGCTCACCACCACGATGTCCCTCGGCATCGCCTACGCGGCCGTCACCTGGACCGTTCAGGAAGGCCACGGCGCCCGGCTGCTCGGTCTGCGGCCCACCGGGTACGTCAGCGCGGTGGAGGCGGCCGTCCTGCTGATGTTCGTCTTCGCGCTGTCCGTCGACTACGAGCTCTTCCTAATCGCTCAGATCCGTGAACTCCATCGCGGCGGTGCGGACAACGCGAGCGCCGTGGCCACCGGCCTTGGGCGCACCGGTGGGCTGATCTCAGCCGCGGCGGCCCTGATCGTCCTGGTTGCCGCGGCCTTCGCCACCAGTTCCGTCGTCACCGTGAAGGAGATCGCCATCGGCGTCGTGGTCGCCGTGGCCGCCGACGCCACCGTGGTCCGCATGCTGCTCGTCCCCGCCACCCTGCGCCTGCTCGGCGAACTCAACTGGTGGACCCCGCGGTTGCGGCGGAGGACTGCGCCGAGTGCACCCGGCCGCGAACCGCTTCCCCGCGAGCCCGTTTCCCCGTGAACGCCTCGGGCCACGTCGGCTGGTGCGACGGCTGGTGCGACGGTCCCGTCCCGGCCGTTTGGTCGACGGCGTAGGCGTGTCGGCCGCCCCCGCCGCAGGGCCGCCGGTACGGTCTGCGCGTGATGACCTTGCGCGCCCGGTTGAGCGGGGCTGCCGTCCACTTGCCGGAGAATTGGGTCCCCATGGCGGAGCGGGAGGCGCAGATCGCCGCTGCCAGCCCCTCGTTCACCCCGCCCGCCGGCCTGATCACCCAGCTGACCGGAGTCGAGGGTGTCCATCTCGCCGCGCCCGAGGACGCGCCGTCCGACCTGGCAGTGGCGGCGGCACGCAAGCTGCTGGCCGAGACCGGGGCCGACCCCGAGGACATCGACCTGGTGGTCTTCGCCGCCGGCTCACAGGACGTGACCGAGCCCGCGACGGCTCACATCATCGCCGCCAAACTCGGCCTGTCGTGCCCGGTGTTCGACGTGAAGAACGCCTGCAACAGCGTCCTCAACGCAATCGAGCTCACCCAGGCCCTGGTCGCGGGCGGGCACTACGCGAGCGTCCTGATCGTGTGCGGCGAACGGGGGTCGGACATGACGAGGCTCAGAGTGCCGGATCCCGCGGCGTTCGCACGTGCCTTCCCCGGCTACGGATTCTCCGACGTGGGGGCCGCCCTGCTGTTCACCGCGGTGGAGGAGAGGCCCGGGGCACCGGGCGTGCTCGGGTGCCGGTTCCTGGCGGACTCCTCGTTGTGGGGAGCGACGCTCGTGCCCGCCGGCGGCTCGGCGGCGATCCGCGAGCCGAGCGAGGAGACACGGTACGTCCGGATGGACGGCAGCGCCATGCGGGACGGGATCCGGGTGCTCGTCCCGCGGCTGACCGGGCTGCTGGACGACCTGGGACTGCGGTTCGGGGAGTTCGCGTTCGTCGGGGTCCACCAGGTGGCGGTCGCCGATGTCCGGACGCTGGTGGGCGCGGGGATGGGAATCACCAAGGAGCAAATGGTGGTGACGGTGGCCCGACACGGCAACGTCGCCTCCGCCTCACTTCCGCTCCAGCTCGTCCAGGCGCGGGAACGCGGCCTCGCGGGCCCTGGCGATCTGGTCGCGCTGCTGGGGCTCGCGGCGGGTGCGAGTGTCGGGCTGGCGGTGCTGCGCCTCTAGCTGCGCCTCCAGCAGGTGGCGCGCTACCGTCGGAACCGGTGGGCGGGGCCCGCCGCAGGGCGCGGGGCGTACGTCAGGGGGTGGTGAACAGGGTCACAGCGTTGTGACCGCCGAACCCGAAGGCGCAGCTGATCGCCGCGGTCATCCGCGTGGCGCGCGGCGTGCCCGCGACGATGTCGAGTTCCTGGTCGCCGTCGAAGCGGTGGAAGTTGGCGGTGGGTGGGATGGTCTGGTGCTGGAGCGCGAGGACGGTGTAGGCGGCCTCGATGGCTCCGGCCGCGCCGAGGCAGTGACCGATCACGCCCTTGGGTGCGGTGACCGGTGGCGGCGTCCCGCCGAACGCCCGGGTCAGGGCCGCGGCTTCGGCCGCGTCACTGAGGCGCGTGGAGGTGCCGTGGGCACTCACCTGACCGATGTCGGCCGGTGTGCAGCCCGCGTCGTCGAGCGCGGAGCGGAGCGCGCGGGCGGCGACGCGGCCGTCCGCGCGGGGTGCGAACGGGTGGTGCGCGTCGCTGGAGGCGCCACAACCGCTCAGCAGCGCCAGTGACTTCGCCCCGCGGGCCTGGGCGGTGGCGCTTCGTTCCAGGACGAGGACGGCGGCGCCCTCGCCCAGGACGAATCCGTCGCGGTCGGCGTCGAAGGGCCGGCTGGCCTCCTCGGGCCGTGTGCGTCGCGTCGACAGCGCGCGCATCTGGTGGAAGCAGACCGCGGTCATCCGGGAACGGCCGGATTCGCTGCCGCCGGCCAGGACGATGTCGCAGGTGCCGGCGCGGAGGAGGTCTCGGGCGATCCGCAGGGCGCCGGCGCCCGACGCACACGCGCTCGCGAGGGTGAAGGTCGGCCCCTCGGCACCGAGGTCGATGGAGATCTCGGCCGCGGCCATGTTGGGGACGGAGCGCGGTAGTGCCAGGGGCGACACCAGCCCGGGGCGGTCGTCGTCGAGGTGCCCGAAGGCTGCGGGGTAGGTGGCCAGGCTGTTGGATCCGACGCCCAGGACGACGCCCACCCGCGGGCCCCGGCAGTCGTCGGGCGCCAGAGCGGCGTCGGCCACCGCTTGGCGGGCGGCCAGTACCGCGAACAGGCTGAAGCGGTCGAGTCGGCGCGCGCGGGACCGGCCGAGCAGCGCGTCGGCGTCGATCGGCGGCACCTGGCAGGAGAAGTCGACCGGCAGCGAGCCCAGTTCGGGATCGGGTGCGGCCAAGGACCGGCCACGGCGCAGGGCCGCCCAGTTCTCCGTCACCGTCAGTCCGGCCGGAGTGACCAGTCCCAGTCCGGTCACGGCGATCTCGGGCACGCTCACGGTCGGACCCGGGGTGGCGTCGCGTCGGTGCGGGCGTGCCGATGCGCCGGACGGGGCCGGTCGCCGGGCGGTTCGTTCACAGAGTGCCCGGCATTCGGCAGGCCGCGATTCGATGAAATGATAATGAGGCTAGATTCATTTCCGAATTCTTCGGCCATGCGCATGAGTTGGCGTCCCGATTCATCCTGCCCGGTGGTGTCGTACACCACTATTGCGTACGCGCGGGCAGCGTTCCGGCCAGAACACCCGAGTCGACGGAGCGGTATCGCCGGTACCGGTCCCTTCGATACCGGTCCCTTCCCCGCGCCGGACAGGATCAGCAGGAGACAACCATGGAACGGGACCTACCACCGGACCTCGTCGCACTGCTCACCGGGAGCTTTCCGGTCGACGCCAACCGACTGACGCCCCGGACCACCTTCGCGGAGCTGGGCATGGACTCGCTGGCCACGATGGAACTCCTGGTGGTCAGCGAGGGTGTGCTCGACCGTCCACTCACCGAGGCGGCCATGCGGCTCACCTCGTGCAGCACCCTTGCGGAGGCCGTCGACGCCTTGGGCTGCGCCGCTTCGCCGGCGGAGCCCGAGCCCGTACCGCACAACCCGTAGCAACGCGGCGGTTCCCTATCCGGCCGACCGACATCACCACCGACAGTCAGGAGCAAGGCCCATGTCCTTCGACGAGTTGAAGAGCGTGCTGGTGTCACTGGGGCTCGACCCCGCGGTCGTCGAGCCGGACACCGCAGGTGAGGACGCCGGCGTGGACTCCCTGCTGATCGTCGAGCTGGTCCTCCAACTGCGCAAGGAGTACGGCGTCGTGGTGTCGGCGGACGACATCAGGGCTGCGCCCACGCTGGCCGCCGTCGCCGAGCTCATCTGCGTGCCTGCGGACGTCTCCTGATGGGTCGGGCCCGTGTTCGCCGCACCGGAGCGGCGGTCACCGGGGTCGGGCTCCTCACCCCCGCAGGCCCGACCCGGGAGTCGACTTGGGAGCGGGTGTGCGTCGGGAAGCCCACCAGCGTGCTCGCCCGGCAGGACGGCCTCACGTTCCTCGCCTGCCGGGCACCCGCCGACCACGGCGGTGCGCTGCACGCAGGGCTGGGCCGAGCCGCTGCACGCAGGCCCGACCGCAGCAGCGTGTTCGCCCTGCACGCGGCGAGGGAGGCGATCCTCGACTCCGGCCTGGACCCGGCCCACTGGGACGGGGCCCGGGTCGGTGTCGTCGCCGGTATCGGCGGCGGCGCCTGCCTCACCTACGACCGCGAGCTCGCGGCGCTCCAGTCCGGCGGGCCCGACGACATGTCGCCCTTCGCCGTGCCCAGCGCCCTGCCGAACTCGATCGCCGGCCAGCTCGCCATCGAGTTCAACATCCGCAACACCGCCATGGCGGTCGCGACCGCGTGCGCGTCCGGTACGACCGCCATCGGCATCGCCCTGGACCTGCTGACCCTCGACCGGTGCGACGTCGTCCTCGTCGGCGGGGCCGAAGCCTGCCTCAACCCGTTCTACATCGCCGGCTTCGACCGGCTCAACGCCCTGTCCCACCGCTTCCACGACCCGTCCGGCGCACCGCGACCGTTCGACAGCCTGCGGGACGGCTTCGTCATGGCCGAGGGAGCGGGCTTCCTGGTCCTGGAACGGCCGCAGGACGCCCGGGCCCGGCAGGCCCACGTGCGGGGCGTCATCGCCGGCTACGGAGCCGTGTCGGATGCCCACCACGTGGTCGCTCCCCGTCCGGACGGTTCGAGCATGACCGCGGCGATCCGGGCAGCGCTGGCCGACGCGGGCGCCGCGCCCTGCGACGTCGACCTGGTCAACGCCCACGCGACCGGTACTCCGCTCGGCGACACCGTCGAGGCGTCGGCCATCGCGGCCACACTGCCGCACCTCCCGCCGGTGACCGCGAACAAGGGCGTACTCGGCCACATGATGGCCGCGGCGGGGGCGGTGGAGGCGGCGCTGACGGTCCTGTCCCTGGAGTACGGCACCATCCCGCCCACCGCCAACCTCGCCGAACCGGGCCCGGAGGTGGCGATCAACCTCCGCACGACCGGCAGCGACGCCCGGATGCGGCTGGCGCTGTCCACCTCGGCCGGATTCGGGGGCCACAACGGGGCGTTGGCCATCACGACCGCGTGATCGCCGGTGCCCGGCGGCGACGGCCGGTGCCCGCGGGCACCGGGCACGCCTACAGGTCCGCGATCCGGTCCCGGTAGCGGTCCACCATCGCCACGAGGTCCGTCGGGCTGACGGCGGGTGCGGTCGGTCGCGCCGAACGGAGACGGCCCAGGGCCGTCTCGAAGCCGGACGCGGCACCCGCGACGGCGGCCGCCGAGGCCGCCGGCCTGCTGCGCAGGAGCGCCGAGGCGAAACCCCACATCGCCGCCTCGGCGGCGATGTGGTGGAACCCCTCCCGCGACGTCCGGCTCCGGCCCGCCCGATCCGAGACCTCCGCCACCGCCGCGTCCAGTCGGTCGGCCTCCGCCTCGCCGTCCAGCCCGGCCAACAGGGCACTGACATGCCCCGGACGGCTGAGCACCCGCGTCCCGAGGAAGTCGGTGAGCGCCTCGGTGGCACCTTCGATGATCCGCAGGGCGCGGACGTCGCGGTAGATCCGTGCCATCGGCTGGGCCTCGTCGTAACCGCGGGCGCCGAGGAGCTGAAGGCCGAGGTCCGCCGCCCGGACAGCCCACTCCGAGCTGAGGACCTTCGCCGTGACGAGGAGTTCGGGCTCGACGGCCGTGCCGTGGTCGAGCCGCTCGGCGAGGGCGTAGGTCATCGCGTCGGTGAGTTCGCCGTGCACCGCGATCCGGGTGAGCGCGGACAGGACGGCGGGGCGCTCCAGCGAGCGGCGCCCGGCGATCGTCCGTGTGGAGACGAACCGCAGGACGACCTGGAGCACCCGCTTGAGGAATCCGGAGGCCAGCGCGCACACGCCCCAGCGGCTCGCGTTCATCGCGTCGACCGCGATCTCGGTGCCCGGGCCCCCGCCCAGGACATGCGAAGCGGGGACCACGACGTCGTCGAACTCCAGGCGGCTCTGGACCATGCCGCGTAGGCCGAACGACATCAGGTCGGGGCCGATCCGGACACCGGGCAGGTCCAGCGGCACCGCGAGCGCCGTCATCGCGGCGCCCTGCCCGGGGCGGCGGGCGACTACGGCCGCCACCCGGGCCCAGGAGCCGTTGCCGATCCAGTGCTTGGTCCCGCTCAACCGGACGCCGCCGTCCACGGGGTGGGCGGTGGTGGTCATGCCGGTGAAGTCGGTCCCGGCCCCCGGCTCGGTCTGGGCGAAGGCTCCGAAGACCCGTCCGGCGGCCAGCGGCGGCAGCCACCGCTCGGCCACCTCCGCGCCCGCCCACACGGCCAGGGTGCGGGTGCCGGGGAAGACGCAGGTCATGACCCAGGAGGCCAGGCAGGAGTCGATCGCGGCGAGCTGCTCCACCACCCGTGCCAGATCGGTGAACCGCAGCGCCGTACCACCGTGGCGCTCCTCGATGAGCGGGCCGAACAGTCCCGCGTCGCCGAAGTCCAGCGCCACGTGGGGCGGGATGCAGCGTCGTTCGTCGATGACGGCGCTGTCGATGCGGCGTGGGGCGTACTCACGCAGGAAGCCGATCTGCTCGTCGGCCCGCCGCCGGCTGCGCTCCGGTGGGGCGGCCTCGTTCAGTCGGGTCAGCGCCAGCGCGGTGGCGGCCGGCGTACGGGGAGGGGAGAGGGCAGTCACGACGGCCTCGCAAGGGTCGGTGGGGATGGCGGGGGACGGTGTGGTCGGCGGGCGGCCCAGGCGCGATGCGCTCACGGCCGGCCGTCGACGCCCATGGCAGACCGCTGCCCCGGCGTGGCGGTGGCCACCCGGTCCCCGAGGGCCAGTTCGGCGAGCAGCCCGGCGATCACGCCGTCGCCGGCCGCCGGACGCCCGGCGGCCTCGAAGGCGTCGTACATCCCCTGCGCGAGGCCCACCGGCGGTGTGAAGCCGAGGTCGACCCGGGCGGCGGTCAGGTCGAACCAGTGCGGGTGGACGAGTTCGCGGACCAGGAACCGGCTGAGCGCGTGCGTGCCGGAACTGCGCCGCAGACGGCCGACGCTCTCACGCGCGGCCGCGGCGGCGTAGGCGAGCCCGGGTGGGACCGCGCGCCAGGTGGCGCGGATCCCCGCGGTGGCGAGCAGCAGGTTGAGGAACCCTCCGAGCGGAAGCGGCTCGCCCTGGGCGACGAAGTAGGCGCGGCCACCGACAGGACGCCCCTGGTGGAGCAGGTCGAGTGCGAGCAGGTGGGCGTGGGCGGCGGTGCTGATGTGGGTGGTGTCGACGAGGTTGGCCCCGTCGCCGGGCCCGGTGAGGCGTCGGCGGCGGACCTTCCTGACCAGGGCGGGCAGGAAGTGTGGGTCACCCGGTCCCCAGACGATGTGCGGGCGTAGGGAGAGGGTGGCGAGGTCGGGTCCGTCGGCGGTCAGGACGAGTGCCTCGGCCACGGCCTTGGTGTGCGGGTAGCTTGCCAGGTGCCGACGGGGATACGGCAGGCTCTCGTCGACGTTCTCCAGTCCGCCGGGCCGGAAGACGACGCTGGCGGTGGAGGTGTGGACGAGTGTGCGTACGCCGTGGGCGCGGCACTGGTCGAGCACCGTACGGGTACCGTCCACGTTGGTGCGCCAGTAGGGGGCCGGCGGGCCGCTGACGCCGGCGAGGGCGGCGGTGTGGACGACCGCGTCGCAGCCGTCGACCGCCCGCGCCACGGCGGCCCGGTCGACGAGGTCGCCCTGGATCTGCCGCACGCCCAGCCGCTCCAGGACGGGGCTCGGGCGGCGGCTGAGCGAGACGGTCTCGGTGCCGCGGGCGGTGAGCTGCCGGCAGATCTCGGTCCCGAGGAATCCGCTGCCCCCGGTGACGAGGACCCGGTCCGGTCCGGTGGTTTTCACTGCGGCCTCCTAAGGCGTCGGGCGGCCCAGGCGGCGAGCCGTTCACGGTCGATCTTGGAGTTGTGTCGGATGTCGGTCGGGAAGCCCGGGTGGATGAGCAGGTCGGCGACGCGGCGGCCGGCGGGTTGCCGGTCGAGTGCCGTCCGCACCGCGCCGAGGACCGTTCGGCGGTTCGTCTCACGACCGTCCAACTCGACGCACAGGACGGCCTGTTGACGACCGGGCGGCCCGATGCCGACGAGCGCCGCGCGCCGCACGCCCGGCACGGCCGAGGCGGCCGCTTCGGCCGGCTCGGTGGTCAGGACGAAGTCCGGGCCCAGGACGCGGTGGCTGCGACGGCCGTGGAACCAGAGCCGCCCCTGCTCGTCGATGACGCCCATGTCGCCCATGCGGTGCAGGACCCCGTCAGCCGTCATCGACTTGGCGGCGGCGGTGGCCTGTGGCCGAGCGTGGTAGGCGGGGCTGACATTCGCCCCGGTCACGGCGATCTCGCCGATCCCGTCGTGGTCGGGGTCGAGGATCCGTGCCGCGACCGAACCCAGCGGCCGACCCACACAGGTGCCCGCGCCCGGGCCGCACTGCTCGGCGGTGCTGACGGCGCTCACCGGCAGGCACTCGGTGGAGCCGTACGCGCTGAGCACCTCGGCCCGTGGCGGCAGCACCGCATGCAGGGCCTGGGCGAGGCCGGTGCGCAGCGGCGCGCCGAAGGAGACCACGCGGCCGACGCCGGGCAGCGTGAGCCCGCGGCACGCGCAGTGGTCGGCCAGCAGCCCCAGGACGGCGGGCGAGCCGGCGACCACGCTCGCCCGGTGTTCCAGCAGCGGCCGCAGCAGCCTGTCGGGCGGTGTACGCGCCGGGGCGCGGTGGTTGACCGCCGGGGCGATGACGGTGAGCCCGAGCAGCGGGGCGAACAGGACGAACGGGAGGAAGCCGGCGAACAGGACGCCGTCCGTGCCGAGCACGCCGCCGAGGGCGTCGGCCTGTCCGACCAGCGTGCCGTGGCGGTACTCCACCCCCTTCGGCACGCCGGTGGACCCCGAGGTGAAGGCGATCAGGGCAAGGTCGTCGGCGGCCGCCTCCGCGTCGGGCAGCCCGCCGTCGACGCCGGGGGGCGGAACCGGCAGCCGGAGGCGCCGTCCGAGGCCCGGCAGGGCGGGGCCGGTGACCAGGGGTGTCCGGACGTGGCCACGCCCCCAGCCGAGCACGGTGCGTGCGAGCTGGGCGAGCGGCTGTCCGACGAACACCTCCGGGGCCACCTCGTCCAGACACTGGCGCAGGTCCGCGCGGGGCAGGCCGGGGTCGACCAGAACCGGTACGGCGCCGATGGCGACCAGTCCGTACACGGTGGTGACCAGGTGGTACGGATCGGCGGTCATGACCACCGCCTTGTTCCCGCGGCGCACGCCGGCCGCCCGGAACGCCTGCGCCGCGAGCCCGCATCCGGAGAGGAGCTGGGCGAACGCGACGGTAGGGGCGGAACCGTCGCGGCGGCAGTGGACCAGCGCGGTGGCGCGCGGTCGCTCCTGGGCGAGGTGCCGCATGCGGCTGTACAGGCCCGTCATGGTTCAGACCCGTTCCCGCTGGAGGAAGTCCCGGATGTGACAGCCGAGTCGGTCCGCCACGTCCTCCGTGACGTAGTGGCCGGCGTGGGGGAAGCGGCGGACCTCGGCGTGCGGGAACCGGCGCGTCCACTCCCGCAGGAGCGTCGGGGTGAACACCGGATCGCGCATCCCCCAGCCGACGAACAGGGGCAGGCCCGCGAGCACGTCCGGCCCCTCGGGTTCGAGCAACCGCCAGGTGGGGTCCCGGTCATCGTGCGGAATGCCCCGCACGAACTCCACGGCCCGGCGGTCCCGGCGCCGGGCGTACGGCAGCAGGTACGCCCGGCGCTCCGCCCGGCCGAGCGGGACCGTGACGCCGACTCGAACGGCCAGGCGGGGAAGGGCGTCGGTGGCACGGGCGAGCGCTGCGACGCACTTGTGGTCCCTGATCCACCGCAGGTACACCGGCACCCGGTACTCGGCCGGCCAGCGGAAGCCGATGGTGTTGAGGACCACCAGCCGGTCGACCACACCGGGGGTGCGCCGGGCCCAGGCCGTACCGATCGGGCCGCCCCAGTCGTGCATCACGAGGGTCCAGCCGCGTCCGGGGAGCCCGCGATCGGCGACAAGGTGTCTGAAGAGGGCGTCGAGCGCGTCGAGTTGACCGAGGAACTGGTCGACGGGACGCGACCGGAGCGGGCGGCCGGGAGACAGGCCCAGGCCCGGCAGGTCGGGGGCCAGGCAGCGGAAGTCCGAGCCGAGTTCGGCGAGCAGGTGGCGCCACAGGTAGCTCCAGGACGGGTTGCCGTGCAGGAACAGCACAGGCACACCGGCCCCGGTGTCGACGTAGTGCTGGCCGGTGACGGGGACGCGGTGCCAGTGCACCGGCTCCGGGTACCCGGGAAGGCTAGTGGCGTGTGCCGCCCAGCTCATCACACTCCCCTTCACCAAGAGGCGCGGGAGTCTGCCGGCCGGGCTCCACGGTTCCCGGCGCGGTCGGTACGGGGGCGGCATTCACGGGGGCGACACTAACGGCCACGGCGCCTCGACCGGCCGACGCCGCGAAGCGCCGGTTCGTAGGCAACCGAGTTGGTCGAGTCCTGGTACAACTCGACAATCACACACTCCCTCTGAGGCCGCTTTCGTTGACACAGCCGCCAGAGCCAGGCCGGCGAGCGAGCAGGACCAGACCAGCACCGAGCAGAACGGCACCGAGCAGCTCCCGGACGGCGGCACGCCGAGGCCTCTGCGGACGACACCGAGCAGCACGCCCACCCTCACCCGGACGGCGGCGAGCAGCACCACAGCCACCCCAACTCCATGCCCCACGCGAGGCACCCCGGCGACACCAGGACCCCACTCCCATGCCCCGCGCGGGCCACCCCAGAGACAGCCGACGACCGGGGCCGGCGGGGGCCGCGGGGGCGGGTACCCGGGGCACCCACACGGCCGGCACGACGCCGAGGCGGCCCGGACAGCGGGCGGCGGGCGTACGAGCAGGCGACCGGGGGCGGCGGGCAGGACGGCGGACGGGCGGCTCCCGGACGGCCGTGAGCAGGACGCCCGCCACCCCAAACTCAATGCCACACGCGAGGCATCTGGCGAGACTGCGGGCGCGGCCTCGCGGCCGTCCCAGAACGGTGAGACAGCCCCAGGACGCGGCGGCGCGACGGCCAGGACGGCGGGCAGGGCGGGCAGGGCGGACCCGGAAACGGCCAGGGCTGCCGGGACAGCGGCCAGGTGGGCTGTTGGGGTGCTGCCTGCTCGCTGGTCCGGTGCACGGGCACCGGACCAGCGAGCAGGGGTCAGTTGGTAGTGCTGCCCAGGGCGGTGATCGTGACGGCCAGGCCGGTCAGCTCGGCCGCGGGGTTGCCGGCATCGGTGATGAGCCGGACCTGCAGGGAGCTGGTGACGGTGGCGACGGGCACCGTGTACGTCAGCGAGGCCGTGGCGGGCAGTTGGTCGGCGACGGACTGGGCGTAGGCGCTGGCTCCCGGGAGCGGGTTGCCGTCCTGGATCAGCTGCACGCCCAGCGAGCCGCCCACTCAGGAGCCCAGGACGACCGCGATCGAGCGAGGCCCGCTGGCAGCCTCGGCCGTCGCGCTCAGTGGTCCGGTGGCCGAGGCGTAGGCCTGCGCGCTACCAGGTGATCAGGGCGTAGGCGGGACCTCCCTCGGTGATGGTCCCGGGGTCGGTGCCGTTGGTGCCGTTGGCGCCGGGGGTGTCGCCGACTTCGGGGGCGGCCCCGCCGCCGTGTCCGCCGTCGCCGCCGTTGCCGCCACTGCCCGCGGTGGCTCCGCGCCCGCCCTGGCCCACGCCGGGAGGCAGGGCGAGGGAGGAGGGGACCTGGGGGGATCCGCCGGTCCCGCCGGTCCCGCCGCTCGCGCCCGCGCTCGCGGCACCGCTGCCGCCCACGGGGCCTCCGGGGATGGCGTCGGCCCCGCGACCGCCGGGCAGGGCGTCAGCGCTGGCCGTTCCCGCCTGGCCCCGCGCGCCGGCCGTGCCGGAGACGCCGCTGATGCTGATCTCACCGAGCCCGCAGAACGCGCTGATGCTGTCGTAGGGTGCCCCGCCGCCGGCGGATCCGCCGCCACCGCCGGCCACTCCCGTGCCGCCCGCCCCGCCGTCACCACCGACCGAGGGGCCCGCGGTCAGACCGCGCCGGCCGCCCCCGCCGCCGGCGCCCGCGCCGCCTACGTTCCCGTCGATGCCGGAGACGACGAAGGCGTTCACGTTCTGGCTGGCATCGAAGATATGGACGCCGATGGTGGGGACGGGCCTGGTGTTGCTCTGGTCCGCGGTTCCGCGGGCCCCGGGGGCGCCCGGCTTCGAAAGTTCGAACGCGGAGGCTGCCCCTCCGCCGATTCCGCCCGCGCCTCCGACCCCCAGACTGGTCACCTGCCTGCCGCCTGCGACATTGACGAACAGGGTGTCGCCCGGGGTAACGGTGACCGTGCAGGTGAGGAACTCACCGCCACCGCCGCCACCGCCACCGCCGCCACCACCGCCGCCCGCGCCGCCACCACCGCCACCGCCCTTGGCCGAGCCCAGGGCGTAGCTCCCCCCACCGCCCCCTCCCCCTCCGCCACCGCCACCGCCACCGGCCCCGCCGGACCCGCCGGCGCCGACCATGGTGAGGGTCAGCTCGGTGACGCCGTCGGGGACCGTCCACTCGCCGGAGAACGGGCCGGCGAAGTCCTTCTGGCCGTGCGGCTGATCGCCGAACAGCGCCCGGCCCTCGGGCACCGGGCTCAGGGCGGAGGCCGGACGGGCCGCTCCTCCGGGAACGGGCGGCGCGGGCGCCGCACCAGTGGCCGCCGCAACGCACACGGCAGCGGTCGCACACATCAACGCCCGCCGCCCGACGCCACGGCCGGGCCTGCGGCTGCCGGGCGCGTCGACGGGGCGGTGTGCCGTCGAACGGCAGTGCGGCGCGCCGACAGCGCGGGACCGCGAGTTGAGGAAGGTCATGTCCGGTACTCCTTGTCCAGGATTCCTGAGGTGACGTGCTGTCGCGTGCCGCTGCCGGCGATTCGGATCCGTGAGCTCAGACGGGGTGGCAGTTGTAGCCCTGAACCTCGATCGGGGGGGGTGGGGGAGAGCCGACCGCAGTCGTAGGAGGCGCCGGTGTCGCGC
Organism: Kitasatospora sp. NPDC096077; assembly: GCF_040303245.1. Classification (NCBI taxonomy): domain Bacteria; kingdom Bacillati; phylum Actinomycetota; class Actinomycetes; order Kitasatosporales; family Streptomycetaceae; genus Kitasatospora; species Kitasatospora sp. NPDC096077. Next base: position 9,890 of record NZ_JBEOSV010000084.1, on the reverse strand, counting down.
AGGGTGATGCGGCCATTCGTGAAGACCGGTCCACCCTGGTGCGTGCAGTTGCCGCCGGCCCTGACAGCGGTGGACATCTGGTGGAAGACCGGGCGCGGTACCGGAAGCGTCGCCTGCATGGGGCCGAGGCCAGTGCGGTCGCCGTTGCAAGTCGAGCCTCCATGGAACGTCGTCGTTCCGACAGGCGTAAACACCCACCCCGTGAGGCACCTGGCGTAGTGAAGCGGCGGGCGGGGCGCCCCAGGCCACCATCGCGCCGTCACCGCCACCTTCCCCGAGGCCCGGGGGGCGGTGGGGCCATCCGGCACAACAGTTGAGACTGCAAGTATCCCTCCCAGCCGCCCGAGAGCCTCGTTCGTCATTCCGTCACGCTGACAGCACCGCCGCCACCCGATCGGCGGCCGCGCTGAAAAGGCTCGATGTTTCGCCTTGAAGTCATGCGAGCGATTTGATCCAGTCTAGATACGGAAAGATCTTCGTTCCAAATCCATCTCTTCCTTTTTCGCAAAAGCCTACACCGATAGAGAATCCATAGACAGTTCCGCTATTGGACAACGGGTCACCGCTGTCGCCATCGCAATTTGCCGCCGTGACACTGGAAAAGCAGAGGGCGCCGGCAGGCAGGGATTTCCCCAGCTCCAGATCGCAGGTCAAGTTTGGCAGAAGAAGGAAGTCTGCCTTCTTCAGAGATTCACTGACTGGTTCCCCGATTCCCCCGGCTCCCCAGCCTGTCATGACCAGCGACTCCGGAATGGATGGGTCGACAGGAAGCTTCGCCGATGGAGCCGAAGCCGAGCCCCGCAGCTTGACCAGGGCAATATCATTTTTGAGCGACCCAGGATCAAAGCCCGGATTAATGGCGATACTGCTTGCCCCGGAAAGCATAGCGCCTGGCCCGGCGCCTGCCAGGTCGGCAGTTCCACTGAGAATCCCAATGGAAGTTACATCTTTATCGGCCATGCAGTGGGCAGGGAAAATGGCTGCTGTGGGGCTGATCAGCACACCCGCACAATCAGAAAAGCCGTGCGTAATAAGATCAATTAGCGCTACCTCGTACGGGGCATCCTGAATGGTGGCCGGCTGCCCACCAGTGATTGCTGCCGCATCACCGGGTGAGGCCAGGACCGCAGTCAAGGCCACTCCTGCCGCCGCCAACGCGCTAAGGGTTGATCTCATTTCCCGCTCTCCTGCCGCCGCCTCCTTCTTGCTTCCAGGTATCCGGTCCCCACTGCAGGTCGCACATCATGAGGAGCTGTCCGAGTGTCTCGTGGCCAAACAGTCACCCGAACGGGCGGAAAAGATCAGCCGCAGGCGAATGTTGTCGAGAAGCCTCAACACACAACCCACTATTCAGGGAGAGGACTTACCTGTTTCTCCGGCCAGAGAAGACCTTCAATTGGGGTGGTACACACCCAGGGCCGTTTCAAAGTCCCGATCAGCGGGTGAATCTGCAGGTCACGGTGGCGCGAGTGGCCCGGTCCGGACCGACCGTCACGAACACAACGAAGCTCCGGTTGAACGGGGTGACCTTCCCAAGTCGCCCTGAACCGCCGGAGCTTCGATGTGCCGCCAGTCTGTCACCGTCTGCCTGATCAAGTCACCCGCTCTGGACGGCCTCGCGGGAACGTCGCTGGTGGACCGGTTGCGGCTGCTTCCCGATCCGCGTCGGCGCCGAGTCATTGCCAGCGCTCAGCGGCGTACCGGCTCCAGGCGGCCCGATGTCGGTCGCGGCCTGCCCGGTGGTGAAGTCGGTGCAGCCGAGCGCCTTCGCGGCGACGGGCGGCGGAGTGTGCGCGAACGAACCAGCGCAGTGCCTCGGCGCGGCCGACGCCGGGCGCGATGCCAGCGTCGACGTGCGCCTGGCCCGGGACGGCGGCAAGCGGGGCGGCCCCGCGGCTCACTGGAGCCGCCCCGCAGTGCTGGCCCCGTACGCCGACGCTGCCCGGGCGGAGCCGAGCACCGGTCCTGGCACGTCTCCGGCTGGCCGGGGACCCGTCGATGGCTCGGCCCGACCCCGCCGTTGAGCATGTCCGTGGGCTCACTACCAGTTCTGCTGCGACCAGTCGCCCCGGGCTCGATATGCGCGGCCGTCACCGATGTGCCGCACCCCGCCGGGCACCACGTCCCCGTGGTACGGGTACCGCTGGGTCACCGCCGCCAGCAGGAACTCCAGGAAGCCGCCCTCGAACAGGTCCCACTCCAGCATCGAGTCGAACTTCGCGGCGACCGGCCACCGGTCCGGGTCCGGGCCCCTCATCAGCCAGAAGAAGTGGTCGGAGTTGTAGTTGTTCCCCCACTTCAGCAGCCCACCCTCGGCCGGGAACAGCGGATACGGGCACTCCTCGTGATCCCCGTTCTCGTAGGCCTGGGCCAGCATGGCGGTGTAGCCGTAGGGCTCCGTCGTGTAGTACAGGAATCCCTCGAAGCCGAGCGGCTTCCCCCTCTTGGGAGTGGGCGCTGTCGATGGTGCGTGAACGTGCAGTTCGTCGCTGATGCTGACCATCCCGTACCGGTCGACGAACGCCCGGAAGTCCGCCGGCAATTGGAAACCGACCGCCCCGGGCGCGAGCTCCCACGGAACCGGAACCACCTTGCCTGCGGGTGGCGGCCCGATCACCGCACCGAGCCGCTCCAACATCTCCCCGATGTCCACATCCACTCCCCCCGACAGCCACTCACACCCAGCGCAGGCTATCCACCTCCACTGACACCGCACCCTTCAGCCGGGCCAGGCTGTCCGGCAAGGACCCGGTCATCCCCCACAGCCGGCTCCGGCACATCAACGGCCCATCGGCCAAAGCGTCCTCATGACGTGGGCTGCGCTGCTCGGTTGACCCGCACCACGCCACCGAAGGAGGGCCGCAGCCCCAGCCTTGAGCCGATAGAGGTCGCGGTCGTGCAGGCTTCCAGGAGGGCTACGCTGCGGCCATGCCGAAGATCAGGTTGAACAACGACAACGAGAAGATCCTCGGGATCTGGGTCGAGCCATGGGGCGTGGACTACTGGATGAACCCCCAAGAACAGTTCACAGTCACCACCGAGACCCCCGAGGGCGTGCACTCCGACGAAGCGCCCTTCGAGGTCGTCCTCCACGATCAAGGCGTCAGTCTCTACGTCAACATCGGCTATGAGGCCGTGGTCACGGACCAGTCAGGCTCCGAACTGGAATGCGGTCACCAACGCCCCCTCGAAGTCCTCCGCGCCTGGACCGAATCGGCCGAAGCCGCTGCCCAACGAACCGCCGAGTCACCCACTCTCCGGGACATGACTCGTGAGCATGCCGACCACATGCGCTGGGCACTGACACAGGCCGAAGTCACCGCCCGGGCAACGCACGAATATGCTCAGCTGGCGGCCATTTCACCGGGTGCGGTCGATCTCACCCTCCGAAGCGAGAGTCCCTGAGATGACGAAAGACGCTCCAAATGGGCAGGCCGAGCCTCTCCGCCCAGGACAGCGCCTCTGCGCGGGACGTGTCGCGCTCGGCCAGGCGGGCGGCGGCCAAGGAAGGCGGCACCTTGTCCTCGTCCAGCAGGACGGCCCACTGGCTGCCGGTGAGGGCCAGGTAGCGCAGTTGCGGGAACTCCGCGAGCACGGTCAAGTCCTGGACCGTGGCCTGGGAGAGATCCAGGCCGCGCAGATTCGGTGCCGTGCGTAGCGGGGTGAGGTCGGTCGTGGCGGTGGTGGCGAGGTCCAGCGAGCTGAGGTGTCGGTGGCCCTTGAGTGGTGTGAGGTCGCCACCGTGGAGGTCGATGGCCAGGGACTCGACGGGCAGGTCCCGGATGGGGGTCAGGTCGGTGACGGGGCGGCGCTTGAGTTCGAGTTTTCGTAGATGGGGCGCGGCTGCGAGCGGGGTGAGGTCCATCGGGATGGTGGGAGCGTTGGTCTGGATCAGAACGGCCTGGAGACCGGGTGACACGGCGTGAGGGATTCCGCCGGATCGCAGCTCGGGATCGGAACCGGACTCGCACGGACTTTCCACGAAGTCGATGTAGTCGACGTCGGCTTCCTCTACCTCATAGGCGCCCCGGTCCAGCAGGTCCAGGTAGCGGGCGAGGAGCGAGGTGACGGAGTCGCAGACATGGAGCGGCCCGTCGTAGTAGTCGCGGCCGATCTGGATCACTTGCCCGGGATGTCCGGCATGGGCGGGGGACATGTCGACCGCCAGGTAGTTGCCGTCGTCGGCGGTGGCGAACGGGAGCCACGCGGGGTGCTCGTGGCAGCGTCGAACAGTACCGGGCGGGTCAGCGTCCAGGACGACCGCATCCCAGTGGTTCTCCCAGCCGCTCCACACCGGTTCCCGCAGGTCGGCGCTGGCGGCGACCAGGCGGTCCAGCGGTATCCAGCTGAGGTTGCCGAACAGGCCACAGGCGTCGTCCCCACTGCCGTCGGCGAACAGGTACAGCGCCCGCAGATCAGCGGGCAACGGTCGGCCGAGGCGGCGCTCGGCGTCCGCGAGGGCCGCCTCGGTTACGGGCGGGGGCAGCGCTTCGGAACGTCCCAGGATGTCGGCACGCTGCTTCAGGTAGGCGCGGAGCCGGGCGAGCGCCAGGTCCGGGTCGCCCGCCGGGCCCGCCGTGCCCTCTTCCTGGGCGTCCCCCGCCGAGGAGAGCCGATAGCCGTGATCCAGGACAGCCAGGAAGCCCGGACGCTCTCCGTGTAGCCGGGAGACGACGTCACGGGACGCGACCAGCGAGTACTCCCCGGATGGCCGGCACCGTATTTCCAGCCTGGTGCGCTCCCAGCCGCGAGCCGTACCCACCGCCGCCGTCACGTCACTCAGATCCTCGAAACCACGGGCCAGATGGAACCGCCGCGCGCTCGCGCCAGGGAGCACGCACTCGCCGGAGACGTTGAGACCGAAAAGGCCTTCGGTGCTCACGAGCACCGCCTCCGTCCACCCCACCGGTGCGTTCGCCGCGATGATCCCGGCCACCCGTGCAACGCCCCGCTTGATCAGCTCGGCCATGTTCTGTTCCGCTTCTGTCGACACTCCCGCGATCATCGCAGGGGCCCATGACAGACCCGGTCAGCAGAATCCCGGCCGGGGGCTGCAGGCTCAGCCCGGCGGAGCCGACGATCATGAAGCACAGACCCGCCTTGCCCACCACTACCGCGCCGAGCGTCATTCCACCCGTGCGGCATTCGACCGCTACCGCCGGTGCCTGCGGGGTGTCGGGGGCGAGCGCTACGGTACGTCGCCATGGACGCTGCCGATCTTGACCACCGGACCCGCACGCGGTCCGGCTGCATTCCGCCGGAGCTGGTCGTACGGCTGCTGGAGCGAGGCCACACTGCTGTGGTGGAGGAACAGGCTGGGCCCGGGGAGTGGTTCTGCGCACAGGCGTGGGCGGGGTTGCTCGCCGAGCAGGGCCGGCAGACGCAGGCGCTGGAGGTGATCGCCCCGTATGCCGCGACGGGCTGGTGGACAGCGGTCGTGGAAGTGGCCGAGCTGCTGGAAGGCTGGGGCCGGATCGAGGAGGCGATCGAGACCGTCCGGGCCCGCATGGCCCTCGGCCACCCGGACGCGCTGCAGCACTACGCCCGCCTGCTCGCCCGGCACGGCCGCGCCCAGGAGTCATCCACCCTGCTGCTACCGCACGCCGGCGACGGGTCCCTCGCCCGCGCTCTGGTCGAGGTCACCGGAGCCGCCGGCCGCGACGAGGAAGCCGCTGAACTGCTCACCACCCGGATCCAAGCCCACCGCTGCTCCGACTTCCCGTGGTGCTGCAGAGGCTTCGACACCGACACCGCCGTCGGCCTGCTCGCCACGATCCGCGAACGCCAGGGAAAGCCATTGACGCGCAGGCTGGTGTCCCCCACCCCACAACCACTGAAACCGATCATGACAACTCCGCGGCGATGCCGCCGACATCTCGCCCACCGCGACGCAGCCGCACAGGGAGACACTCCATTCGACCGCCGGACACCCGGCGCGGCCGCAACCGTCCTCGCCCTGCTGCCCGCGACGTGCGACACCCGACGGTCGGTCAGAGCGGGGGCTTGGTGTCGGATGATTCACGTGCCGGACGCCCGGCACGTACGAAGTCGATGTATTCGTCCTGTACCAGGCCGATGTTGACCCATCGGCCGCTGACCGTTCCCGCGCGACCCGCGGCCTCGGCCAGGGCGGTCAGCGGGTCGTCCGCAATGGCGACCAGGCGACCGAACTCTTCCTCTTCGTCGTCCAGGTCGAGCGGCGGGAACTCGACGAGGTCCATGAAGCCCGGGTGGCCGACATCCTCGGCGGTGTGGAGGAAGGCCTCGTAACGTCCGGAAGCTGGTCTGACCTCGACCCAGCGGACCGCGGCACCCGGACGGGGACGGACCGACATCTCGTGCTCCCAGGACATCTCGCCGTCATCGTGCACCCGCGAGACTGGCGCACCACCGTGATCACCCGCAGCCGAACACCAAGATCCCCGACAGAGTCGAGCTAAGAAGTCATCTCATCTGGGGAGCCCTCAGGTACAGATGATGGCTGCTGCGATGCCGGCAAAAGCGGCGAGGTGGTCGGCCTTGCGTTCGTAGCGGCGGTGGAGCCAGCGGAAGCCGCCGAGCCAGGCCACGGTGCGCTCAATTGCCCAACGCTGCCGGCCCAGGCGGTTGGAGGCCTCGATGCCGCAGCGGGCGATGCGGGCCTCGACCTGCGCCTGGCCCGGGGGAGGCGGCGGGAGCGCGACGTCCCGCCGCGCCGTGCTCCCGCCGCACAACCTGGATCAGGGCGCGGTCCAGGGGATCTGGGTCATGAGCCAGTCGTTACAGCCTGCGTACGGCCCGGCCGACTCGGTGCCGTTGTTGTAGTTGTGCGCGGAGGTCCATGCCACGCAGCCGCTGGAGTCCAGTTCGGCGCCCGCACGCCAGGTGTTGTCCCCCGCGTCGCGGTGATCCTCTCCAAAGACGCCGAAGACGGCGTTTCCGGGAGTGGAGTTCATCGCCAAGCCGAAGTTCGGCCGGGCCGCGTTGACGCTGACCGATCCCACGCCGAACGAGACCGTGCGGTTGGGGTGTGCCGCCATGAAGTCCTGGTTCCAATCCCAACGGCCGTAGGTGTAGAGGGTGCAGGAGTCATAAAACTGCGAGATCCAGCCGGCCACCATCCCATTGGAGTTGTAGGCCATGCTCTCACCGACCCCGGACGAGCCGCAGGCGGTGCTGGACTGGGGCTGGGCCTGGGCGGTGCCCGCGGTTGCGAGGCTGAGCGCGGTCACGGCAGCCGCCGCGGCGGCTAGAGCGCGAAGATGCACGATTCCTCCTTGGGGGAATGACGTTCTTCAGGCACTACGCCGCTTCGACCCGCCTGAGGTGAAGCGGCCCGAGCAGGCTATCCCGGGTAACTGGATGGCGACAGGGGGCGAATACGGACGACGGTGTGGCCGGGCAACGCGCGCGCCTGGACTCGGAGATGGAGCGGTGCGGGCAGTGGCAGGCTGATGCGCCGTGGCTGCGCGAGGCCTTCGCCGCGGTGCCCCGCGACGCGTTCGCGCCGCAGCGGCTGTGGCACTGGGACGGGTGGGCGTACGTGCCCCTGGACCGGGCCCTCGACCCCGACGGTTGGGCGGGCCACGTGTTCGGCGGTGTCAGTTCCCCCGCCATCACGCAGGTCACCGCAGGGGTTCCGTCGTCGTCACTGTCCGCGCCAGGGGTGGTGGCGGACATGCTGGACAGCCTGCGGCTGGAACCCGGGCCGGGGGTGGGATGTCGGCACCGGTCAGGGCTGGACGGCCGCTCTGGCCGCGTGGCGGGCCGGTCCCGGCCCGGTCGTCACGACCGAGTTCGACGAGGGTCTGGCCGCTGCGGCCCGACCCGCCTGGCAGTGGCCGGACTGGACGTCGAAGTGGCTGTCGGGTCGAGGGTGTCCTGGTCGTCCTCGCGCTGCAGCCGAAGCCGGGTGATGTCGTCCAGTTTACCGACTGCAGGAGCTCGGATATAGGCTCTGAACTGCAACGATGCATGGCCTACATGTCCGTCACTGTGATGGGTGCGGTTCTCTGTAGCTCGTTTGAGTGGTGCCGCAGTAGAGCCCGGCGGTGGTGGGGTCACGGGTGCCGGATTGCGACGTCGTCTCGATCAACAGCAACAGCTGCCGCCTCAAGAACCGCCTCCAGGCCATCGACCGGGAGCCCGACGTTGCCTGAGCGATTGACCCGTCTTACAGAAGTTCGGCCGCTTCCTCAGCTGTCGAACGGCTCCAGGCTGTCACCGGAGCACGGAGGCCGCATCGTCGCTCTGGGCCTGGTAGACGGTCACGATCGAGGCAACAGCGTCGACTTCGAGCGGCCCGGTGATCCTCAGCCAGACCAGTTCGGGCAGGTCATCGGAGCGGTCGAGTCGGCCGACCGCCTCGGCAGGCCAGGGCAACGGCAGCTTCGGAAGGTGGACGAGGGAGATCCCATCGATGAAGGAGACGCCCGGTCCTGGTTCCCACGGGCGAACCGAGTGGAGGTTTGACAGCGAGACCATCACATCGGGCTTCTGCGGCCCATCGCGCAGCCACACGTCCAGGGTGTGGTCCTTGCGGTCCTCGTTGGACTCGTCCAACGAGATGCGCTCGATGAAGTAGCTGATGCAGGAATCCAACGTCCGCGCCGCATTCGTGCATCGGTTCTTGAAGGCGTCGGGTGCACCACGTTCGTCAACCACGGCACGAGACTACGGTGACCGGAACGGTCCATGAGAGGACGTCCTGCTTGCATGGGGGATAGTTCATGGATTGTGCCAGGTTATGGTGCTTTCGCCCGTTGCCCGCTTCGCGAGGTTGGAGATCATCGCGAGGCGGATCATGCTCTCGGAGTGCTCGGGCTTGGCCTCGTAGTCGCGGGCCAGTCTGCGGTGCGTCATGATCCAGCCGAAACTCCGCTCGACCACCCACCTCCTGGGGACGACCGAGAAGCCTTTGACCTGCGCGTTTCGCGGCACGACGTCCACGTCGATGCCGAGCTTCGCGCCGTGTTCGACGGCCTGAGTCTTGTAGCCGGTGTCGACCCAGGCCTTGGTGATCGTGGGGTAGGTGGTGGCGACCTGGGTGAGGAGCTGCTTGCCGGCGTCGTTGTCGGAGACGCTGGCCGCGGTGACCATGACGAGCAGGAGGAGGCCGAGAGTGTCGACGACGAGGCTGCGCTTGCGACCGACGATCTTCTTGCCGGCATCGATGCCCTGGGTGGCAGTGGGCACGCTGGGGGCGGTCTTGATGCTCTGGGAGTCGATCACGCAGGCGGTCGGCTCGGGTGAACGGCCCTCCTGTTCGCGCACCAGGCGGTGAAGTCCTACGCCGAGCTTCTCGATCGTGCCGTCCGCGGTCCAGGCGCTGAAGTGCGAGAACACGGTGGTGTGGGGCGGGAAGTCGTGTGGCGGGTAGCGCCAGGCGACCCCGGTGTGGTTCACGTGCAGGATCGCGTTCATGACCTCCCGCAGATCGGTGACCCGGCCGCCGAGGCCCAGCGAGGTCTTCTGACGCCCCGCCCTCCATGCGGTCAGGGTTGGCTCGATCAGGGCCCAGCGGGCGTCGGACAGGTCACTCGGATACGCTTTGCGTTGCGACTGAATCGTCATAACTCCACTGATACATCCGGGAGTTGATGTCGCCCATCGCTCGTCCGAGTGAACCGGCAACGGACTTGCCCGACTTATTCGAACCGGACAGGATCTCTCGGGGCGAAACAGGATGAACCGCGGCCAGGCTGCCAGCCATACGGCCACGACATTCACGACAGATGCCATATCTAAGAACTCTTCGGGCAGGCAGCAAATCTACCCAAACCTGCACGTCAGCGGTGCGAACGTCCTCTGAGAGGCCGTTGTCTTTCCGAGAGTGACGAGTGCATTTCCGCTGGTCGGGCATGGGGTCGGTGCCTCGGCGGGAGAGACGAGGTGTCGTGTCGTCTCTTCGG
>NZ_JBEOSV010000083.1:0-36465 GCF_040303245.1 Kitasatospora sp. NPDC096077 | reverse complement strand
GCCTTCCAGCGGGCCCTCCGGGCGCTTCGTTCTTTCGTGTTTCCAGCTTATCAGATGTTTTCCGCTCCGTTTTCCGGAGTTTCATTCATCCGATTCCCGCTGGCGGGATTTCCTGCGAACTTCGTTCCGAAGCTTATCAAAGCTTTCGGAGTGTTCCGTCCGTGGGATTTGCTTCATCGGAGGGTGCGCATTTCGTGAAATGCACTCGCCTCGATTTCGGCGGTGTCGTAGACACTAACGCCCGGGCCCGACCGTTGTCCAGTCAGTCCCAACCGTTCAAACCTACTAGCCCACCCTCACCACGTCAATGGTTTGGTCGGGATGCGAGAAGAGTACCAGGTCAGCGGCCTGTTGATCACATCGGCTCAGGCCGCGACAGGCTGAAGGTCCGCCCGATCGGCCGCATCCACATCACCGAACTCTCCGCTCGCCGCAGCCTTTCGGCCCAGCCCCAGGGCATAGAGGAGGAAGGCCGCCTCGGCCAGCACGCCGATGGAAATGCGCGCCCAGGTCGGCAGGCCGGACGGGGTGACGAAGGCTTCGAGCACACCGGAGACCGCCAGCACCGTCGCCAGGCCCATCGCCATGCCGACGATCGAACGGCCCTGTTCCGCCAGGGCCACCCCACGGGTGCGCGGTCCGGGGTCGATGACCGTCCAACCGAGGCGCAGTCCCAGGCCGCCGGCCACGAAGACCGCGGTCAGCTCCAGCAGGCCGTGCGGGATGAGCAGGCCGAGGAAGGTGTCGAGCCGCCCGGCCGAGGCCATCAGTCCGATGCCGATGCCGAGGTTGACCACGTTGGTCCACATCACCATGAGCACCGGAATGCCCAGCGCGATCCCGAAGACCAGGCACTGCGCCGCCACCCAGGCGTTGTTCGTCCAGACCTGGGCCGCGAAGGAGCTGGCCGGCCGGTCCGAGTAGTAGGCCTCGTACTGTCCGCCGGGGCGGGTCATCTCCCGCAGGTCGTCGGAGGTGAGAAGGCTGTTGCGGACCTCGGGGTGGGTGGCCATCCACCAGGCGAGCAGCACGGTGAGGACCATCGACACGACCGCCACCGGCACCCACCAGCGGCGGGCGCGGTACAGCGCGGCCGGGAAGCTGACCGTGTAGTAGCGGGCGACGTCCTGCCATCCGCTGCTGCGGGCGCCGGTCACCGTGCTGCGGGCCCGCGAGACCAGACCGGTCAGCCGGCTGACCAGGGCCGGGTCCGGCGCGGCAGCCTGGACCTTGGCGAGGTGGCCGGTGGCGCGCTGGTAGAGCGTGACCAGCTCGTCGGCCTCCTCACCGCTGAGCCGGCGCCTGCGGGCGAGGGCGTCCAGCCGGGCCCACTCCCCCTGGTGGGTGGCGACGAAGACGTCCAGGTCCATTCGGCGGCTCCATGGTCGGCGATGGCGCGAGGCGATGGCGCGAAGCGCGCGTGCGCGGTCGGGCAGGTACGTACGGACACGTGCGGGCCCAGCATGCCAGGAGCCGTCACCACCCCGGCCGTCGGGATCTCACTTCCCGTGCGCCCACCGGGCGCCGTATGTTGGCGGCTGCGGATCGGACTGCGGAGAGCGGGCAGTGGGGGCCGATCCAACCGCACTCCACCCGCCCGCGTGAACGTGAACGGACAGGTGTCTTGAGCGACCTGGTGACGGGTGAGGCGGTCGTCCTCGACCTGCAGACGGCGAAGCTTCCGAGCAGGGCTCTGGCGGTCGTCCTCGACCTGCTCATCGAGTTCGCCGCGCTGTTCGTCACCACCCTGGTGATGACCGTCGCCCTGTCCGACCTGGACAGCGCCGCGCTGGCGGCCACCATGATCGGCATGACGGTCTTCTACCTGATCGCCCTGCCGGTGATGATCGAGACCCTCAGCCACGGGCGCTCGGTCGGCAAGGCCGCGCTCGGTCTGCGGGTGGTGCGCACCGACGGCGGGCCGGTGCGGTTCCGGCACTCGCTGGTGCGCGGGCTGGTGGGCTTCTTCGAGGTGATCGCGATAACCGGCGCCCCGGCCGTGATCACCTCCGCGCTGAACTCGGACGGCAAGCGGTTGGGCGACATCTTCGCCGGGACGGTGGTGGTCCGCGAGCGCACCCCGGGCGGGGCCGGCGCGACCGCCCCGCTGCCGCCGGTGCACCCCCAGCTGCTGCACGACATGGGCCGCGAGCTGGTCGCGATGGACCTGTCCGCGGTGCCTGAGCCGCTCTGGCTCGCGAGCCGCCAACTGCTCGGCCGGATCGGCCAGTTGGACCCGGGCGTGACCTTCCGGATGTCCACCGAGCTGGCCGCGGACCTGGCCGCCCGGATCGGTCACCCGGTGCCGTCGGGGCTGCACCCGGCCGCCTACCTGGGCGCGGTGCTCACCGAGCGCCAGCGCCGGGAGTGGATGCGCGCCCAGCAGCGGTTCGTGGTGCCGAACCCGATGCCGGTGCCCACCCCGCAGCCGGTCGCCGCCACGGCCGACGACCGGCCCCACCGTGTCCTCGGGATGCCCGCCGCGCCCGCCGCGGCCCCCACTCCCCCGATCACCCCCGCCACACCTGCTGCCCCGGCACCGGCCGCCCCCACCGCGCCGTTCTTCGAGAAGCCCGCAGCCCCCGCCCCTGCCCCCGCACCTGCCCCCGACGCCGGCTTCGCCCCGCCCGCCTGAGCCCACGTCCGGCCTGAGCCCGCGTCCCGTCCGAGCCCGCTACTCCCCCACCACCGGCCAGGCGTTCGGCGGCGACGCCAGCTCCTCCAGCTCGACCCCCGCCGCCGCCAGCACCACGTCCCCCGCCAGGTGCACGACCTGCTGCTCCCCCGTCTCCAGGTCCGCCACCTGGTACCGCTCGACCGTCAGCACCCCCGAGTCCGTCTCGTGGGTGTCCACGCCCTCCAGCAGCCACCCCTGGTCGAAGGTGCGCGGCGCCAGCACCGGCTCGGTGAACGCCACCAGCCGTACCCGCGCGCTCGCCCCCTCCCGCAGCCGCAGCATCCGCGCGGTGGCGACCAGGAAGCCCGGCGAGCGCCCGGCGAACCCGTGCGCCCGGTCGTGGCCCTCCACCGCCTGCCCACCACCCGGATCGGCCGCGTCGGTGCGGACCCAGGCCACGCCGTCCACCGCGCCGCCGCGCACCTGCCAGCCGCCGGCCCGCAGTTCCATCCGCAGCGGCCGGGCCCGCGAGTCCAGGGTCAGGTCGACGCCGCCGATCACCCGGCCGTCCGGCGCGTAGGTCTTGGAGACGTACCGCCAGCCGGCCGCCCCGGGCGCGCAGCTGAAGCGCTCCTCTCCGAGCAGCAGGTGGTCGTGGGTGTCGTGGAGCGAGTACCGGCCGTTGGGCATGCCCGAAGCCTACGCACGAACTCCCGTGCAACGTTCCGGGCCGGTGGCCGCATCAGTGGGTCGGACGGCGCGGGAGACGCCGTCCGAACGCCGGGAGCGGAACGACGAGAGGGGGTGCGGATGGCGAAGCCGACGCGTGACGCGGAGTTCACCGAGTACGTGGCCTCCAGGGCCGGCTGGCTGCGCAAGGTCGCCTATCTGCTGTGCGGGGACTGGCACCGGGCCGACGACCTGGTGCAGGAGACGATCACCAAGCTGTACGTGCACTGGTCGAGGGCGAGCCGGGCGGACAACCTGGACGGCTACGCCCGCCGGACGCTGGTCAACACCTTCCTCGCCGAACAGCGCACCTCCTGGTGGCGCCGCACGGTGCGGACGGACGTCGACCCGGAGAGCGCGGTCGCGGCCCTCGACCTGGAGGCCTCGCTCGACCTGCGCCGGGCCCTCGCCGCCCTGCCGCCCCGACAGCGGGCCACCGTCGTCCTGCGGTACTACTGCGACCTGTCGATCGACCAGGCCGCCGAGGCCCTGGGCTGCTCCTCGGGCAACGTGAAGAGCCAGAGCTCACGCGCTCTGGAGGCACTGCGCAACACCCTGCTCCCCCGCCCCAGCGCCGCCGCAGAGAGGACGTCATGACGAACCTCGACAACGTCGAACTGGCCGTCCGGCTGGCGGACCTGGCCGCCGAACCGGCGCCGCCGCCGGCCTTCGATCCCCACACGGCCGTCGCCACCGGCCGGACCAGGCTGCGCCGTCGGCGCCGAGCGGTGGCCACCGCCGTAGCCACCGCCACGGTGGCGGCGGTCACCGCCGCGCTGCTGCTCGTCCCCGGTGGCGGCGGCTCGTCCTCGCTCCGCCTGGTGCCGGCCGCCCCGCCGCGCGGGGAGCAGGGCGTGGCCGTCCCGAAGCCGGTCCGGACGGCGGTGGGCACCCCCACCGACCCGCTGGTCAGCGGCGGGACCTTCGGCTGGCTGCCGGACGGGCTGGACCCGGTCCGCGACGTCAGTTACGAGGCGGGCCAGGACGCGGTCGTCACCCGGGCCTCCCAGCCCGTCTCGAACGGGCTGAACCTGGCGCTCATCGTCCACTCCACCGGGGCCGAGCCCCCGTTGGTCGACACGGCGCAGCAGAAGCAGGTGAAGGTGCCGGCTCCGCCCGTCAACGGCCGGACCGCCTACTGGGTGACCGACCCGACGCATCCGACGTTCGACCGGCAGCGGATCCTGCGGTGGCTGACCGCCTCCGGCCGCTGGGCGCAGCTGGTCTCCAGCCCGCCGAAGGACGCCGGCGTCCCCGACGACGCGCTGCTCCGCGTCGCGGCCGAGGCCGTGGTGGACGAGCAGCCCGTCCCGATGCCGTTCTGGTTCTCCGGCCTGCCGACCGGCACCCGGGTGACGGGGGCGGCGGTGACCCGCCCGGCGAACGGGCAGCCCTGGATCGCCAGCGCCGACCTGTGGCTCGACGGCAAGACCCTCGGCGTCTTCGTCCTGCCCGACGACAACCGGCGGTACGGGAAGACCGACACCCGCTGCCGCCGCGAGCAGGGCCTGCAGATCTGCGCCACGGCCGAGAGCGACGACCTGCCGCTGGCCCCGCAACTCGGCGACCTGGACGCGGTGACCAACCTGATGCACGTCACCGGCCCGGACGAGAAGACCTGGACCACCCGGGTCATCCGCTGAACACGCCGGTGGCCGGCACCCCCGGGCGGGGGTGCCGGCCACCGGCGTCGCAGGCGTCACCGCATCAGTAGCGGTACTGCTCCGCCTTGTACGGGCCCTCGACCGGAACGCCGATGTAGTCGGCCTGCTCCTGGCTCAGGGTGGTCAGCTTCACGCCCAGCGCGTCGAGGTGCAGGCGGGCGACCTTCTCGTCCAGGTGCTTCGGCAGCACGTAGACGCCGATCGGGTACTGCTCGGTCTTCGTGAACAGCTCGATCTGGGCGATCGTCTGGTTCGCGAAGGAGTTGGACATCACGAAGGACGGGTGGCCGGTCGCGTTGCCCAGGTTCAGCAGGCGGCCCTCGGACAGCACGATGATGGTGCGGCCGTCGGCCTTGCGCCACTCGTGGACCTGCGGCTTGACCTCGGTCTTCACGACGCCGTCGAGCTTGGCCAGGCCGGCCATGTCGATCTCGTTGTCGAAGTGGCCGATGTTGCCCACGATGGCCTGGTGCTTCATCCGGGCCATGTGCGAGGCCATGATGATGTCCTTGTTGCCCGTGGTCGTGATGAAGATGTCGGCGATCTCGACGACGTCCTCCAGCGTGGCGACCTGGTAGCCGTCCATCGCCGCCTGCAGCGCGCAGATCGGGTCGATCTCGGTGACGATGACGCGGGCGCCCTGGCCGCGCAGCGACTCGGCGCAGCCCTTGCCGACGTCGCCGTAGCCGCAGACCACGGCGACCTTGCCGCCGATCAGGACGTCGGTGGCGCGGTTGATGCCGTCGATCAGCGAGTGGCGGCAGCCGTACTTGTTGTCGAACTTCGACTTGGTGACCGAGTCGTTGACGTTGATCGCCGGGAACAGCAGCTGGCCGTCACGGTGCATCTCGTACAGGCGGTGGACACCGGTGGTGGTCTCCTCGGTGACGCCCTTGATGGTGGCGGCGACCTCGGTCCACTTGTTCGGGGTGTCCTTGAGGGTGCGGTTGAGCAGCTCCAGGATGATCCGGAACTCGTCGTTGTCCGCGGTGGACGGGTCCGGGGCGGCACCGGCCTTCTCGAACTCGACGCCCTTGTGGATCAGCAGGGTGGCGTCGCCGCCGTCGTCCAGGATCATGTTCGGGGTCTTGCCGCCGGGCCAGGTGAGCGCCTGCTCGGTGCACCACCAGTACTCCTCCAGGGTCTCGCCCTTCCAGGCGAAGACCGGCACGCCCTGCGGGTTCTCCGGGGTGCCCTCCGGGCCGACGGCGATGGCGGCGGCCGCGTGGTCCTGGGTGGAGAAGATGTTGCAGGAGCACCAGCGGACCTCGGCACCGAGCGCCGTCAGGGTCTCGATCAGCACCGCGGTCTGGATGGTCATGTGCAGCGAGCCGGTGATCCGGGCGCCGGCCAGGGGCTGCGACTCCGCGTACTCGGCGCGGATGGACATCAGGCCGGGCATCTCGTGCTCGGCCAGCTGGATCTCCTTGCGGCCGAACGGCGCCAGGGAAAGGTCGGCGACCTTGAAGTCACCGGTGATGTCGGTCGACATGCGTCTGCTCCTCGCTGATGGGGGTGGGGCACGGCCAAAGGTCCGGATGTGCGTTGCGCATGGCGGGCCGTACGGGTGCACGGCTACGCCGGGGCGCCCTGGTCCCGTGGTGCGGACCGGCTCCCCGCTACGCAGCACAAACCGTCGGAGGACCTCTCTCCCTCGACCGGCGCACACCCTACGGGCGCGGACCGCCGATCGACCGCCATCAGCAGCGACGTTCTGGCTCTGGTGACGAATCTACACCGGCGGCCCCCTCGGCCGTCCGCCGATGACCGATTTCGGTCCCGGACCCGACCGCCGCTCGACCGGGGCCCGAGCCGCGTCCCCGGGCGCCGCGCAGGACGGACCGTCAGTGCGCCGGGCCCGGTCCGGGACCGCCCGGGGTGGCGGCCGGGTCCTCGCCCGCGGCGGCCTTCTCCGCGCTGTAGACGTCCGGCTCCAGGTAGATCGCCCGGGCGATCGGGACGGCGGCGCGGACCCGCTCCTCGGCCTCGTCGATGGCCCGCGCCACCCGGGCGGCGCTGTCCTCCGCGTTGACGGCGATCTTGGCGGCGACCAGCAGTTCCTCGGGGCCGAGGTGCAGGGTGCGCATGTGGATCACCCCGGTGACCGACTCGCCGTCCACCAGCGCGGCACGGATCCGCCGCACCGACTCCTTGTCGGCGGACTCGCCGAGCAGCAGAGACTTGGTCTCCAGCGCGAGCACCACGGCGATCAGCACCAGCAGCACGCCGATGGCCAGGGTGCCGACGCCGTCCCAGACGCCGTTCCCGGTGACCACGGTGAGCGAGACGCCGAGCAGCGCGAGCACCAGGCCGATCAGCGCGCCGGTGTCCTCCAGCAGCACCACCGGCAGCTCCGGCGCCTTGGCGGTGCGGATGTACTGCACCCAGCCCTGACCGCCCTTGGCCTTGGCCGACTCGCGCACCGCGGTCAGGAAGGACCAGCCCTCCATCGCGACGGCGAAGAGCAGCACGCCCACCGCCCAGCCCCAGGAGTCCAGCGTCTCGGGGTGGTTGACCTTGTGCCAGCCCTCGTAGACGGCGAACAGTCCGCCGACGCTGAACAGCACGATCGCCACCAGAAAGCCGTAGACGTAGCGCTCGCGCCCGTACCCGAACGGGTGCTCCTCGTCGGCCGCCCGGCGCGCCCGCTTGCCGCCGATCAGCAGCAGCACCTGGTTGCCGGAGTCGGCGACCGAGTGCACGCCCTCGGCCAGCATCGAGGAGGATCCGGTGAAGCCGAAGGCGGTGAACTTGGCCGCCGCGATCGCCAGGTTCGCGGACAGCGCCGCGACGAGTGCCTTCGTTCCGCCCTCAGTGCTCATGCGGAGAACGCTAGCGGGAAGGCCCTCAGGACTGCGCGGCGGCGAGCCCCAGGTAGACGGCGGCGAAGTCGGTCAGCGCGACCAGGTCGGCCAGCGCGTGCAGCGGGTCCGGGCGGGTGCTCGCGTACTCGGTCAGCCGGACGTCGTGGGCGGCGGCGAGCCGGTGCGCGCGGCTCGCGCCGAAGCTGCGCGGCCGCTCGTCGTCCTCGGTCACCTCGGCCGGGCCGTCCTGCTCCCCCACCGCGACGGTACCGACGGCGGTACCCGGGAGGTGCCGCAGCAGCAGCACCTGGAGGTGCAGCGGGTCGGGCTCCTCGACCCGGTCGCGGAAGAAGTCGTCCGGGTCCGCGCCCGCGCCCAACTGGCCGGTGAACATGCCGCGGTGGGCGGTGAGCACCTGCGGCAGCGACCCGGCCAGCGCCGGCCGGCCGGCCCGGTCGGCGAGCTGGGCGGCGAACCGGCCGGCGGCGGCCCCGGCGAGCGGGCCCTCGGCCCACAGCAGCGGGACCGTCCCGGCCAACCGGGCGGCCAGCCCCTTGGCCGGGTTGGTGTACGCGGCGGCGTCCGGGCGGCAGCGCACGGCGGCGGCGTCCAGCAGGTCGGCGACGCCCGGCAGCGCGTCGTACGGCAGCTGGGTGAGGCCGAGCTTCTGGGTGAGCGCCAGCAGCGGGGTCAGGTGGGACCACAGCGCGGCCGGGTCCTCGGCCGGCAGGTCCGGTTCGGCGGCCGGCGCGGTGGGCCGGCCCTCGTCGGGCAGCACCCCGGCGACGTACGGCAGCGGCAGGGCGCGCACCTGCAGCGCGGCCTCGGCCAGCGGGCTGCCGGCCGGGGCGGTGACGACGATGGCGCAGCCGCGCGCGTAGGCCTGCTCGGCGAGGCCGATCAGGCCCCGCTCGCCGCCGTCGGCGGAGCTGATCACCAGCAGGTCGAGCGGTCCGGCCCAGCCGGGCAGTTGCCAGCCGAGTCCGGCGGTGAAGACCGGCGGGGCGCCGGCCCGGTCGGCCCGCGGGGCGGCGGCCTCGGTCGGCGGCAGCGGGGTGACCAGGGTGGCGGAGCCGGCCAGCGCGGCGAGGACCTCGGCGGCGGTCAGGGCACTGCCGTGCCCGGCGACCAGGACGGTGCGCGGGCGGCCGTCCGGACGCAGCCGGTCGAGGCCGGCCGCGTCGGCCTGCCGCAGCGCGGTGCGGACCCGGGCGCCGGCGCCGGCCAGGGACAGCAGGGCGCGGTCGTGGTCGGCGCGCTGGAGGGCGGCCGGGTCGTCGAGCAGGGTGTCGTCGAGCATGCGGCGGGCCTCCGGCTGTCCTGTGGGCGGCGGGCGCGGTTGGGGCTCTGGCGCGGGTGGGGCACTGGCGACGTCGGGGCGCCGGGCGCCCCAACAGGATCAGGCCGGGCGGCGGGCCTCGTCCACCAGGAGGACCGGAATGCCCTCGCGGATCGGGTACGCGAGGCCGCAGTCCGCGCCGGTGCAGACCAGCTCGGGCTGGTCCTCGGTGCCGCCCTCGACGAGCGCGGCCCGGCACTGCGGGCAGACCAGGATCTCCAGCAGGAAGGATTCGAGCTTCATGGGGCTCTCCAAAGTTCGGGGGTGGCACGGAGGTGCCCCGGCCGATAGGCAACCCTACCGGCCGGGGCACCGGGGCCCGCGGTCAGGCGCAGCGGATCGGCGGACGATCAGCCGCGGACGATCGCGAGCACACCGTCGCGCAGTTCGGCCATCTTCGCCGGGTCCTTGGCCTCGACGTTCAGGCGCAGCAGCGGCTCGGTGTTGGAGGCACGCAGGTTGAACCACCAGTCCTGGCCGGCCACGGTGAGGCCGTCCAGCTCGTCGACGGCGGTGCCCTCCAGACCGGCGTAGGCGGCGCGCACGGCGGCGGTGCTGGCGGCCTGGTCGGCGACGGTGCTGTTGATCTCGCCGGAGGCGGCGTAGCGGTCGTACTCGGCGGTCAGCTCGGAGAGCGTGCCCGGCTGCCCGCCGAGCGCGGCCAGCACGTGCAGCGCGGCGAGCATGCCGGTGTCGGCGCGCCAGAAGTCGCGGAAGTAGTAGTGCGCGGAGTGCTCGCCGCCGAAGACGGCGTCGGTGACGGCCATCTCCTGCTTGATGAAGGAGTGGCCGACCCGGGTGCGCACCGGGGTGGCGCCGAGCTCGCGGACCACCTCGGGGACGGTCCAGGAGGTGATCAGGTTGTGGATGATCGTCGGCTCGGCCTCGCCGGCGGCCTGGGCGCGGGCGATCTCGCGGGCGGCGACCAGGGCGGTGATCGCGGACGGGGAGACCGGCTCGCCGCGCTCGTCGACGACGAAGCAGCGGTCGGCGTCGCCGTCGAAGGCCAGGCCGAGGTCGGCGCCGACCTCGCGGACCTTGGCCTGGAGGTCGACCAGGTTCTTCGGGTCGAGCGGGTTGGCCTCGTGGTTGGGGAAGGTGCCGTCCAGCTCGAAGTACATCGGGACGAGGTCGATCGGCAAGCCGTCGAAGACGGTCGGCACAGTGTGGCCGCCCATGCCGTTGCCGGCGTCCACGGCGACCTTCAGCGGGCGGATCGCGGTGAGGTCGACCAGGCCCAGCAGGTGGTCGGCGTAGCCGCGCAGGGTCTCCTGGGTGGAGAGCGCGCCGGGCTTGACGTCCTTGGCCGGGACGGTGACGGTGTCGTCCTCGGCGGTCCAGGACTCGACCAGCTCGCGGATCTCGGACAGGCCGGTGTCCTGGCCGACCGGGGCGGCGCCAGCCCGGCAGAGCTTGATGCCGTTGTACTGGGCCGGGTTGTGGCTGGCGGTGAACATCGCACCGGGCAGGTCGAACTTGCCGCTGGCGTAGTAGAGCTGGTCGGTCGAGCAGAGGCCGATCTCGACCACGTCGGCGCCGTAGGCCGCCGCGCCCTCGGCGAAGGCCCGGCTGAGCGACGGGGAGGAGGGGCGCATGTCGTGCCCGACCACGATCGCGGACGCGCCGGTGACCTGCACGAACGCGGCGCCGAAGGCCCGGGACAGGCTCTCGTCCCACTGGTCCGGGACGACGCCTCGGACGTCGTACGCCTTCACGAGCTGCTTGAGGTCGCGCACTGCGGCTCCACCCTGGTTCTCTGCTGATCGATACGTCGGGCCACCCCGCCCGTCGCTCGACGGGTCGCGGTGGGGTCAGACGGGCAGCGTACCCGGGCCGGGCGAACGCGCCGTGCCGGGTGAGGCGATCAGTTGTCGGGCGAGCGCAGCACCCGGAGGTGGCCGCGGCGGCCGCCCTCGGTGGAATCGGGGTCGGGACCGCGGCCCTGACGGGGGGTCTGCGGGCGGGCGGCCTCGCGGACGGCGTTGGCGAGGGCTTCCAGGTCGTCGCTGCTGCGGCGCAGCGGCCCGGCCTCGGCGGCCAGCCGGACCACCTCCCAGCCGCGCGGGGCGGTGAGCCGCTCGGCGTGCTCGGCGCACAGGTCGTAGCAGTGCGGCTCGGCGTAGGTGGCGAGCGGGCCCAGGACGGCGGTGGAGTCCGCGTAGACGTACGTCAGCGTCGCGACGGCCGGTCGGCCGCACGCGGTCCGCGAACAACGACGTACAGAGCTCACGAAGGTGGACGGTACCGCACTCCCCGCCGGGGAGCGAAGACCGCCTGCCCGGTGGGGGTGCCGTGTCGCGGTCCGGGTACCCGCCCGCGCCCCCCGGCGCGCTGCCCGGCTCCCGTCGTCCGGCTCGCTCCGGCCGTTCGGGCACGCGCCGCCGCACCGGCGATTCCCCTGTCGGAGTGGTCCACTTCCGACCAACCAAGGACTACTCTCGGCAGTGATATGGACAGCTCCGCACCGCAGTCATCGACAGGGCCCTCGCGCCGCCCGCGGCACCGCGACCGGCACGGCAGGGGTTTGCGCGGCCCGCTGGCGCCGCCCCAGGTGCCGATCTCGCTCACCCGCTCCGAGCTCTTCGACGACTACGTGCGCGAGTCGGTGGAGCGGTTGGAGCGGCGGTGGCCGCAGCTGATCGAGGTGGAGTTCGCCGTGCAGGAGGTACCGCTGCACGAGCCGGACGGCTCCGACACCGAGGACGGCGTGCCGCTGGGCCGGGTGTCGCCGGGTCAGAAGGGGCGCAAGAGCCAGATCGTGGTGTACCGGCGGCCGGTGGAGATCCGGGCGAAGACCCGGGAGGACCGGGCGGCGCTGGTGCACGAGATCCTGATCGAGCAGGTGGCCGAGCTGCTCGGCCTGTCGCCGGACGCGATCGACCCGCGCTACGACGAGGAGTGACCTCCCGGGTGCCCCGGTCGGGGGCACCCGGTGCGACGGACCGGCGCCGGACAGGACCTAGCGCAGCACCACGCCCGGGTCCTGGGTGGCCCGCGGGACCTGGACGGTGCTGCGGTCGTCGCGCAGTGCCTGGACGGTGAACATCGGCACGTCCTTGGTGGGGACGGAGAGCATCCGGGCGGCGACCACCGGGCCGCCGGACTCGGTCTCCACGGTGACCGCGAAGACCCCGTTCAGCCCGGCGGGCTCGGGTGCCGGGATCGCGACCGTGCCGCCGGCCGGGATCTGCACCTCCTTGGTCGCCGGGGTGCCGCCGCCGCTGCCGGCCGAGCCGGTGACCTTGACGGTGGCGGCGTCGCCGCTGGAGGTCAGGAACACCGTGGAGGCGCCGGCCCGGTTGTCGGCGACGGTGGCGCGGGCGCCGACCGGGACGCTGCCGCTGAGCCAGGCCGCGTCGCTCTTGCCGTTGCCGCCCGTGCGGTCGACCCGCAGGCCGGCCACGATCCTGGTGGGGTGCTTGTCGTCGGTGGGCGACAGCCGCAGCCCGGCGACCTCGTCCCGGGTGACCTTGCCGAGGTCGACGGCGGCCACCATGCCCGCCTTGACGTGGATCGACTCGTTGCCGGCCGGGGTGAACCAGCCGTTCTTGCCGGAGAGCTGGATCTTCAGGTCGGCGTCGTCCTCCGGCGGTGCCCAGACCACCAGGTGGGCGGCGGAGGTGTCGGCGGGCAGGCCGGCCATCACCTGGGTCGGGGCCGGGTCGGCCGAGGCCGGGATCCAGTCGGCGCCCTTGTTGCCGTCGGCGGCGTGCAGCGCGGCGCCGATCCGGCCGGAGCGCACCACCACGTTGACGGCGAGGTCGTTGACCGCGCCCTTGCTGAGGGTCGACAGCAGGACGGACTGCGAGCTGCCCGGGGCGACGGTGATGCCGTTGGCGGCGTCGTTGTCGATCAGGCCCTTGTCGCCGTACAGCTTGATGTCGACCACGGCGGCCGAGGACTCGGGGTTGACCAGGCTGAGGTAGTCGACCCGGTCGCCGGCCGTGCTGGCCCCGGCGAACCAGAAGTTGGTGTTCTCCGGGGTGCAGGTGATGCCGGACAGGCCCGTGCCGCGCTGCTCGGTGACCACGGTGGTCTGGGAGACGGTGAAGCCGGGGGCGAGCGCGCCGTTGGCGACGGCTCCGATGCCGGGGGCGTTGTCGCCGTTGCTCGCCGGGCCGGTGGCCGGGGTGCCGGGCTTGGTGACGGTCAGCTTGGCGTCGGCGGGCGCGGCGTTCTTGTCCGGGGCCGGGGTGGCCGGCGCGCCGGAGCCGCTCGGGGCCGCGCTCGGCGCCTGGGTGGCCGGGGCCGAGGGGGCGGCGGTCGGCGGGACGGCCGGGGCGGACTCCTCGGAGAGCCAGCCCGCGCCGCCGGTGGCGGAGCCGGTGCCGGTGCCGGTGCCGGGCGGGGTGTAGGCGGTCAGCGTGGTGGAGCCGGTCAGGCCCTGGAACGGCTGGGGGCAGACCGCCGCGGTCCGCTCGACCTGGGCGGTGCTCGGGGCGGCCCCGCCGTCCGCCTTGGCCGGGCTCGCCGGGGGGCGCGCCTCGGCGATCCCGAACACCGCGGCCAGCACCACGGCCGCGGCCAGCAGGGACTGGGTGGTCTTCCCCGCGGACCGGCCGGGGAGCCGCACCGACGGACGGGCGGACCCGGTCGGCTCGGCGGACCCGGCCGCGTCGGTCGCCCCGGCGGCCCCGGTCGGCTCGAAGGGCTCCTCGGCCCCGGCGCCGGACTTCTTCCTGAAAGCGGGCTTCTTCATCGCGGGTCAGCTCCCCGATCCGTGCTGGTGCGGACGGTAGTTCCCAGAGGAGTGGCCGGTGCCGCCCGGGTCGTTGGGGTCGTAGTACGGCTCGCCCTGCTGCTGGCCGGGCAGCCAGGCCTGCGGGGACTGCTGCTCGGGCTGCTGCTGGTAGGGGTCGTAGCCGTACTGCTCCTGCGGGTACGGCTCGTAGCCCTGCTGCTGTTCGTAGCCCTGCTGCGGGTAGGCCTGCTGCTGCCCGTCGTAGCCCTGGCCCTGGTAGCCCTGCCCGTCGTAGCCCTGGTTGCCGTACGGCACGGCGGCCGGCTGCTGGGCCGCGTACTGGTCGTAGCTGTACGGGTCGGCCTGCTGGTACGTCTGGTACGGGTCGGTGTACGGCTCCGCCTCCTGGACGGCGGCGGCCGCCTGGACGGCCTCGGTCACCGGCTCGCCGGTCGGCTGGGCCGGGATCGTGCCGGGCCGGCCCTCGTACACCCCGGGCTCGTCGGCGCCGGGCTCGCCGCCCTCGCCGCGCTCGGCCATCCGGCGGGCCCGGCGGCTGCCGGGGGCGGGGGTCTGCGCCTGGGCGGCGGCGGCCAGCGCGGCGGCGGCCACCACCTCCTCGGGCAGGTCGTCGTCCTTGTGGTTGCGGCGGCCGGGCAGGGCCAGCACCAGGATGGTGAGGCCGAGCAGGACCTGGGCCCAGATCCAGCCGGTGTGGGCGAGTCCGCCCTCCCGGGTGACGCTCAGCTTGCCGCCGGCGGCCGGGAGCTTGAAGCCCTGCGCCCAGCCGTCGACCGTGACGGACTCCAGGGCGGTGCCGTTCACGGTGGCCTTCCACTCGGGGGCGACGGACTCGGCGAGCCGCAGCACCCGGCCGTCCGGGCCGGCCGGGACGGTGCCGGTGAGGTCGCGGGCCCCGGACGGGACGACCACCGGGTTGGCGCCCGGGGCGGTGATCACCGCGCGCACCGCGGGGGCGCCGTTGACCTGCCAGAGCGCGGAGTCGCGGTCCTGGTTGGCCTTGACCAGGCCGGGGGTGGTGTCCAGGACGTCCTTGAAGGCGTCCACGGCCTGGCGCTCGACCAGCACGTAGGCGATGCCGTAGCCGGCCAGGGCGTTCGCCTGGTCGGCGCCGGAGCCGGCCAGCAGGCTGCCGACCATCCGGTTCAGGCCGTCCTGGGTGCCGGTGGCCGGGTCGACGGTGGACTCCGCCTGGCCGAGGGTCAGGCCGGCGCCGCGCACCACGCTGTAGCGGACGTCGCCCTTCTGGCCGGTGACGATCAGGGTGCGGGACCGGTCGGTGGTGCCGGCCTCCTCGGCGATGAAGGCGGGCACCTGGTCGGCCTGGGAGCGCTGCAGCGGGCCGCCGGCGCCGGTCAGCGCCCACCACAGGCCGGTGCCCAGCGGGGCCAGCACGGCGGTGGCCACCACCAGGGCGGCCACCGGCTGACGCCAGCCGAAGGCGATCCCGGCGACCCGGGCGTTGGCGCCGTCGGCGCCGATCGCGGCGGCGGCGAGCAGGGCGATCCCGGCGATCAGGGTGGCCGGGCCGGCCCAGGCGGGCACCGGCTGGCCGCCGGAGGCGGGGGTGACGGAGGTGCCCGCCACCGCGACCGCGAAGACCAGGCCGGCCCCGGCCGCGCCCCAGGCGGCGAGCACCGCGCGGCGCCGGTCGGCGCGCAGCAGCGCGGCCAGCGCGGCCAGCACCACACCGGTGGACAGCCAGACCGGCGGCACGCCGGCGCCGCCCGGGTTGACCAGCAGCAGGCCGGCCGCGCTCGCCCCGGCGCCGTGCAGGCCGGGCAGGCCGGCCTCCAGCAGCAGCCACTGCGGGTGCGACAGCACCTTCAGCGACCAGGGGGCGAGCACCGCGACCGGCACCGCGAGGATCACCAGGACGCGCAGGCCGAGCAGCCGCAGCGCGGTGCCGCCGGAGCCGAAGGCACCGCCGCGCAGCACCGCGAGGAGCAGCACGGCCAGGCACAGCGGTACGGCGAGCGCCCAGGTCAGCGGGACGAAGGCGGTGGCCAGGGTGAGCAGCAGGACGGTCATCCAGACCGGCCGCCAGCCGGGGCGGGCGCCCTTGGCGGCGCTCTCCTGGCGGATGCCGAGGCCGGCCGAGATCGCGGCGGCGCGGGCCAGCGGCGGCAGCAGCACGGCGAGGACGGCGGTGCCGATCCGGCCCTGGGCGAGCGCGCCGGTCGCGGCGGGCAGCAGCGCGTAGGTGGCGCTGGCCCAGGCGCGGACCAGCTTGGAGTCCAGCAGCGGCCGGGACACCAGGTAGGCGCTGACCGCGGCGAGCGGGACGGTGAGCACGACCATCAGGGTGAGCGCGAGGTCGGCGTGGCCGAACAGCAGCCAGGAGAGCACCGCGAGCACCCCGAGGTACGGCGGTGCGGTGGCGCTGGAGCCGGTGCCGATCGGGTGCCAGGCGTCGGCGTACATCGCCCAGAGGCCGCCGGCGCCGTCGGAGGCGGGCAGCAGCGCGCCGCCGAACAGCGAGCCGCTGCCGAACAGGCCGCGGCAGGCGACCAGGGCGAACACCAGCAGGGCGGCGAACAGCACCGGCGCGGGGCGTCGGGCCAGCTTCTTGATCAGCGCGAACTGCTCGACGACCAGGTCCTCGCCGTCCTCGTCGCCGCCCGCCTCGACCGAGCCGTGCCGGCTGCCGGAGTCGTCGCCGCCCCCTATCCCGAGCGAGCCGATGACGCCCTCGACGGCGAGCCGGGTGGTCGCGCCGGGGGCCGGGAAGAGCGTGCGGTCGTCCAGCGGGTCCGCCGCGCGGGTCCGGGAGCGCTGCTTGCGGGCGGCCAACAGCCGTGGGAAGCGGACGAGTTCGTGGCCGAGGCCGGCCAGTTCGTCGACCGCCTGGCGCGGGTCCTTGCCGAGCAGGTTGGTGACGGCGCGCACCAGGGTGCCGAGCACCAGGCGCAGCAGCACGTACGGGAACAGCGCGCCCCGGCAATTGGTGAGCAGGGTGTAGACGGCGCCGGCCTTGTCCACCCGGTGCGGGTGGGAGGCGCCGCAGTCGATCGCCCGGCGCTCGCGGCTGGCCGCCTCGGCGTGCCGCAGCACGGCGTCGGGGGCGATCACCACGCGGTGGCCGGCGGCGTTGACCCGCCAGCAGAAGTCGGTGTCGTCCCGCATCAGCGGGAGGGCCCGGTCGAAGCCGCCGAGCTGCTCGAAGACGTCCCGGCGCACCAGCATGCCCGCGCTGGAGACGGCGAGCACCGGGCGGACCTGGTCGTGCTGGCCCTGGTCCTGCTCGCGGCGGTCCAGACCGGTCCAGCGGCGGCCGGAGCGGGCGATGGTGACGCCGACCTCCAGCAGCTGGCGGCGGTCGTACCAGCTGCGCAGCTTGGGGCCGACCACGGCGGCGCTCGGGGTGGAGTCGGCGACCTGGAGCAGTCGGCGCAGCGCGTCGGTCTGCGGTTCGCAGTCGTCGTGCAGCAGCCAGAGCCATTCGACCGGCTCGGTCTCGCGCGGTCCGCCGCGGCCGAGGTCGTCCTCCTGGCCGAGCGGGTCGCCGAAGTCGTCCCAGCCGCCGGTGACCGGGTCGTAGCCGGAGGGGTCGAGCCGGTACGGGAGGTCCTCCGGCCGCAGCGGGGCGCTGCCCGCCACGGCCTCGGCGACGGCGGTGCCGAAGCCGGCCCGGCGGCCGAGCACCAGCGGGCCGCTCTCGGGCAGCCAGTCGGCCAGGGTGTCGGCGAGCAGGTGCGGGGAGTTGTCGGTGGATCCGGTGTCGACCGCGAGGATCCGCTGGACCTGGCGGTCCTGGCCGAGCAGGCCGGCCAGGGCCTGCGGCAGCCAGCGGGCGCCGTCGTGCGAGACGATCACCGCGGTGACCAGGTGACGCGGGTAGGCGGGCGGCCTGGCAGCGGTGAAGCCGCTCTGGTGGCTGTAGACGGTCATCGAGTGCGCGGGCCCCAGTTCTCGGTGGACACAGCCGGTGAACGGCAACCGGATGGCGCACCACACTAACGGCTCCGGATGGCCACTTCGTGCCCGGTGCCGGTGGGGAGGCCGTGAAGAAGCGGGGCCGGGACCGGCGGGAACGCCCCGGGGGGCGGAGGTCGGACGCCGGGAACACGCCGGGAACACGAAAGCGCCCCACCGTCGCGGTGAGGCGCTCGTACAGCTGTGCGGCCGTCCGCCGTTGGCGGAGGGTCAGCGGGTCCGGGAGTCGTCCCGGTCAGACCGCACTCTTCTTGAGCCGGCGGCGCTCGCGCTCGGAGAGACCGCCCCAGATGCCGAAGCGCTCGTCATTGGCGAGGGCGTACTCCAGGCACTCCGAGCGGACCTCGCAGGCGAGGCAGACCTTCTTGGCCTCGCGGGTCGAGCCGCCCTTCTCGGGGAAGAAGGACTCGGGGTCGGTCTGGGCGCACAACGCGCGCTCCTGCCAACCGAGTTCCTCCTCTTCCTCCGCGATGCCGTCCCCGATCAACAGCTCAAAGAGCTCGCTCATGTGTGGCGCGCCTCCTCTGCCCCTACTTGGCGTCCCCGTGGTTGCCGTTGCCTCGTGCGGCTGACGACACGAGTGAAATTACAGTTGCGTCACTCTGGCCCAGTCAAGCCGAGCTCTGGTATTGAGGCCGGGATTCACTCCCTGGCACCAAGCCGTTACGAATAGTGTACATATTCGGACACATCGGACCTTCAGCCCGAAAGCCCTGAACGGCGTGGAACCGCCCGCAACCACTCGCAGGATGACGCCCGGTCACCGTCACAGGCCGGTCATCGGCCTGCCTTCCCGGCGATCTTCCCATCGAAACATAGAGAGTGATGAATCACCCCATCCGGGACGGATCCGGAACTAACCCACTCGAATGCCGCATCAATGGGTTTGACACCGCCCCCGCGGATGCGGTCTCCTTTCCTCCATGTCAGAGTTCGCCAGCCCCCGGAGCGGTTCCACCCTCCGTCGTGCCGTGAACTCCTGTTGTCGCCTCTGTTCCTGCTGTATCTAGGCGCCCGCGTCCCACCGCGCGCCGCCCCCAGGAAGCACAGAGGCCGGCCGCGACTCCCGCCCCAGGACATCCCGGATCCGGCTGCTCCCCGACCAGCCGACCCATCCGAGGACGACTCCCGTGCGCATGATCCGCATCCGCAAGCGGAACCGCGACCGCAACAAGCTCGCCCGCCGCGGCCCCGCCCGTACCACCCTCACCACCCGTACCGCCCGTACCGCCCGCTGGACGGACGGCCTCAGCGACGTGTCCATCGCCGGCGACCCGCTCGCCTTCCCGCACCTGGCCCGCACCGACCTGCCCGACCACCCCACCACCGTCGCCGGTTACGCCCGGCTGGTCCGCGAGATCGCCGCCGACCGCGCCCGCTGGGAGCCGCTGGTCCGCTACGACGCGCTCACCCGCTGGTACGCCCGGCTGGAGACCGGCCCCGGCTACGAGGTCTGGCTGCTCAGCTGGCTGCCCGGCCAGAGCAGCGGCTTCCACGACCACGGCGCCTCCTCCGGCGTCATGACCGTCGTCCAGGGCGAGCTGATCGAGCGCTCCCTCGGCCGCAGCGGCGAGGACGCCCGCACCCTGCGCCCCGGCGGCCGACGGGTGTTCTCCGGCGGCTACCTGCACGAGGTGGTCAACGGCGCGCTCGAACCCGCCGTCTCCATCCACCTCTACACCCCGGGCCTGACCGAGATGAACCAGTACGGCAGCGCCACCGCCGTCCCGGACCAGCACCCGCACGCCCCCGTGCAGACGCCCTGAACCCGGGCTGACGGGCAGTCCGACCGTGGCAGGATGAACCCCATGCGCATCGTGGCACTGGCAGGCGGGATCGGCGGGGCGCGCTTTCTGCGCGGGCTCCTCGCGGCGGTCGGACCGCAGGACGAGATCACCGTCATCGGCAACACCGGCGACGACATCCACCTCTACGGCCTCAAGGTCTGCCCCGACCTCGACACCGTGATGTACACCCTCGGCGGCGGCATCCACGAGGAACAGGGCTGGGGCCGGACCGACGAGACCTGGTCGATCAAGGCCGAGATGAAGGAGTACGGCGTCGGCCCCGAGTGGTTCGGGCTCGGCGACCGGGACTTCGCCACCCACCTCGTCCGCAGCCAGATGCTCACCGCCGGGTACAGCCTCAGCCAGGTCACCGAGGCGCTGTGCGTGCGCTGGAAGCCGGGCGTGCGGCTGCTGCCGATGAGCGACGACCGGGTCGAGACCCACGTGCGGATCACCGACGAGCAGGGCACCCGGGCGATCCACTTCCAGGAGTACTGGGTCAAGCTGCACGCCGCCGTCGACGCCGAGGCGATCATCCCGGTCGGCGCGGACACCGCCAAGCCCGCGCCCGGTGTGCTGGAGGCCCTCGCCGCAGCCGACGTCATCCTCTTCCCGCCGTCCAACCCGGTCGTCTCGATCGGCACCATCCTCGCCGTCCCCGGCATCCGGGAGGCCGTCGCCGCCGCCCCGGCGCCGGTGGTCGGGCTCTCCCCGATCATCGGCGGGGCGCCGGTGCGCGGCATGGCCGACAAGGTGCTCGCCGCCGTCGGCGTCGAGGCCACCGCCGAGGCCGTCGCGCTGAACTACGGCGCCGACCTCATCGACGGGTGGCTGGTGGACACCGCGGACTCCGGTGCCGTGCCGGCCGTCGAGGCCGCCGGGATCGCCTGCCGGGCCGTCCCGCTGCTGATGACCGACGTCGAGGCCACCGCCGCGATGGCCCGGGCCGCGCTGGAGCTCGCCGAGCAGGTGCGCGCGTGACGCTGACCGTCGTCGGGGTCGAGGGGCTGCCGGAGATCGAGGCCGGGGCCGACCTCGCCGGACTGATCGCCAAGGCCGCTACGTACCAGGACGGCGACATCGTGGTGGTCACCTCGAAGGTCGTCAGCAAGGCCGAGGGCCGGCTGCTGCACGCCGCCGACCGCGAGGCCGCGATCGACGCCGAGACCGTCCGGGTGGTCGCCCGGCGCGGGCACGCCCGGATCGTGGAGAACCGCAACGGCTTCGTGATGGCCGCCGCCGGGGTCGACGCCTCCAACACCGCCCCCGGCACCGTGCTGCTGCTGCCCGAGGACCCGGACGCCTCGGCCCGGGCGCTGCGCGCCCGACTCCAGGAGCTCACCGGCCGCCGGCTCGCCGTCGTCGTCACCGACACCTTCGGCCGGCCCTGGCGCAGCGGGCTCACCGACGTCGCGATCGGCGCCGCCGGGCTCTCCGTCCTGGAGGACCACCGGGGGCGCACCGACAGCCACGGCAACGAGCTGGCGCTCACCGTCACCGCCACCGCCGACGAACTCGCCGCCGCCGCCGACCTGGTCAAGGGCAAGGCCACCGGCGTCCCGGTCGCCGTCGTGCGCGGGTTGGGGCACCTCGTCACCACCGAGGACGGCGAGGGCACCCGGCCGCTGGTGCGCTCCGCCGACCACGACATGTTCCGGCTCGGCACCTCCGAGGCGCTGCGCCAGGCCGTCACCCTGCGGCGCACCGTCCGGTCCTTCACCGAGGCCCCGGTCGACCCGGGCGCCGTCCGGCGCGCGGTGGCCGCCGCCGTCACCGCGCCGGCCCCGCACCACACCACGCCGTGGCGCTTCGTCCTGGTGGAGTCCGCCGACACCCGCACCCGGCTGCTCGACGCCATGCTCGCCGCCTGGCAGCGCGACCTGCGCGAGCTGGACGGCTGGGACGAGGCCCGGATCGCCCGCCGCACCGCCCGCGGCGACGTGCTGCGCAACGCCCCGTACCTGGTGGTGCCCTGTCTGGTGACGGACGGCTCGCACGACTACCCGGACCCGCGCCGGGCCGCCGCCGAGCGGGAGATGTTCACCGTCGCGGCCGGCGCCGCCGTGCAGAACCTGCTGGTCGCCCTGACCGGCGAGGGCTACGGCTCCGCCTGGGTGTCCTCCACCATGTTCTGCCGCGACACCGTCCGGGCCGCCCTGGACCTGCCCGACCACTGGGACCCGATGGGCGCCGTCGCCGTCGGCCGCCCCGCCGAACCCCCGCGCGCCCGCCCGGACCGCGACGCCGAGGCCTTCATCGCGGTGCGGTAGCGGCTCAGCGCCGGCGGTGGTCGTTGGGGGCGAGCCGGGGGCCGTAGCGGGGGGCGTGGGTGCCGGTGGCCAGCAGGAGTCGGCAGAGCCGGTGGCGGTGCGGGCGGTAGGGCTCCAGCAGGGCGAGCATCTGGGCGTCGTCGCTGCGGGGGCGGCCGGCCAGGGCCCAGCCGACCAGGTCGGGGAGGTGGAAGTCCCCGACCGAGACCGCGTCCGGGTCGCCGTTGCTGCGCTGGAGGGTCTCGGCGGCCGTCCAGACGCCGATGCCCGGGACGGCCGTCAGCCGGGCGAAGGCCTCCTCGTGGCCCATCGCCGAGGCCTCCTCCAGTCGCGGCGCCAGCCGTACCGCGCGCTGCACCGTGGCCGAGCGCTTGGGGTCGACGCCCGCCCGGTGCCACTCCCAGCTCGGCACCATCGCCCACTCCCGGGCCGACGGCGCCACCCGCATGCCCTCGGCCGGGCCCGGCGCCGGGGTGCCGAAGTCCCGCAGCAGGGTGCGCCAGGCGCGGTAGGCCTCGTCGGTGGTGACCTTCTGCTCCAGGATCGCCGGCACGAGCGACTCCAGCACCAGTCCGGTCCGGGTCAGCCGCACCCCCGCCGTGCGGCGCTGGGCGTCCCGCAGCGGGCCGGGCGGCAGCACCAGCGCCTCCGGGTGGTCCTGCGCGCCGAGCAGCACCGGCAACCGCTCCAGCAGCCAGGGCGCGCCCGGCCCCCAGGCGGTCGCCTCCACCTCGCCCGCGCCGGGGTGCGCGAGCACCCGCAGGGTGCCGATCCCGGCCGGGGTGCGGGAGGCGCGCCAGACGGCGCCGTCGCCGGTGGTCCGGTACGAGGGGTCGGCGGGGCCCCGGCGCAGCGGCAGCAGGGTCCGTACCGCGTCGAGCGGGAAGTCCGGCCGCCAGCGCCGCACCGACCCGCTTGCGCCCGTCACTGCCGTCGCCTCCTGTGTCGCCCGGGGCCATGAACGATACGCGGGGGCCGGGAGGCGCGGTGAACGGCTGGGCGGGCCGCGGGAGTTACGGGGCCTGGAGTCTGACCGCGGCGGTGCGCAGGGCGGGCAGCCGGGCGTAGAGGGACTTGCCGGGGCACTCGGTCTTGAAGGCGTCGCGGTGGCCGGAGACGGTCTCGAAGTCGACCACCGTGCCCTTGGGGTAGCGGCTGGCGTCGGAGGCGGAGGTGAGCTTGGCGTGGCCGTCGGCGGCCTGTCCGGTGAGGCCGAGCTTCCAGGCCGCGACGGCGGCGAGGCCGTTCAGGAGGTGCTGCGGCGGGGCGGCGTCGACGTAGGTGCCGATGGCGGCCACGCCGGAGGTGTCGGTGTTGAAGCCGAGGGTGTGGGCGCCGTGGACGGGCTGGTCGACGCCGCCGGCCCGGCCCTCGTAGACGGTGCCGCAGCGGTCGACCAGGAAGTTGTAGCCGATGTCCCGCCAGCCGCTGGTCTTGACGTGGTACTGGTAGATCGACCTGATCACCCGGGGGGTGTCGGAGCAGGCGTAGTCGGTGGCGGTCGCGGTGTGGTGGACGAAGACCACCTTCACCGGGCCGGTGTACTCGTAGCCGGGTTCGCGGATGGACTCGTCGGCGCCCCAGCCCGCCCGGGTGACGATGGCCGGGCGCGGGGCCCGGTGACCGTCCGGCTCGGCCGCGGGCAGGCTGCGGGTGGCGGCGGGCGCGGCCGCCCCGGTGCCGGGGTCGACGAGTTCGAGCCGCAGACCGGGTGGCGGTCCGGCCGGGCCGGGCCGGACCGCGACCGCGACGCCGTCGCTGCGGCCGGTCCACAGCGGGGCGGTCGCGGCGTGCGCGGCGTGGTCGGGGCCGTCCTCGGTGTCGGCCTCCAGGGTGTGCCAGTCGCCCCAGCGGCCGGTGGCCGCGTCCCGGGTGCGGACCCGGACGGCGCCGTCGGCCAGCGCCCCGGCCGGGCCGTCCCAGCCGACGCCGAGGAGTTCGAACGGCCGGGTGGTCCTCGGCGCGAGCCCGGTCCCGGCGGGCAGCGGCAGTGCGACGGTCGAGCCGCCGCCCGGGAAGTCCCGGCGCTCGGCGGCGGGGGCAAGGGGCACGGCGGAGGCGGCGGGAGCGGGCTGGAGCAGCAGGGCGGCGGTGCAGCCGGCCAGCAGCGCGGCCGGGAACGGGCGGCGCACGGCCCTGGCGGCGCGGTGCGCGGCCCGGCCCCAGGGGGGCACGGCTGCGCCCGGGGAGTCCACGGCTCCGCCCGAAGGGTGCACGGCGTTGTCCGAGAGGCGCGCAGCGTCGTCCGCGAGATGCGCGGCATTGTCCGAAAGATGCATAAAGGGGATCGTCTCCGCAAACCGGACCGCCCGCCATGCCGCCTCGCGCCCTCCCGGCCGCCCCTCCCGACCGTCCACCCGAAGGCCGTAGGCTGGGGCGCACCATGACTGCGCCATTCGCTGCCGATGCCCGCACCCCCGTCGAGCTGCTGCACGCATACCTGCGCGGCGGCACCCCTTCGGTCGATCCCGCGGCCCCGCTGGTCACCTTCTACGACGACGCCACCGGCGAACGGGTGGAACTGTCCGCCCGGACGTTCGACAACTGGGTCGCCAAGACCGCCAACCTCCTCCAGGACGAACTGAACGCCGGCCCGGACGACCGCGCCGCCCTGCTGCTGCCCGCCCACTGGCAGAGCGCCGTGTGGCTGCTGGCCTGCTGGTCGGTCGGCGTGACGGCGGTGCCGGACGGCGACCCGGCCGCCACCGACCTGGTGGTGAGCGGCCCGGACGGCCTGGAGGCCGCCCAGGCCTGTGAGGGCGAGCGGGTGGCCCTCGCCCTGCGCCCGCTCGGCGGACGCTTCCCGCAGCGCCCGGACGGCTTCCTCGACTACGCCGCCGAGGTGCCCGGCCAGGGCGACCGCTTCGCGCCGTACTCCCCCGTCGCCCCGGACGGGCCGGCGCTGGAGACCTCGGTGGACGGGCTGCCGCTGAAGCTGACCGGCGAGCAGACCGTGGCGCTGGCCCGGGAGGGCGCCGTCCGCCTCGGCCTCAAGCCCGGCGACCGGGTCATGTCCACCCTCTCCTTCGACGACTGGGCGGGCCTGGAGGCCGGCCTGCTGGCCCCGATGGCGGCCGGCGCCTCGGTGGTGCTCTGCCGCAACTCCCAGGGGCTGGACGCCACCCAGTGGGAGAAGCGGACCGAATCCGAACGGGTGACTGTCCGCCTCGGCTGACCCCGGCGCCGTCCCGGCGGGTAGGGATCCCTGCCATGGCCGAGGACGAGACCGAGCACCCCCCGACCGACGGAACTCCTCCGACGACCGCTCCCCCGAGCGGACCCGGACGCCCGCGCAGGCGCCGGCGGTGGCTGATGATCACCGCCGGCGTCGTCGCGTTCCTGCTGGTCGCCACCGGCGCGCTGCTCTGGATCGCGTACCGCAAGCTGGACGGGAACATCAGGACCGACTCGGCCACCGACCAGCTGCTGGCCAGGCTGGAGGCCGAGCGCCCGAGCCGCTCCGCGGGGGCCGCCGGCGCCGAGAACATCCTGCTGATCGGCAGCGACGACCGCTCCGGGGCGAACGCCGGGTACGGCGGCGAGCCCGGCACCCAGCGCTCGGACACCACGATCCTGCTGCACCTGGCCGCCGACCGGAAGCACGCGACGGCGGTCTCCGTCCCCCGGGACGTCATGGTCACCGTGCCCTCCTGCCAGAAGCCGGACGGCAGCCGCAGCAAGCCGGGCACGATGCAGTTCAACTGGGCCTTCGAGCTGGGCGGCCCGGCCTGCTCGATCCGCGCCGTCGAGCAGCTGAGCGGCATCCGGATCGACCACTACGTGATCCTCGACTTCAACGGCTTCAAGACCATGGTGAACGCGGTCGGCGGGGTCGAGGTGTGCGTGCCCCAGCCGATCCACGACAAGGACGCCAAGCTGGACCTCCCGGCCGGGCGCCAGGTGCTGCACGGCGAGCAGGCGCTCGGCTACGTCCGGGCCCGGGAGAGCCTCGGTGACGGCAGCGACACCCAGCGGATGGGCCGTCAGCAGCAGTTCCTGGCCTCGCTGATCCGCAAGGTGCAGTCGCAGGGGGTGCTGCTGAACCCGGCCAAGCTGTGGCCGGTGCTGAACGCGGCCACCTCCTCGGTGAAGGCGGACGGCGGGCTGTCCTCGCTCGGCGCGCTCTACGACCTCACCCAGGACCTGCGCGGCATCCCCTCGCCGGACGTGGTGTTCCTGACCGCGCCGCGCCGCCCGTACCGCTACGACTCGGACCGGGACGAGTTCGTGCAGCCGCAGACCGGCCAGTTGTTCGACGCGCTGCGCGCCGACCGGCCGATCGCCGTGCAGCCGCCCGCCCCGGCGCCCACGCCGGGCGCCCGGGGCGCCGTGGGTGCCGGCCCCGGCTCCGACGGCGCGACGGCGGGGGCGACGGCGTCACCCTCGGCGAGCGCCTCGCCCACCTTCGAGGGACGCACCGCCGACGTGGACGCCTGCGCCCAGCACTGATCCCCCCGCACGGACTTTGCCCGGCCATTACTTTTCCGTGACGGTTCTCATACCAGGAACGATTCCCCCGTTCGGCTCGTCTAGTGTGTCCGGACCGACCCACCGCCCGGGTGGGCCGCCGCCCGTGACCGGCCGGACGTAGGGAATCCCGTGCAGCAGGAACAACCGAACACCGGCCGGTTCAGCGGGGAAGGCCGCCGGGAGGCCCGCCTGCGGGCGGCCGCGGCCGCCAAACGCAGGCGGCGCCGGCGGGTGCTCAGGTGGACGGCGGGGACCGGCGCGCTGGCGATGGTCGCGGGCTGCGGCGGGGCGTACTACCTGTACCGGCACTTCAACTCCAACCTGACCTCGGTCAAGGTCCAGCTGGGCGACGAGGCGGAGCGGCCCAAGGCCGCCGGGGACGCGCTGAACATCCTGGTGATCGGCACCGACAGCCGGCAGGGCCTCGGCCGCGAGTACGGCGACGAGGGCAGCTCCGGGCACGCCGACACCACGCTGCTGTTCCACGTCGCCAAGGACCGCTCCAACGCGACGGTGGTCAGCATCCCGCGCGACCTGATGGTGCCGATCCCGGAGTGCCAGGACGGCCAGGGCAAGCGGATCCCCGGCTCGGCGCGGGACATGTTCAACAACAGCCTCGGCCAGGGCGGTCGCGACGCGGGCTGCACCTGGAAGACCGTGGAGAAGGTGACCGGCATCCGGGTCGACCACTTCGTGCAGGTCGACTTCGAGGCGGTGAAGACCCTCTCCACCGCCGTCGGCGGGGTCGAGGTCTGCGCGGCCAAGGACATCGACGACAAGGGCTCGCACCTGAAGATGTCCAAGGGCCGGCACGTGGTCCAGGGCGAGGAGGCGCTGGCCTTCGT
This sequence comes from Kitasatospora sp. NPDC096077, assembly GCF_040303245.1. Lineage (NCBI taxonomy): Bacteria > Bacillati > Actinomycetota > Actinomycetes > Kitasatosporales > Streptomycetaceae > Kitasatospora > Kitasatospora sp. NPDC096077. The sequence continues at coordinate 9,302 of NZ_JBEOSV010000083.1, read as the reverse complement.
CCGCACCCGGCACGCGGTCGGCTTCGGCGGCGACCTCACCCGGATCCCGCTCCAGCAGCAGTTCATCAGCTCGATGATCCGCAAGATCAAGAGCGACGGCACCCTGACCAACCCGGGCAAGCTCTACCAGCTCGCGGACGCCGCCACCAAGGCGCTCACCGTGGACTCCGGCATCGGCAGCGTGGACAAGCTGAAGGACCTGGCGCAGGACATCAGCAAGGTGGACACCAAGAACATCACCTTCACCACCGTGCCGGTACTGGACGACCCCAAGGACGAGGACCGGCTGATACTCCAACAGCCGGACGCCGGGCAGGTGTTCGCGATGATCGCGGGCGACCGCTCGCTGACCGAGACCGCCGCCCCGTCCGCGGAGCCGGCGGCCCCGGCCGCGCCGAGCGCCACCGCCCCGGCGGTGGACGCCAAGGACGTCCCGGTGACGGTGCGCAACGGCAGCGGGACCCGCGGACAGTCCGGGCCGACGGTGGACCGGCTCAAGGCCAAGGGCTTCGCCCGGGCCGCGGTCGGCTCCGACGCCACGCCCGCCGCGACCACCACGGTGTCCCATCCGGCCGGGCGGGAGGCCGAGGCGGCCGCGCTGGCCGCCGCCCTCGGGCTGCCCGCCGACGCCGTCCGGCCCAACCCCGCGGCGGCCGCGAAGGACCCGCTGCTGCTGGTGCTCGGCAAGGACGTCCTGACGGCCCCGGCGCAGGCGCCGACCGAGGCGCCGAAGGACCTGCAGCGGGTGCAGGCGGACGACGAGGACGTGTGCGCCAAGTAGCCCCGCCCGGCGACCGCGTGTCCGGTGGCCCCCACCCGGCTACACCGGGCTGAGCGTTCCGTCCGTCTCGCGGTAGGCCTCGCCGGTCCGCGGGCAGGTCCAGAGCCCCGGGCCGGACGGCCGCAGCGGCTCGCCGGCCCGGCCGACCCAGCCGATCCGGCGGGCGGGCACCCCGGCCACCAGCGCGAAGTCCGGGACGTCCCGGTGCACCACGGCACCGGCCGCGACCAGCGCCCAACGGCCGACCGTCACCCCGGCGACCAGCACCGCGCGGCCGCCGATCGAGCAGCCCCGGCGGAGCGTCACCGGCTCGGCGTGCCAGTCGGGTCGGCCCTTGAGCCGGCCGTCGGGGGTGACCGCGCGCGGGTGGCGGTCATTGGTCAGCACGGCGGCCGGGCCGATGAACACCCCGTCCTCGACCACCGCCGGCTCGTACACCAGCGCGTGGTTCTGCACCTTGACCCGGTCGCCGATCCGCACGCCCGGGCCGAGGTACGCGCCGCGGCCGATCACGCACTCCGCGCCGACCACCGCGTCCTCGCGGACCTGCGCCAGGTGCCAGACCCTCGTCCCGGCGCCGAGCACGGCCCGTTCGTCGACGTCCGCGCCCGGTTCGATCCGGGCCGCGGCCGCTCCGTCCTCAACTGTCCCCATGCGGACCGACGGTAGCCGGTCCGGGGCGCAGCGTGAGGGTCAACCCGCTTGGGAGAGCACGTCCTTCGGGGTCGGGCGGACACTCCCTATCACCCGGCGGGCCAGCGAGCGGGGCGAGGTGATGAAGCCGAAGCCCCAGCTGAGGTGCATGGTGGCGAGCGCCACCGGCAGCAGCGCCCTGGCCCGCAGCGACAGCCCGCGGCCCTCGACCACCGAGCCGCCGAGGATGCCCAGCAGGTAGACGCCGGGCACCGCCAGGAAGGCCGGGTGGACGGCGGCGCCGAGCACCAGGCCGAGCACCACCGCGAGCAGCGCGCTCGGCGGGGCGAGGTAGCGCAGGTTGACCGAGCCGCGGTGGTAGCGGGTGACCACCCGGCGCCAGCGGCCGTAGTCCTTGTACTGCTTGGCCAGCGCCCGGACGGACGGCCGGGGCCGGTACGTCACCTTCAGCTGCGGGGTGAACCAGACCAGCCCGCCGTCCTGGCGGATCCGGTAGTTCAGCTCCCAGTCCTGGGCGCGGATGAACTCCTCGTTGTAGCCGCCGAGCTTCTCCAGCACCTCGCGCCGGAACACCCCGAGGTAGACGGTGTCCGCCGGGCCGGCCAGGCCGCCGGTGTGGAAGGCCGCGTTGCCGACGCCGATCTTGGAGGTCATAGCGGCGGCGACCGCGTTCTCCCACTCGGTCTCGCCCTCGGCGTGCATGATGCCGCCGACGTTGGCGGCGTCCATCTCACCGAGCAGCCGGACCGCCGTGGTGATGTAGCCGGGGGTGAGCAGGCCGTGGCCGTCCACGCGCACCACTATCGGGTACTGCGAGCCCCGGATCGCGGCGTTCAGCCCCGCGGGAGTGCGGCCGGTGGGGTTCTCCACCGTGCGCACCCGCGGATCCTCGGCCACCAGCTCGGCCGCGATCTCCGCGGTGCGGTCGGTGGAAGGGCCGAGGGCGATCACCACTTCCATCGGCCCGGGGTACTCCTGGTCCAGGATGCGCCGGACCGCCGTGCGCAGGTGTCGTTCCTCGTTGAGCACCGGCATGATCACGGAAACAGCCGGCAGCTCCTCAGCAGCCTTGGTGTTCATCGGGGCCAACCGTACCGGTGTCGACGTCTCTCCGTCTTGTCCCGGTTCGGCGGCCCCCGGTCCCCCGAAGGGCGGTACCGGCGCCGTGATCAACATCACCGTACCGTTCCGACCGCCCGAGCCCGAATCGGCGGGGGAACCGTGCAGGTTCGGCGTAGGTTCCGCGCGCCCGGTGAACGGCGGTGAACAGGGCGGATCGGGCGGTCGGCGGCCGCCGACGACGCGGGGGCCGGGTGCCCGTGAGCACCCGACCCCCGCTGTTCCCCCGTCCCCCCGTTCCCCGCGGGTTCCCCCGTTCCCCCGCTCCCCCGTGGGGTGACCCGACGTCCCCGTCGCCGGGTCAGTCCGTCGCGATGGCCGCGAGGACGTTCATGCGTCCGGCCCGGAAGGCCGGGACGAGGGCGGCGACCAGGCCGATCACCACCGAGGCGACCAGCGTGACCACCACCGTGGCGGTCGGGACGGAGAGCGTCCCGAGGCCCTGGTCCCGCAGCACCCGCTGGGCGGTGACGCCCCAGGCCAGGCCCAGCCCGGTGCCGAGCACCGCGCCGAACAGCGCGATCACCACGGACTCCAGCCGGATCATCCGGCGCAGCTGGCGGCGGGAGAGCCCGATCGCCCGCAGCAGGCCGATCTCGCGGGTCCGCTCCACCACCGACAGCGCCAGGGTGTTGACCACGCCGAGCACCGCGACGGTGATCGACAGGCCGACCAGGCCGTAGATCAGGTAGAGCAGGGTGTTGACCTGGGACTGGACCAGCTCCTTGTAACCGGCCTGGTCCTTGACCGTCAGCTGCGGGTACGGCTTGAGCGCGTCCTCCAGGGCGGTCAGGGTCTTGGCGACGTCGGTGCCGGAGGAGGCCTTGGCGAAGAAGGTCCGCACCGACGGCTGCTCGGCGGCCGGGACGACCTCGGCCATGGTGTCGAGGCCGACGAAGGAGCCGTCGCCCAGCAGCCCGCCCTTCTTGAACACCACGCCCACCGGCAGCTGTTGGGTGCGGCCCTTGCCGTAGTCGACGGTCACCCGGTCGCCGACCTTCAGGCCGTGGTCGGCGGCGAAGGTCTCGCCGATCCCGAGCGAGCCGCGTCCGACCGAGTCGACCGTGCCGGAGCTGACCGTGGGGTGGAAGTCGGTGCCGAAGAAGCTGGCCGGCACCGCGCTCAGGCCCGTCCGCGCGGTCTGTCCGCCGGGCAGCTGGAGCTTGGTCCGGACGAAGTCCTCCTGGGTGGTGACGTGGTCGATGCCCGGGGTGCGGCGGACCGCGTCCGTCATCTCGGGGGTGACCGGGGCGCCTCCGCCCGAGATGATGTAGTCCACGCCCACCGACCGGTCGATCTGCGCGCTGGCCGAGCTGACCGCGGAGGAGCTGAACACCGAGGAGCCGATCACCAGCGCCAGCCCGATCATCAGGGCGGCGGCGGTGGCGCCGGTGCGACGCGGGTTGCGCATCGCGTTGCGCTGGGCGAGCCGGCCGGAGGGGCCGAACACGGTCGGCAGCAGCACCCCGAGCACCTTGATGACCACGGTGGCCAGCAGCGGGCCGAGCACCACGAAGCCGACCAGGGTGAGCAGCAGGCCCAGGCCCAGGTACTCGCCGCCGGTGGCCGTCCGGTCGGCCGTACCGGCGAGCAGCAGCAGTCCGGCGCCGCCCGCGGTGATCAGCAGGCCGAGGACGGTGCGGACGGTGTTGGAGCGGGCCTCGGCCGGGGTGCCGTGGTCGCGCAGGGCGGCCATCGGCGCGATCCGGCTGGCCCGGCGGGCCGGGATCCAGGCGGCGACGACGGTGATCAGGATGCCGACCGCGTAGCCGGCCGCGAACACGTCCGGCCCGATCTGCAGGTCGCTCGCGTTGATGCCCATGCCGACGGCGTTCATCAGCTTGATCAGGCCGACCGCGACGCCCAGGCCGACGGCGACCCCGAGGGTCGAGCCGAGTACGCCCAGGATCAGCGCCTCGACCAGCACCGAGCCGTTCACCTGCGCCCGGCTGCCGCCGATGGCCCGGAGCAGGCCGAGCTCGCGGGTGCGCTGGGCGACCAGCATGGAGAAGGTGTTGATGATCAGGAAGCCGCCGACGATCAGCGAGATGCCCGCGAAGCCGAGCATCGCGTACTTCATGAAGTCGAGGCCGCTGCCGATCGCCTTGGTGTTCTCGTCCTTCTGCTCGGCCGCGGTCTTCACCTGGTAGCCGGTGCCGAGCGCGGCGAGGGCGTCCGCCTTGAGCAGGTCGTCGCTGCGGCTGCCGTCGCCGAAGGCCTCGACGGAGGTGTACGCCTGCTCGCCGAGCAGCACCTGCTGGGCGGTGGCGGTGTCCAGGAAGGCCAGGGCCGCACCGGGGTTGGTGGTGGTGAAGGTGGCGATGCCGGCGATGGTGAACTCGTGCTTGCCGCCGGCGTTGTCGACCCGGACCTTCGCGCCGAGGCCGAGCTTGGCCTTCTTGGCGGTGTCGGCGTCCAGCACCAGTTCGCCGGCGTTCTGCGGGACGTGCCCGGAGGTGATCCGCACCGGGTTGCGCGGGGTGTCGGTCCAGTTGCCGACCAGGGTCGGCGCGCCGGTGGTCGGGCCGACCAGCTTGTCGGTGGCCGGGTCGACCAGGACCGCGTCGTGGACCATGACCTGGCCGACGGCGGTCTTCACGCCGGGCAGCGCGGCGACCCGCTGGGCCAGCGGGACCGGGACGGTGGCGGGCTTGTCCCCGGGCTGCGGCTCCTCGTCGTCGGCCGGCTTGGGCGGCTGGACCGAGAGGTCGGAGGCGGTCGCGGCGAACAGCTTGGAGAAGGTGCTGGTGGCGGTGTCGGAGAACACCAGGGTGCCGGACACGAAGGCGACCGACAGCACGACGGCGATCAGCGAGAGCGCCATCCGGCCCTTGTGGGCGAAGAAGCTCCGCAGTGCGGTTCTGAGCAGCATGGTTGCGTCCTCCCGCCGCTCAGCTGGTGCGCTTGCCGTCGAAACGGCGCATGCGTTCGAGGACGGAGTCGGCGGTCGGGGCGTGCATCTCGTCCACGATCACGCCGTCGGCGAGGAAGAGCACCCGGTCCGCGTAGCCGGCGGCGACCGGGTCGTGGGTGACCATGACCATGGTCTGGCCCAGCTCGTCCACCGAGCGGCGCAGGAAGGTCAGCACCTCGGCACCGGCCCGGGAGTCCAGGTTCCCGGTGGGCTCGTCGCCGAAGATGATCTCGGGGCGGGCGGCCAGGGCGCGGGCCACCGCGACGCGCTGCTGCTGGCCGCCGGAGAGCTGGGTCGGGCGGTGCTTGAGCCGGTCGGCCAGGCCGACGGTCTGCACCACCTGGTCCAGCCAGGCCTGGTCGGGCCGGCGCCCGGCGATGTCCATCGGCAGGGTGATGTTCTCCAGCGCGTTCAGGGTCGGGAGCAGGTTGAACGCCTGGAAGATGAAGCCGATCTTGTCCCGGCGCAGCCTGGTCAGCTGCTTGTCCTTGAGGCCGGTGATCTCGGTGTCGCCGATCAGGATCCGCCCGGCGCTGACCGTGTCCAGGCCCGCCAGGCAGTGCATCAGGGTGGACTTGCCGGAGCCGGAGGGGCCCATGATCGCGGTGAAGCGGCCGCGCTGGATGTCCACGTCGACCGCGTCGAGCGCGGTCACCCTGGTCTCGCCCGAACCGTAGGCCTTGGTCACCTGGCGGGCCGAGGCGGCGACGGCGGACGATCCGCCGGGAAGCTGGGGGTCGTACACGGCTGCTGCTGCCGTCGTCACTGGATTCTCCTCGGAAGTGGCCCGCGCCCGTCGGCCCCACCCTCCCGGCACGGCCGGGTCGCGGACCCGACGGAGTCGGGCCGCGTTCGGATGGGTGGGGACGTGAGAACCACGTTAGGAGCCGACGTCCGGCCGCTCGTCCTCCGTCGGAATGAAGCACGGCAACCAAGGTTCTACGGGTGCGGGACCCCCTCCCCCTAGGGGGTTCCGCAGGCCCTCTCGGGGAGGCCCCGTACGGGGTCGGGCGCCGGTGGCTCAGCCGGTCAGGACCGGTGCCGCCAGCCGTTCGAGGGCGTCGGCGAAGCCCTCCACCACGGGGACGAGCTGGGCGTCGGTCCGGCACTCGACCAGGGTGGTGCCGTCCTCCGCGACGGTGATGTCGCGGTCGAGCACGAACCAGCCCTGGGTGATGTGGCCGGCGCCCATCGAGCTGAGCACCGGGCGCAGCGCGTAGTCCACCGCGAGGACGTGCGCGGGCGAGCCGCCGGTGGCCAGCGGCAGCACGGCCTTGCCGGCCAACGCGTACTGCGGGAGCACGTCGAGCAGGGCCTTGAGCAGGCCGGAGTAGGCGGCCTTGTAGACGGGGGTGCCGATCACGACGCCGTCGGCGCGGGCGAACAGTTCGGTGACGGCGACGATCTCGGGGTGGTCGAAGTCGCCGGCGAGCAGCGCCTGCGCGGGCAGGTCACGGGCCTGGAAGGGGACGACGTGGTGGCCGCGGTCCACCAGGCGCGCGTCGACGTGGCGCAGCAGCCGGGTGGTGCGGGAGGTGGCGGAGGGGGAGCCCGAAACGGAGAGGACGGTGGCCATGGTTCACCTCTGGCTGGAAGCGGAGGGAGCTTCACGGCGGCCCGCTCGGGGCGGCCGCGGGTGGTGCTCGGCGGTGCCCGACGGTTCCGGCGGTCCCGGCGGGCGTGCTTCAGCGGCGACAGAGGGAACCGGACACGCGTTGCAGATCGACGTGCCGCCGACGCGTGAGTGCCCGACTCTGATCCATGTCCGGCATGCAAACACGGTGCGTTCGAGCGGGTCAAGAATCGTTTCAGCAAGCGGAACACGGGTGACGGTCGTGTTTCGCGCCGGAACGATCCGGTACGTGCATCAAAACTGCTACAAGAGGCCCGGTGGGCACCCCGGGGGGAGTCAGCCGGACCGGGGTCGGGCATCCTCGACGGCATGAACACGTGGCAGGAGGGCCGCCCGGGCGGCGGAGGGAACCCCTACGGAGGCAACGGTGGCGGCGCGGCCGAGCGGCCGCTGCCGGCCTCGCTGAACCCGCGCGGGCCCGGTGCACCCGCCCCGCGGCAGCCCGGGCAGCCGTCCCGCCTCGGCGGCGTCCCGCCGCAGAACGCCCCCGGCGGCCCCGGCCGACCCGGTTCCGGCGGTCCGGGCGGGCCCGGTCGGCCCGGTGGCCCGGGCGGTCCCGGCGGTCCCGGCGGTGCCCGGCCGGCCGGGGCCGGGGCCCGGCGCTGGCCGCGGCGGCGGATCGTGAAGTGGACGGTCTTCGGCCTGCTGATAGCCGTCATGGTGACCTCGGTGTCCACCTGGTTCTGGGCGGACTCCAAGCTCAACCACGAGAACGTGCTGGCCGACTACCCGAACCGCCCGGCCGCCGGCAAGGGCACCAACTGGCTGATCGTCGGCTCCGACAGCCGCGACGGGCTCAGCGAGTCCCAGATGGACACCATGCACACCGGCCACGACGTCGAGGGCAAGCGCAGCGACTCGATGATGATCCTGCACATCGGGGACCACGGGAACACCCTGATGAGCATCCCGCGCGACTCCTGGGTGCCGATCCCCGAGTTCAAGACCAGCAGCGGGAAGACCGTCAAGGCCACCACCTCGAAGATCAACTCGGCCTTCGCCAACGGCAACGGCCGACTGCTGGTGCAGACCGTCGAGCTGAACACCGGCATCCGGATCGACCACTACGCCGAGATCGGCTTCGCCGGGTTCGCCGGCATCGTCGACTCCATCGGCGGCGTCGAGATGCACATCGACCAGGACATCAAGGACCGGGACTCCGGCCTCGACCTCAAGGCCGGCGACCAGACCCTCAACGGCGTCCAGGCCCTGGCCTTCGTCCGCCAGCGCCACCAGATGGCCGACCAGGACCTCGGCCGGATGCGCAACCAGCAGAAGTTCCTCGGCGCCCTCGCCCACCAGGCCGCTTCCCCGGGCACCGTGCTCAACCCGTTCACCTTCTACCCGCTGGTCGACTCGGCGCTCGGCACCCTGATCGTCGACGACGACTGCGGACTGACCGACCTGGGCTCGCTCTTCCTCGCCATGAAGGACGTCAACGGCGGCGACGGCAAGACCCTGACCGTCCCGATCGGCAATGCCGATTACCACACCAAGACCGGCGAGTCGGCGGTCCAGTGGGACGCCGCCAAGTCCAAGCAGGTCTTCGACGCCTTCAAGAACGACACCACCGTGCCGGACATCAAGTAGCCGCGACTGCGGGTGACCGTCCCGACACAATGGGTGGATGTCACTCGTCACCGCACTCGTCTACCGCCGACGCCACCGCCTCCTGGGCCGCCTGGTCCAGGAGGCGCTCGCGCTCTACGGGATGGAGGTGCCGGCCGCCTGCGAGATCGGGCCCGGGCTCACCGTGTTCCACCGCGGCTTCGGCACCGTCCTGCACCCGTACACCACGCTCGGCGCGGACGTGACGCTCTACAACGGCGTCACCATCGGCCGGGCCGACCCGTGGGTGCCGCAGGAGCTCAGCGCGATGCGGCGGGTGGTGGTCGGGGACGGCGCGGTGCTGTGCGCGGGCGCCAAGGTGGTGTGCAAGGAGGGTGTGCTCACCGTCGGGGCGGGCACCGTACTGGGCGCCAACGCCGTGCTCACCCGCTCGACCGGGCCCGGCGAGATCTGGGCCGGGGTGCCCGCGCGCAAGGTGGGGATGCGGGAGGGGCGCCGTCTCCCACCGACCGTCCCCGCCCAGGCCCTGGCCTAGGTCCAATGCCAGTGACTTAGGTCGTGCTCGCTCTGGTGATCGTGACGGTGGCCGGAGCGGGTGGTGGCCAGTTGCGGTGTTGGGCGCGTTTGAGGGG
>NZ_JBEOSV010000082.1:14104-38217 GCF_040303245.1 Kitasatospora sp. NPDC096077 | reverse complement strand
CTCCCTATCTTTACGTCCAGTACGAGGCCGACTCGGGCGCACGCCCAGCCGGGCGCCCAACGCCGCGCGCTGATCCGCCAAGATCGGCCGGACAGGGCCTAGTCGGCCCGGACCGCGCGTCGCGGTCCGGGCCCTGCCGCGTGCCCCCTGCGGCGGCGGTGCGTCAGCTCTGTGCGGTGTCGTCGCCCGTCTGCGCGGCGTCTTCGGCCGTGCCCGCCTTGTCGCGCATCTTTCGCACCAGCTCCGCCTTCTGGTCGGCCGCACCCTGGCGGTCGAGGTTGCGGTGCGGACCGTTGTTCTGCCGTTCGGTGCGGGACAGCCTCTTGCGCTGGCCGCCACCCATGCCCACGGGGTTGTTGATGTTCTTGCTCACGGTCAGGGTCTCCGGTCAACGATGTGAAGTGATCTACGGAACGTTACCCGGGTCCGTCGACCCCACCTACCAGCCTTTTCGCTCCCCCGGCGTCGGCCGGGCCTTCGCCACCCGCCTGTGGCTGTCGCTCCCGTGCTCCCGGACTCAGTGCGGTCTGAGGCCGTCCATGAGCAGGTCGAGCAGGCGCTGGGCCTGTGCGGGTTCTCCGGACCTGGCGGCGACGGCGAGCATGCCGAGGATGCCGGCCGAGACGTCGTCCGCGCGGGCGTCGGGGCGGATGTCCCCGGTGGTGGCGCCGGCGTCGAGGATCGTGGTGATGGCCGACAGGAGCTCCTGTCGGGTGTGGGCGAGGGAGATCTCGCCGGAATCGATCATGGCGAGCAGGGTGTCGGTCATGCCGTGCTTGGTGGCCTGCCATTCCGCGAACAGGTCCATCCACAGGCGCAGCGCCCGGGCGGGCGGGTGGTCGGCGAGCAACTCGCTCGCCCCGGCGGTCAGTCGGACGACCTGGTCCTGGTAGACGGCGTCGACGAGGGCTTCCCGGGTCGGGAAGTGGCGGAAGACGGTGGCGACGCCGACGCCCGCCTGTCGGGCGATCGCGCGCATCGACGGCTCGGTGTCGGAGGTGGCGAAGGCGCGGGTGGCCGCCGCGAGCACGGTCTCGCGGTTGCGCGCGGCGTCGGCGCGCAGCGGCTGGTGGGCTTCCGGGGACGGTTCGGCGGTCATGTCTAAACGGATCACGTTCCATTTGAGTCGGTCGTCGGGGTAGTCTAAGCCCGAGTCAAACGGAACGCGTTCCGATTAACCTTGGAGGGGACCTCATGTCCGAACCCGCTTCCGCGCCGGGCACCATGCGCACAGTGCGTTTCCACCAGAACGGCGAGCCCGCCGACGTCCTGCGCCTGGAGACCGCTCCCGTGCCCGAGCCGGGACCCGGCCGCATCCGGGTCGCCGTGCACGCGTGCGGACTGGCCCCGGCCGACTGGGCGCTGTGCCGCGGGCTCTTCCCCGGGACCCTGCCGCGCGGCATCGGCTGCGACGTCTCGGGCATCGTCGAGGCCGTCGGCGCGGGCGTCACGGACGTGGCCGTCGGCGACCGGGTGTTCGGCACCGCGGACTTCACCCGCCAGCCGAGCGCCGGCGCGGCGGACCGCGCCGTGCTGGACCACTGGTTCGCGGTGCCGGAGGGCCTGGACCTCACCCGGGCCGCCGCGCTCCCGATGGCGCTGAGCACCGCATCCTGGCACCTCGCGCGACTCGGCTCGATCGCGGACCGCACGGTCCTGGTCAACGGTGCCGGAACCACCATCGGCCACGCGGCCGTGCAGATCGCCCTCGTCCGCGGGGCGCGGGTGATCGCGACCGCCGGACAGACCTACGCCGAGCGGTTGCGCGACCTGGGAGCCACGGTGGTCGGCTACGGCGAAGGCCTGACCGAACGGGTCGAGGCCCTCGGCGTCGGCCGGGTCGACCTCGCCTTCGACACCGCGCCGCCGAGCGGCGCCCTGCCCGAACTCGTGAAGGTCGTCGGTGGCGATCCCCGGCGTGTGCTGACCTGCTCCGACCTGGCCGCAGCGCCGGAGCTCGGGGTGCGCGACACCTTTCACGAAGACCCCGCGAAGCGGACCGACGACGAACTCTTCGGCGCCTTCCCCGAGTTCGCACAGCTGGCCGCGGAGGGCAGGTTCTCCGTGCCGGTGGCCGGAACCTTCCCCCTCGCGGACTGGCGCAAGGCCCTTGAGATCAGCCTGACCGGGCATGCCCACGGGAAGCTCCTGCTCCTGCCCGCCGGCGGCGCCGACTGACGGCCGCCCCACCGCCCGCCGCCTCGAGCGATCGTCGGGGCGGCGGGTGCGCGGGCCTACCGCAGGGCCGTCGGGGCGGGGGCGGCGGGTGGAGGGAAGTACCCGGTGCGGCGGAAGGAGCGGATCATGTTGTCCAGGAGGACCCGGTCGACGGGCGGGCAGCTGATCCCCGACCCCGCCAGGCCGGCGTCGGTCCTGCTGTGGTCCATCCGGGGGAAGTGCGCGGACAGCTCGGCCACCGTGATGTCGCGGGTCGCGGCCGGATTGGTGAACAGCGGCTCGAACGGGCCGAACGGGTGGTCGGGGTTGTCGGCCAGGTGCCGGGCCATCGTCCGGGACCACTCGCGGTAGGGGACGGCGCGCACCGGGTAGCCGTGGGCGCGGAGCCTGTCCAGGAGGGCGTCGAGCAGGCCCGCGCGGGGGTTGACGACGTGGAAGGTCCGGCCGCGGGCGGGCTGGGTGAGGCTCAGGTGGGCGACGGCCCGGGCGACGAAGTCGGACGGTACGAGGTTCAGCGGCAGGTCCGAGTCGGGGGCCAGGCCCAGTTCGACGATGATCCTGAAGAACTGGGAGATCGCCGCGGCGGGGTCCCAGGTGTGGGTGACGGTGTCCCCGCAGATGTCGTACGGGCGGTAGATCGCGGTGGGAAGCCCCCGGGCCGCGGCGTCGCGGATCAGTTGCTCGGCGACCCACTTGCTCTCCCAGTACCCCGTCGACAGCAGTTCGACGTGGTCGACCGGGGTGTCCTCGCTGAGGTGGTGCACCCCCAGGGCGTCGATGCCCCCGGCCACGCCCACGGTGGAGACGTAGTGCAGCGGGATCGCGCGGCGCGCCGCGAGGGCGATGATCTCGCGGGTGCCGTCGACGTTCGGCGCGCGCAGCTGCTCGTAGGGGTAGAGGAAGTTGACGTGGGCGCCGCAGTGGTGGACGGCGTCGGCGGTGGCGGCCTGGTGCTCCCAGTCGGCGTCGGCGAGGCCGAGGCGGGGGAGGGCCAGGTCTCCCGGCAGGGGGTGGACGCGGTCGTCGGGCAGGGCGCCGGCGATGGCGTAGCGGGCCCGTGCCCGGGCGAGGCGCTCGCGGGCGTGGCCGGTGTCGCGCGCACGGACCAGGACGTGGACGTCGGCGTCGGTCCTGGTCAGCAGCTCGTCGAGCAGGCGTGCGCCCAGGAATCCGGTGCCGCCGGTGAGCAGGATGGTGCGCGGGGCCCGCCAGCGCGGGACGGGAGGTTCGGCGAGGACGGGCGGCGCGTCCCAGGCCAGGTCCTTGCGCCACCTGTCGGCGGTCGCGGTGCTCTGCGCCGGCCCGGCGACGATGCGCTCGACCGCGGCGGTGAACGCGGCCATCGTCGGCTCGGCGAGCAGGGCCGTGACCAGCCGGTAGCCGTGTGCGCTGCCGATCCGCAGGCGGTGCTGCAGGCGGATGACCAGCTGGGCCGCGTGGAGCGAGCTGCCGCCGCAGTCGGTGAAGCTCCCGGCGCCCGCGGCCGTTCCCGGCAGTGCGGCGGCCCATGCCTGGGCCACCGCCTGGCGGGTCGATTGCGGTCGGGCGCCGTCGTCCGGGGTGTCCGGGGTGTTCGGCCTGTCCGGCCTGTCCGGCCTGTCCGGTGCGATCGGCACGTCCGGCCGGGGCCGCGCAGCGAGGAGAGCGGCGCGGTCGACCTTGCCGCTGGCCAGGAGCGGGAGCCGGTCCAGCACGGTGATCACGGCCGGGACCATGTAGGCGGGGAGCCGCTCGGCCAGGTGCGCTCGCAGCTGCGCCTCGGTGGGCGGCGCGTCCGGGTCCCGGCCGGCCGCGTGGGCGGCCAGGTACCTGCTGGTGTCGTCCTCGTGGGCCAGCACGACGGCGTCGGCGACGCCGGGGTGGTCGACCAGGGCCGCGCGGATCTCCTCCGGCTCGATCCGGAAGCCGCGCACCTTGACCTGGTCGTCGCGCCGCCCGCGGAACTCGTACAGCCCGTCGGGTCTGCGGCGCACGAAGTCGCCGGTGCGGTACAGGAGTTGTCGGCCGCCGCCGCTACCCTCCCGGTCGGCCCCGCCGTCCGGGGCGACGCGGAAGCGTTCGGCGCTCTCCCGCGGGTTGCCCAGGTAGCCGCGGGCGACGCCGCCGCCCCCGACGTAGAGCTCGCCCTCCTCACCCGGCCCGGCGGGCGTGCCGTCCTCGCGGAGCACATGGCAGACGGTGTCGGCGACGGGGCGGCCGATCGGCACGGCGGTGGCCCGCGGGTCGAGGTCCCGGATCTCGTGGGTGAGGCTGAAGACCGTGGTCTCGGTGGGGCCGTAGCAGTTGAGCAGGTGCAGCGGCCGCCCGTGTGCCAGCACGCGCCGCGCCGCGTCGGGGCGCATCGTCTCCCCGCCGGCCAGGACGTACCGCAGGCCGGTGAAGGTCTGCGGACGCTCCCTCGCGACGTGGTGGAAGATGCTCGCGGTCAGCCACATGACGCTCACGCGCTCGCGCTCGACGCGTCGGTGCAGCTCGTGGGGGGCCAGCAGGACCTGCTGCTCGACCGGCACCAGGCACGCGCCGTTGAGCAGTGTCGCCCAGATCTCCAGGGTGGACGCGTCGAACGACAGCGACGCGGCGTGCAGGACCCGGTCGTCGGGCCGTACGTCCATGAACCCGTTGTCCAGCGCGATCCGCGCGACTCCCCGCTGGGGTGCGGGAATCGCCTTCGGTTCCCCGGTCGACCCGGAGGTGAACATCACATAGGCGGGGGTCGCCGCGGCGTCGGCCGCACCCGGCAGCTCCGGCGGCTCCGGCGCCCCGGAACCGGCGCCGCCGTCCGCCAGGACGTCCGCGAGGTCCACGACGTCGGCCCCGCCGTCCACCGGCACGTCGGTGCCGGGCAGCCGGACGACCAGCCCCGCCCCGGCGAGCCGCAGCATCGCCCGCACCCGGGCCGGCGGGAGCACCCCGTCCACCGGCAGGTACGTCGCCCCCGCGTAGACCACCCCCAGGATCGCCAGAACGGCGTCCGCGCCGCGCGGGCCGGCCACGCCGACCACCGCCCCGGGAACCACCCCCCGCCGCCGCAGACCGCGCGCACACCGCTGCGCGCCACCGGCGAGCTCGGCATAGGTCCACCGCCGCCCGTCGGCGTCGATCGCCACGTTCCCCGGACGCCGCCGGGCCTGCTCGTCGAACAGTTCCACGAGCGGCCGGCTCCACAACGATGATCCGGACACAGCACTCCCTACAGCACCGAAACACCACAACACCACCGAACCGGACCCGGACCCCCGGACCCGGGAACGGCCCGGCGCCGGGCCCGACGCCCGACACGGCCGACCCTCTCCCGCCGCACACCGCCGAGGGGCGCCACCCTCCCCGCGCACAGGAGCACCCGCAGCACGGCAAGAGCCCGTGCGCACACGGTCCCTGCGCCCGGCGCGCGCAGGTCGTCGAGAAGCATCACCGGGCAGCCCGCAACAGCTGGGCCAATCCGTGACGATCGGTCGACGAATGACCGGACAACGTTCAGCCGAAGTTCATCGGTTCAATTTCAACCATATTTCGGGGGCCTGTGATTCTCGTCGCATCCGCGCCCTCTGACGGCCTTTTAGCACCATGGCGGCCTGGTGCGCCGATGCGTGGCGTTAGTGTGGTGGAGCGGCAATGTGGCTGCTCCGACCGGGCATGCCTACTTGCGACTTAAGTTTCTTTCGTGGTGCGCGCGCGATGAACCGTGTTCGCGCCGCCTTTTGGGAGAGGCGACTTGGCCCTCGAATTCATACCGGCCCGTCTTGATGACGTGGACGG
The DNA here is from genome assembly GCF_040303245.1 of Kitasatospora sp. NPDC096077. Lineage (NCBI taxonomy): Bacteria > Bacillati > Actinomycetota > Actinomycetes > Kitasatosporales > Streptomycetaceae > Kitasatospora > Kitasatospora sp. NPDC096077. The sequence goes on along the minus strand of NZ_JBEOSV010000082.1, from coordinate 32,283 downwards.
TCTCTTGACGCTCTATCGCCAGGTGTACGGGCGGAGCTACGCGCTGCCGCTCGGCACCGACCCCGAGGTGATGGCCCGTGAGATCACGGCGCCGGACACCACCTGGCTGGTGGCCCGGGAGCCCGGCGGCGACCGGCTGTTCGGGTCCATCCTCGGCACGGTCGACCCGACCGCGAGGATCGGCAAGCTGCAGGGTCTGGTGATCCATCCCGACGCCCGCGGGCTCGGCGCGGCCAACCTCGCCGTGCAGCAGCTCGCCGACCAGCTGCTGACCGGCGACCACCCGGTCGACTCCGTGTACGCGACCGCCCGGACCGACACCACCGCCCCGCAGCGCATCTGCCTGAAGTCCGGCTTCCGCGCGCTCGGCGTGCTGCCGAACCTGCGCAAGGCCGCCTGGCACGAGACCATGGTGCTGCTGGCCAAGCACCGCGCGGGCGTGCTGGAGCGGCGCCTTCCGGTGCACAAGGTCCCGGCCGCGCTCGGCGGGCTGGTCCGGGCGCTGGCGGACGTGCCGGGGCCCGCGCAGCCACCGGAGCTCGTGGACGAGCCGCTGCCCAGGCCGCGCAAGGGCGGGAGCGTCGTCCGGGAGCTGGAGTTCATCGACGCGCCGGCCTTCGTGAGCCGCCGGTTCGGCGGGCTGGGGGAGTCCTTCTACCCGTTCCACGAGCCGAACGTCATGCTCTCCGCTGCCGACGGCGCCTACGAGGTGTACGCGCACCTCAGCCCCGCCGACGGGTACTGCACGCTGATCGGCATCGAGCTCGCGGAGATCGGCGAGGAGCTCGACACCGTCACCGACCGGCTGGCCGCGCACGGCGCCCGGTACATCGAGGCCCTGGTGCCGCTGGACAGCTACCACTCGCTGCGCCGGCTGCTCGGGCACGGCTTCCTGCCGGTGGCGGCCTACCCGGCGATGCGCCGGGAGGGCGAGGGCTTCCGCGACTACGTGGTGCTGGCCCGGATCCTGCAGCCGCTGGACTTCCGGGGCCTGGCCATCGACGCCGCGTTCCAGCCGTTCACCGAGCAGTACATCGAGCTGTGGAAGCAGCAGCACCTCGACACCCACGGGATATTCCAATGAACAAGTACCTCCAACCGGTCTCGGTACCGGACCCCGAAGCACTCGCCCACGTGCAGCAGTTGGCCGACCTGGCCGAGCCGTACCGCGTCGGGGACGACGTGGACGCCCTGTTCACGGCGGCGATGAACGAGATCAACGCCTGGCACGCCGAGCGCTCGCCCTTCTTCGGTCGGCTGTGGGCGGCCGAGGGGCACACCCTGGAGTCCGTCGAGGACCTCCACCGGCTGCCGTTCGTGCACGCCAACTTCTTCAAGCTGCACGAGGTGCTGTCGCTGCCGCGCGAGGACTCGCTGCTGACCCTGACCTCCTCCGGCACTACCGGCCAGAAGTCGCAGATGGCCTTCGACGACTTCACCCTGCGCAACGGCCAGCGGATGGTCGCCCGGGTCTTCGACCACTACGGCTGGATCACGTCCGAGGGCGACGAGCCGGTCAACTACCTGCTCTCCAACTACCAGCCCCGGCCGGGCCTGAACCTCGGCACCTCGTTCACCGACGAGTACCTGTGCCACTTCGCCCCCGTCCGCTCGGTCGAGTACGCGCTCAAGCACACCGGCAGCGGCCACGAGTTCGACCCGTTCGGCTGCGTCCGCGCGCTGATCCGCTTCGCCGAGGAGGGCGCGCCGGTCCGGATCCTCGGCTTCCCCGCCTTCCTCTCCTTCACGCTGGACCGGATGCGCGAACTCGGCCTGCCGCCGCTCCAGTTGAACCCGGAGTCGCTGGTGGCCTTCGGCGGCGGCTGGAAGGGCGAAGCGGACAAGCAGGTCGCCAAGCCGGAGCTGTACCGGCGCATCCACGAGCAGCTCGGCATCCCGGACGAGCGGATCCGCGACGGCTACGGCGCGGTGGAGCACTCCGTCCTGCACATGGAGTGCCCCAACCACCGTCTGCACGTCCCGGTCTGGGCCCGTCTGCTGGTCCGCGACGTGCGCACGCTCCAGCCGCTGCCGTACGGCGAGAGCGGCTACCCCCAGTTCATCTCGCCGTACATCACCTCGGCGCCGGCCCAGTCCGTGCTGATGGGCGACCTGGTCACCCAGCACGCGCCGGAGGAGTGCGGCTGCGGCCTGGCCACGCCCTGGTTCGAGGTGCTCGGGCGGGCCGGGCTCAGCCGCAACCGCAGCTGCGCCGTCGCCGCCGCAGAACTGCTCAAGACCGAGGGGAAGAAGTGACTCAGCACTACTGGCAGGGCGCGTGGGTGGACGACGCGGAGGCGGCGGCCCGCCTGGAGCGCCTCGACGAGTACGCCGCCGGCGCGCTGGCCGAGCGGCTCAGCCCGATCACCGTGCTCGCCGCCTGCGACCGCCTGGCCGTCGCGCTGGCCGACCCGGCGAGCGAGCACTCCGTCCGGCTGGCGGGTCTGCTGCGCGAGGCGGGCGTGCCCGAGGACGAGACCTCGCGGACGATGCGCGACCTGATCGAGGCCCTGTCCCGGGAGGCGCTGGAGGCCAAGCTGACCCGCGAGCTCGGCGGCTCCGACCCCGGGCGGCTGGCGCGCTTCGACTTCCGCCGGGAGATCTTCGAGGGCTGGCTGCCGGTCGGCCTGCTGGTGCACATCGCGCCGGGCAACGCACCCGCCGCCGGGGCCTTCACCGTGATCGAGGGCCTGCTCGCGGGCAACCTCAACGTCGTCAAGACCAGCGGCCGGGAGCGGTTCACCCACGAACTGCTCGCCGCCGTCGCCGAGTTCGACGAGACCGGGGCGATCGCCCGGCAGATCGTGGTGCTCGGCTTCCCCTCCTCGCGTACCGACTGGCTCCAGCGGCTGTGCGCGGCCGCCGACGCCGTCGCCGCGTGGGGCGGCGAGGAGGCGATAGCCTCGATCTCCGCGCTGATACCCGCCGGCTGCCGGCTGGTCGACTGGGGTCCGAAGCTCTCCTTCGCCTATCTGACGGCCGACGCCTGGTCCGCCCCCGAGACGCTGGACGGCATCGCCGACGACATCTGCCGCCTCGAACAGCAGGCCTGCGCCAGCCCGCAGGTGGTGTACCTGGACACCGAGGACGAGGACGAACTCTTCGCCTTCGCCGAGCGGTTCGCCGCCGTGCTCGCCGCCCGCGCACCCGCACCGCACGACCGGGACCCGCTGGAGAGCGCCGAGATCACCAACACCGTCCTGGTGGCCCGGCTGGAGGAGCACCTCGGGCTCACCAAGGTGCACGCCGCCCCCGACGCGAGCTGGCACGTGCTCGCCGACACCCGCAGCGCGCTGCGCGCCTCGCCGCTGCACCGCACGGTCTGGGTCAAGCCGCTGCCGCGCAAGCGGATCGCCGAGGTGCTGCGCCCGATGCGCCGCTACCTGCAGACCGCCGGGATCGGCGCGAGCCGCACCGACACCGCGGAGCTGGCCGGTGCCGTGCTGGCGGCGGGCGTCCTGCGGGTGACGGTGCCCGGCGGAATGCTCGGCAGCTACGACGGCGAGCCGCACGACGGCGTGTACGCGCTGCAGCGCTACAGCCGCCGGGTGGACGTCCAGCTGGACGGGCGGTTCGCCGGCGACGCCTGCCTCGACGACCTGGTCGGTGCGCGTGAACTCACGCCCCCGGCGGTCGCGGTGACCGTCAAGACCGAGTTCGAGCGGCTGCAGACCGACCTCAGCCGTGCGGAGGTCTTCTTCCGCAGCGGCGGCAGCTCCGGCGCCCCCAAGCTCTCCGCGTTCAGCTGGGACGACTACCACGAGCACATGCGCTCCGGCGCGGAGGGCCTGCTGGCGGCCGGGTTCGACCCGCGGACCGACCGGTCGATGAACCTCTTCTTCGGCGGGCAGCTGTACGGCGGGTTCTCCAGCTTCTACTCGGTGCTGGAGACGCTCGGGGCGGTCCAGTACCCGATGATGGCGCAGGACGACCACGCGGCGGTCGCCCGCTCGGTGGTCGAGCACCGGGTCAACACCCTTTTCGGCATGCCGAGCTACCTGCTGCGGGTCTTCACCGAGGGCGCGGACCTGTTGCGCGAGTACCGCGGTGTGCGCAAGCTGTTCTACGGCGGCGAGCACTTCCCGGCCCGCCAGCGCGAGTGGCTGCGCGAGGAGTTCGGGGTCGAGCTGGTCCGCGCCGGCGCGTACGGCAGCGTGGACGCCGGCCCGCTCGGCTACCAGTGCCCGGACGCCCCGGACCGGGTGTACCACCTGTTCAGCGGACTGCACACGCTGGAGATCCTCGACCGCGAGGCGGACCGGCCCGCGCCGGCGGGTGAGGCCGGGCGGCTGGTGTTCACCGCGCACACCCGGCGCGGGCAGCGGCTGGACCGGTACGAGATCGGCGACCTCGGGCGCTGGCTGACCGAGGACTGCCCGTGCGGTCGGCGCACCCCGCGCTTCGAACTGCTGGGGCGCTTCGGCGACATCTTCCGCAGCGGCAGCTACTTCCTCAACTACCGGCGGTTCGTGGAGGTCGCGGAGGAGCGGCTGGACCACCACGGCGCGCTGCAGATCCTGCTGGACGAGGACGACGACGCCAACGAGAGCCTGACCGTCCGGCTGGAGGGCCGGCCGCAGGACGCGTCGGGCGCCCGGGAGTTCCTGGACGGGTACCCGGACCTCGCGGCGGCGGTGGAGCTGGACCGGCTGGTGGAGCTGCGCGTGGAGCGCGTACCGGCCGCGGACTTCGCGCAGACGGCGGCGAGCGGGAAGCTGCTGGCCGTCGTGGACCGGCGGCCCCGCAACAGCTGACGTTTCCTGACGTTCTCTGACGGTCCGGCAGGGGCGTGGGTTTCGGTTTCCCACGCCCCTGCCGGTTTCCCACGCCCCTGTCGGCTCCCCGCGAGCCAGGACGTCAGTTCGCGCGCTGGTCGACGAGCCGGATCAGCTTGCCCGTGCGCGGGTTGACGTCCAGTCCGTCCGGGCCGACCCACTCGAAGGCGAGCGGGTGGATGTTCCCCTGCCGGACCTCCGCGCCGAACATCGGCCGGGCCTCATCCAGCACGGCGAGCAACTCCCGCTCGAAGTCGGCCGACCGGGCCGGGCCGGCCAGGCGCAGGAGCAGTTCGTCCTTGGCCTCGCGGTGCCGGAGCACGACCTGGAGGTCGCCGACCACACCCCGCCGGTCGGCCCGGGCGGCCATGGCCCGCAGGTCCTCCAGATAGACGGTGACCACACCGACCCGGGCACCCTCCTCGGAACGGCCGAGCAGCCGGAAGCGGCGTCGCGGGTAGTCGACCCACTCGGCGATGTCGCCGACCGGGTAGCGGATCACCGGCATCAGGCGACGCACCAGGTCGGTGGCGACGACCCGGCCCGCACGGCCCTCCTCGGTGATCGGCTCGCCGGTCTCCGGGTCGAGCAGCTCGATCACCTTGTCGGCGGTGAACACCTCGTGCACCCGGGTGTCCGGCTCGTCCGCCACCGGCCCGGCCAGGATGCCCGCGTCCACGCTGGCGTAGCCGATCGAGCGGACCAGCGCGTTCGGGAAGGCGGTGGCCATCAGCGCCAACTGGTCGCCGTAGAAGGCCTCCCCGGCGAACAGTGCCAGCCGGACCTGCGGCAGCGTCCCCACGGTCTCGGCCACCCGGCGGGCCAGCCGGCAGAGCGAGGTCGGCGGCGCGGAGATGACCGTGGCGCGGAAGTCGCTCAGGGTCTCGACGGTGAAGTCCAACGGTGCCGCGCCGCCGATCGGCAGCTGCACCACCGGGACGGGCGACTCCTGGAAGGCGTTGAGGGTGAAGACGAAGCTGGAGTACAGCTCCCCGGCGTAGAACAGATTGGCCGCCCGGTCGCCCGCGCGCACCCCGGCGGCGGGCAGCCCGTCGGCGAAGCGCCGGGCCATCGCACGCCACTCGTCGCGGGTGTAGACCGAGACGCGCGGCGCGCCGGTGGTGCCGCCGGTCTTGAAGACGATGCCGTCCTGGTGCGGGCCGGTGAGCAGATCGCTGCTCTCGATGCCGTGGGCGCCCCAGTAGGCGCTGTGGTCGATCAGCGGCAGCGCTGACAGGTCGGCGACGTCGTCGGGCAGTCCGGCGTAGAGGTCGCGGTAGAAGGGCGAGTGCTCGCGTACATGGGCCAGGAGATCGGCCAGTTGAGGGTGAGTCATGTCATCCAAACCTGCGGTGTGATTACCCGCTGATCGTATCCACCTCGCCGCAGGCCGGGACCACCGCACCACCCACGCCGCAGCCGGACCACGGGGACAACGGGGCAGGGTGGCGGGGGCCTACGGTTCGCGCCGGCGGCGTACGAAGGCCGGCTCGTGGATCAGGCCGGTCGATCGGAGGCGTAGCGGGCGAGCGTGGTCTCCACCGCCTGCTCGACGGCGTGGCGGATGTCGGAGGCTGTGGGGTTCCAGTCGGTCAGCAGCATGCGGGGCCACAGGACGTAGTTGGCGATCATCCCGAGGAACTGGTTGGCGGCACTCTCGGCGTCCGGGACGTCGGCGTTGCCGGCCTCGTGCTCCGCCTCCAGGTAGCGCTGGACCGAGGTGAAGTAGGGCAGCTTGCCGAGTTGGAACTGCATCCGCCCCAGTTCGGGGAAGCGGGGCAGTTCGGCGATGACGATGCGGAACAGGGCTGTCATGCCGGGCCGGCCGATCAGGTCGGCGTAGCGGTGGCCGATGGAGGTCAGGCCGGAGCGCAGGTCTCCGACCTGGGGTCGCGCGCCGGCGTCTGCGGCGTCACGCTGCCAGGACTCGGTGACGATGGCCTCGAAGAGGGCTGCCTTGGTGGGGAACTGCTTGAACAGGGTGGACTTCGAGACCGCCGCCCCTTCGGCGATGCGCGCGAGGGACGTGCCGTCGTAACCGCGGTTCAGGAAGAGGTCCGTGGCTGCGGAGATGATCGCCTCACGCTTCTGCTGGGCGAGACGTCGGTGGTGTGCGGAGAGCTCTGCTGCCATGCGTGCAGTATGCCCCAGATCCGAGGCGAGTCACTTGACTCGCCTCTCTTGGCCTGCCTACGCTGCCATGGAAAGGCGAGTCGAGTGACTCGCCTCGGATGGCGGTGCCCGATGCCTCTCCGGCGCCGTGTGATGAGGGAGTAGCGGATGACAGCCGACAGGACCGCCCTGGTGACCGGTGCGAACCGTGGTCTGGGCCGGAGTACGGCTCTCGCGCTGGCGGCGCGCGGGATGCGGGTCGTGGTCACTCATCGCGGTGATGCGGCCGGGGCCGAGGAGACGGCGCGGCACGTGCACACTGCGGGTGGGACCGCTGCTGTCCTGCGTCTCGACATCAGCGACGTCTCCTCCTTCGGAGCCTTCACCTCCGAGCTGGCCGCACTGCTCGAGCGTTGGGGGGCCTCGCGGCTCGACGTCGTGGTCAACAACGCCGGCGTGGGTGTCTTCGGCCCGCTGGAAGCCGTCACGGTCGACGACTTCGACACGGTGTTCGACACGAACGTGCGGGGCACGTTCTTCCTCATCCAGTCGCTCGTGCCGCTGCTGGCGCAGGATGCCCGGGTCATCAACGTCTCGTCGTCGTTGACCCGCCACACCAGCCCCGCGACCTCGGTCTACTCCGCCTCGAAGGCCGCCGTCGAGGCCCTGAGCCGCACCCTGGCCGCAGAACTCGGCCCCCGGGGCATCCGGGTCAACTCCATCGCCCCGGGGCCGACCGCCACCGACTTCAACGGCGGCGCCATGCGGGACGACGCCGGGATGCGCCAGGTACTGGCCGGGCAGACCGCGCTCGGCCGGGTCGGCGAACCCGAGGAGATCGGCGACGCCATCGCCATGCTGGCGTCCGACGGCCTGCGCTGGATGACCGCCCAGCGCGTCGAGGTCTCCGGCGGCGCCCTCCTCTGACCGACCCGGCCCTCTCGAATCCGGCGCCCGTGGCTGTCTCCCACTTCCGGTCGTGGCGCCGCTGAACCGTGGGCCCTCCGGTATTCGGACGGGGTCAGCGGGGCGGTCGGCTGGCCGTGCACCGCCCCGAACGCGTGCTGACCCTGACCGCGATCATGACCGGCCCGATGGGCCACAGCGCGGGCCCGGCCTGGGCGCGCGCCATGGCCGGCCAGGCACCCGACCCGAGCGACCTGCCGCCGCCCGCGGCACGCTTCCTGACCCACCTTGCGCAGCGCGCCGCCCTCCCGCAGGGGACTCGCGACGAGTACGTCACGGCGAATCTGGAGACGTGGCGTGTGCTCAACGGCGACGTCCTTCCGTTCGACGAGCCGGCCGCTCGGCGTTTCACGCAAGCCTCCTTCGACCGGACCGGCGACCACACCGCGGCCCTCAACCATGACCTGGCCGGACGTCGGATGACCGAGGACCGTCGGGTGCCGCTGTCCTCGATCAAGGCCCCGACACTGGTCGTGCACGGCACCGAAGACCCCCTTCGCCCGCTCCCGCACGGCCGCGCCCTCGCCGAGGAAATCCCGCATTCCCGATTCCAGTCGATCCCGGGAATGGGACACTCATTGTTCTCGCCCGGACTTCCTCGGCGGATCGGCGAAATCATTCGCGAGCACATCGCATAGCGAGTGGAACGTCGAGCGGGGCTGCCTGTTCCCCGTCAGGCGGGTCAGAGCGCCGCCAGTGCCGCCTCCAGGTCGTCCAGGCCCAGCGAGCCCTGCCGCAGCGCCGTCATGTGCCAGCGCTTGAGGTCGAATCCGGCGCCCTGGCGGCGGCGGGCCGCCTCGCGGCCGGCCAGCCAGGCGCGCTCGCCGAGCTTGTAGCCGATCGCCTGGCCCGGGCGGCCGAGGTAGCGGACGATCTCGCTGTCCAGGTGACCGGGGGTCAGGCCGACGTACTCGCCCATGAACGCGGTGGCCAGCTCAGGGGTCCAGCGCTCGCCCGGGTGGAAGGGGGAGGCGACCGGGATGGCGCTCTTCAGGTGCATGCCGATGTCGATGATCACGCGCACGATCCGCATCATCTGCTTGCCCAGGTAGCCCAGCCGCCGCCCGGGGTCGGTGAGGAAGCCCAGCTCCTCCATCAGCCGCTCCGCGTACAGCGCCCAGCCCTCCACGTTGGCGCTGATCTTGCCGAGGGTCACCTGGTAGCGCGACAGCTGTTCGGCGGCCGCCGTCCAGGAGGCGAGCTGTAGGTGGTGGCCGGGCACGCCTTCGTGGTACCAGGTGCTGACCAGTCGCCAGCTGCGGAACGTCTTCTGCTCCTCGCCGGCGGCCACCGGCAGGAAGGCCCGGCCCGGGCGGCTGAAGTCCAGGCTCGGGCTGCTGTAGTAGGGAGAGGCGGCGCTGCCGGGCGGGGCGATCCGGGTCTCGACCCGGCGCAGCGGGCCGGCGATGTCGAAGTGGCTCCCGTCGAGCGCGTCCATCGCCTCCTCCAGCAGCGCCTGCAGCCAGTCCCGCATCGCCTCGGCGCCCTGCACCCCGTGTCCGTGCTCGTCCAGGTGGGCACGGGCCTGCTGGACGGTGCCGCCGGGCAGGATCTGCGCGGCGGCGGTCCGCAGCTGGGCCCAGACCCGGTGGAACTCCTCCCAGGCCCAGCCGTAGGCCTCGTCGAGGTCCAGGTCGGCGCCGGTGTACTGACGGGCCATCACCAGGTAGCGCTCGCGGCCGACCGCGTCCGGGGTGCCCTCGGCAGCGGGCCGGTAGGTCTCGCGCAGCCAGTCCCGCAGCCCCGCGACGGCGGCGGTCGCCTCGTTCGCGGCCGCCGCCAGCTCGGGGCGCAGCCGCTGCGGGGCCGGGGCGACGAGGTCGCCGAACCAGCCGGGGCCGCCGGCCGGCCCGCCGGTCCAGCCGGTGAGCTGGTCGGCGAGCACCTCGGCCTGGCGGGGCGCGGCGAGCAGCTTGCGGTCGATGCCCTCGTTCAGGGTGGCCCGGTAGCCGTCCAGCGCGGCGGGCAGCTTGCGCAGCCGGCCGAGCACCGGCACCCAGTCGTCCTCGGTGGCGGTGGGCATCATGGTGAAGATGCTGCGCAGCGCGTGCATCGGCGTCTGCAGGTTGCGCACGGCGCGGAAGTGCTCGCCGGCCTCGTGCACCCGCAGCTCGGCGGTCAGTCGCTCGCGCAGCAGCCGGGCGCAGGTCAGCTCGGCCGGGTCGGCCTCGCGGTCCGGTCGGGGGAGGGCGTCGAGCCGGGCCAGGGTCTCCCGGGCGAGCCGGGCGCCCTCCTCGGCGCCGTCCGGCGACAGGTCGGGCAGCCGGTCGTCCTCCGGCGCCAGGCCCAGCCAGGTGGAGACGGACGGATCGACGACGGCGACCCGGGTGACGTGGTCGTCGGCGATCCGGCGGGGAGTCGCGGGAGACATCGGCAGCTTCATTTCGGTACCTCAGTTGCTGTGCGGGCGGGCGAGGTTGTCGGGGTGCAGGATCTCACCCAGCTGCTCCTCGGTGAGCAGGCCCCGGCCGAGTACCAGGTCGTGGACGGAGGTTCCGGTGGTGAGCGCCTCCTGCGCGATGCTGGTGGCGTTCTCGTAGCCGATGTGCGGGTTGAGCGCGGTGACCAGGCCGATCGAGCGTCCGACCAGGTGGGCGAGGTGCTCGCGGTTGGCGGTGATGCCGGCGACGCAGCGCTCGGCCAGGGTCAGGCAGCCGGCCCGCAGGTGGGTGATGCTCTTCAGCAGGCTGTGGGCGATGATCGGCTCGAAGGCGTTGAGCTGGAGCTGTCCGGCCTCGGCGGCGAAGGTGACGGTGAGGTCGTTGCCGATGACCTCGAAGGCGATCTGGTTGACCACCTCGGGCACCACCGGGTTGACCTTGCCCGGCATGATGCTCGAACCCGCCTGCACGGCGGGCAGGTTGATCTCGCCGAGGCCGGTGCGGGGGCCGGAGGAGAGCAGCCGCAGGTCGTTGCAGGTCTTGGAGAGCTTGACGGCGACCCGCTTGAGCACCCCGGAGAGCTGGACGAACGCGCCGGCGTCCTGGGTCGCCTCGACCAGGTCGCCGGCCACCTCCAGGGATATGCCGGTGATCGCGCCGAGGTGGGCGCAGGCGGTGGCCGCGTACGCGGGGTGGGCGTTGAGCCCCGTGCCGATCGCGGTGCCGCCGAGGTTGATCTCGCGGATCAGGGCGCAGGCCTCGGCCAGCCGGCTGCGGTCCTCCTCCAGCATCACCGCGAACGCGGCGAACTCCTGGCCGAGCGTCATCGGCACGGCGTCCTGGAGCTGGGTGCGGCCCATCTTCAGCACGTCGGAGAACTCGGCGGCCTTGTCGGCGAAGGCGTCGCGCAGTACCGCCATGGCCGACAGCAGGCCCTGGGCGGCGAAGTACAGCGCGATCTTGACGGCGGTCGGGTAGACGTCGTTGGTGCTCTGCCCGGCGTTCACGTCCTCCAGCGGGTGCAGCTCGCGGTACTCGCCCTTGGCGTGCCCGAGCAGCTCCAGCGCGCGGTTGGCGACCACCTCGTTGGCGTTCATGTTGGTGGAGGTGCCGGCGCCGCCCTGGATCACGTCCACCACGAACTCCTCGTGGAAGCGGCCGGCCCGGATCTCCTCGCAGGCCGCCACGATGGCCCGGGCCTTGCCGTCCGCCAGCAGGTCCAGGTCGCGATTGGCCGACGCCGCCGCCTGCTTGACGCAGGCCAGCGCGTTGACCAGCTCCGGGTAGGCCGAGACCGGGGTGCCGGTGATCGGGAAGTTCTCCACCGCCCGCAGGGTGTGGATGCCGTAGTACGCGTCGGACGGGACCTCGCGCTCGCCGAGCAGGTCGTGCTCGACGCGGGTCGACGGCTGGAGGGCAAGCTGCATGGCGGTGTCCGTTTCGAGGGTGCGGGGTGCGGCGCGATCGGCGCCGGCCGCAAGATTACGGCGAAACAGCCGCAATGGGGTTGCAAATCACTGCCCGGATCGCGGTCTTCAGTGGTACATAATGCCGCTGTGGACCCAATCGACAGAAGCATCTTGCGCGAGCTCCAGAACGACGGCCGGCTGACCAACCAGGAGCTCGCCCAGCGCGTCGGCCTGACCGCCTCGCCCTGTCTGCGCCGGGTGCGCCAGCTGGAACTGGACGGCGTGATCGAGGGCTACCGGGCGATCGTCAATCCCCAGGCCATCGGCCGCAGCTTCGAGGTCCTGGTCTCGATCGAGCGCGACACCCGCTCGGTCGCCGAGTTCGAGGAAGCCCTCCTCGCCATCCCCGACGTGGTCGAGGCCTACCGCCTGATGGGCAGCCCCGGCTGCCTGGTCCGCGTCGCGGTCGCCGACCTGGCCGCCTACGAGAAGCTGTGGACCGAACGCCTCACCCGGCTGCCGGGCGCCACCGCCGTCAACTCGCAGATCATCATGAAGCCGATCAAACAACGCGACGGCCTCCCGGTGGACCGCTGAACCCGCCCGCCGGCGGACGCCGGGCGGGCTCGGCCGCACCCGGTCACAGCTTGACCGCCCCCACCACGGCCGCCGTCGCCACGACCAGCAGACCCACCGCGTTGACGGCCATGTCCAGCTTCCAGGAACGGCGTCCGGCCTCGACGTCCAGGACGAAGACCGCCGGGTCGTCGGGGGCGTAGTGGATCGTGACGTCCAGGCCCCGTGCTCCGGCGGCATCGGGCAGGTTGGACTCGTAGTAGGCCGTGACGGCCCGGCCGTCGAGGGTGGTGAAGGCGAGGACCGGCACCAGGCGGCTGGAGGTGTACCCGTCGTCGTCGACGGTGACGCTCTTGAGGACGGCGACGAAACGCCCGGGTACGGCGGCCATCGCGGCCAGCCGGTCGAGGCGGCGGTTGCGGTCGCGGATGTTCCCGGGCAGGTGGTACGCCCCGGAGAGGGCCCACGGTCCGCAGAAGCCCAGCAGGGCCCACGGCCAGCCCCGGTCGATCGCGAGGACGGTGACCGGACCGGCGTAGCAGAGGAGGAGCGCGAAGGTCGGCCAGCCGAGCCCGCGGCCGCCCTCGGAGGGGTCGTTGACGAACCGGTAGGCGTGGGGCCTGCCGCGCGGGTAGCGGACTCCGATCTCCCGGCCCGTCCAGGCCACGCGGATCCGCTCGCCGCGCTCACCGTCGTTGGTGACGGTGAACTCCTGCCCGGTGGCCGGGTCCTGGAAGGAGACGACCACGCCGATCCCGTCCTCCGGGGAGCTCCCGTGCCGGGGCTCGTCCACCCGCTCGATCCGCCCCCGCACCCGGACCGTCCGCTGCGCCCGGGTCATCCCGGCCAGCGACCGCCCGTAGCCGACGAGCGCCGCCGCGCCGAACACGCCGCACCAGGGGACCAGGTATCCGTGCCAATCCATCCAATCCATCCGACTCTCCTGCTCTCGTCCGGGGGTGCCTCAGCGTGCGGTCCCGGCACGCCGCACCACGTCGCCCCGCCCGTCGGCCTCCAGTGACGCGGTACCCCCGGGCCCGGTCACGACGACCCTGATGACGAGGGAGCCGGTGAGGCGCTCGGCGGTGATCTGCCAGGTCTGTGGGGAGCCGGCGCCGAGGGCGGTCGCGGCCTCGTCCACCAGGGCGGGGAAACGGTCGTAGGGCAGCGCCCGGGGGTCGAACGCCGGGGTCTGCGGGGCGCCGGTCGGCGCGAACACGACCGACAGCAGGCGTTCCCCGACGACGACGGTGAGCGCCTGGCGCGCGTCCCCACCCTTGGTGAGCGTGTCGACGGCCCGGCCCAACTCGCCCTTGTCGAGGAACGACTGGCCCGCGCCCAGGGTGACCGTTCCGGACGCCGACGTGACGACCGTGGTCGAGGAGGCGGTCGAGGACGTGGACGACGACGCGGACGGGACGGACGGCGGCGGCTGCGCGCTGTCGTCCCGGCCGAAGAGGTCCGCGCGGAAGAGCAGGACCACGGCCGCCGCGCCGAGCAGCAGGCCGAGGAGCACGGCGAAGCCGAAGGCACAGCCCTCCGGGGGCGCGGCCACGGTGGTCGTCGCGGACACCGGTTCGAGGTGGGCGGATGCCGCCCGCTTCTCCCACGGCGGCGTCGGCCGTTTGACGATGCGTACCCGCCACGGCCGGTCCGGGGGGTACTCGACCACCACGACACCGCGCGGCCGGTAGTCGGGCAGGTCGACGAGGTTGATGTCCTGTGTGGTCCCCACCCGGAACGCCGGCCCGTCGTCCGGTACGACGGTGAGCTCGAAGCGCACGGGCACGTCGCTCGACTCGCCCCGGACGGCCTCCAGGCTCTCGATCCTCGCGAGCGCCGTGCGGTGCACGACCGCCGCCTCCCGGGCACGCCTGGGCATGCCGGCGAGGAACAGCAGCAGCCCGTAGACCGTGGGCACCACCAACCCCGCGACGAACAGCGGTGCGTTCTCGACGACGGTGCCCACGACGAGCGCGGCGAGTGACGCCCCGACCACACCACCGGTCAGGAACCCGCGGGCGCACGCGACGGGCGTGTTGTGAGTGGCCGGGGGAGTATGCGTGGTGGTCGTCACACGAGCGATTGTGCTGGGTCGGAGTGACGGCCGCTAGACCTTTGTTCGTTCTCCCAGCGTCCGTGCGACGTCTTCCAGCGATCCGAGCAGCGGGTTGGGGTCGTCGGCGCGGGTGACGAGCACGGTCTCGCAGGGATCGGCGTCGAGGACGGGCACCAGGGCGATGTCCTCGCGTACGGCAGGGCGTCGGTCGCCGGCCGGGAAGAGCGCGACACAGTGGCCGGTGGCGATGAGTTCCAGCTTGTCCTCGTAGCTGTCGTCGATCGCGGGCGGGGGCGGTGCCGGGCGGTCGCCGACCGGCTTGGGCGTGCTCCAGACCACCGGAGTGCTGACGCAGGTCACCAACTCCTCGTCCGAGAGGGCTCGCAGGCTGACGGATTCCTCGTTCGCCAGATGATGACCTGCCGATGTGACGAGTACCCGCGACTCCTCGTGGAGCTTGGTCACCCGGAAGCCCCCTGCGAACAGGCGCAGGGGCAGGGGCCGGTAGGCGACGAGGGCGTCGATCCGTCCCTCGGCGAGGGCGTCCGTGTCCCGCCAGTCGAGGTGCCGGGTGCGGACCTGGCTGTCGGGGTGCCGGCGGCGCAGTTCCTGCACCCAGGCGGTGACGACCAGTCCTTCGGCGTAGCCGACGGTGAGGGTACGGGGCTGGACGGCGGCCCTGGCGGCGCGAGCGGCCTGCTCGGCCTCCTGGAGCAGGATCCGGGCCCTGGGGAGGAAGGCCCGACCGGCGTCGGTGAGGCTGCTGCCCTGCGGCGAGCGGTCGAGGAGCCGGACACCGAGCTCGGCTTCCAGCCGCTGGATCTGGCGGCTCAGCGACGGCTGCGCCAGGTGCAGCCTGGTGGCGGCCCGGCCGAAGTTGCCGTACTCCGCCACGACCGTGAAGTAGCGCACGAGCCGCAGATCGACGTCCATCCGCCCAGGGTACGTCGTGCGCCGTCATGCGCCCGGGGCATGGCGGCATGCGGAACAGGTCTTGGACGCGGTGCGCGGGTGGACATTTGACTGGAGGACATGACCACTTACGACGGCAAGAAGATCGTGATCACGGGCGGAAGCAGCGGTATCGGCCTGGCCGCGGCCCGGTTGTTCGCGGCCGGTGGGGCGCACGTACTGATCACCGGCCGCACCGGTGCCACCTTGGACGCGGCCTTGGAGCAGTTGGGGAACAGGGCGATCGCCGTCCGGAGCGACACCGCGTCCCTGAAGGACGTCAGGGCGCTGGCGGGCACCGTCCAGGAGCGGTTCGGCACGGTGGACGCGCTGTTCGTCAACGCCGGCGTCACCGCGTCCGCGCCGTTCGACTCGACGACGGAGGAGATGTACGACGAGCTGTTCGGCATCAACGTCAAGGGCCCGTACTTCACCGTGCAGGCCTTGGCGCCGCTGTTGCGCGAGGGAAGCGGTGTGGTCCTCACCACGTCGGTGGTGAACGTCCTGGGCCTCGACGCGCTCAGCGTCTACTCGGCGAGCAAGGCGGCCCTGCGGTCGATGACGCGCACCCTGGCCCGCGAGCTGCTCCCGCGCAAGGTGCGCGTCAACGCCGTGAGCCCCGGCCCGATCGACTCGGGCATCCTGGACCGCTCCTCGCTGCCCGCCGACGTCGTCGAGGGGATGAAGGACACCTACCGGAGCACCAACCCGATGCAGCGGCTGGGGACGCCCGAGGAAGTCGCCGCCGCGGTCGCGTACTTGGCGTTCGACGCGACCTTCTCGACCGGAGCGGAGTTCCCCGTCGACGGAGGGGCCTCGCAACTCTAGGCGCTGTCCGGCCGAGGCGCTCCGACGGCCGAGCGGAACACGACGACCGCCCCGAGCGCCCCCGGCCGACAGGGCGTGTCTGACAATTCCCGCCGGGCGCGCGAATTGTCAGACGCGCCCCAGGCGTTCATCGTGCGGCGGCGGCCGCGTACAGGGCGCGGATCAGGCGGTCGTTCTCGGGTGCGGCCGCGGCGGGGAACGGGGTGCGGCGGCGGGTGTAGCCGTAGGCGATGCCGTTGCGGGGGTCGGCGAAGGCCTGCTGGCCGCCCGCGCCGCTGTGGCCGAAGGAGCCCTGGCCGAGTTGGGGGTGGTACTCGGCGGTGGCGTGGAAGCCGATGGTGAACGCCTTGTGGACGCCGAGGACCAGGTCGTGGCCGGAGGACTGGATCTGCCCGGCCAGTGCGACGGTCTCCGGCGCGAGCAGGGGCGGCGTCCCGTCCAGCGGCCCGATCGCCGCCGCGTACATCCGGGCCAGGCCGCGCGCCGAGGCGACGCCGCCGAAGGAGGCCGTCCCCGAGGTGCGGACCGCCGGGATGTTCGGCAGCTCCCACACCGCGGGGTTGCGCGGGTGGTGGCGGTTGAAGGCGATGCCGGACAGGCTGTTCGGGGCGCCCGCGTCGGCCGCCAGGGCGGCCAGCCGCTCGGGGGTCGCCGTCATCGGCAGGGCGTCGAGGAAGCGGTGCTCCTGCGCCGCGGCCAGCCCGAGGTGGAAGTCGACGCCGTAGCGGTCGCGCACCCGCTCGGCGAACAGCGCCTGGACGCTGCACCCGGTGGCGCGGCGCACCACTTCGCCGCTGAGCGCCGCCGCGACCAGCGCGTGGTAGCCGAACGCGGTGCCCGGCCGCCAGTACGGGCGCTGCGCGCCGAGGCGCTCGGCGACGGTCCGGTCGTCGGCGAGTTCCTCGGCGCTGAAGCCGCCGTCCGTGCCGACCAGGCCGGCCCGGTGGGCCAGCAGCTCGCGCAGCAGGAGGTCCCCCTTGCCGTGCGCAGCGAACTGCGGCCAGTAGTGGCTGACCTTCCGGTCCAGGTCCAGCACGCCGTCCTGGACGAGCGAGGCGACGACCAGGTGCGCGGCGCCCTTGGACGCGGAGTACGCGCCGAACAGCGAGTCCCCGGTGGTCTGCGGACCGGTCCACAGGTCCACGACGCGTTCGCCCCACCGGTAGGCCGTGAGCTGCGCGGCGTGGTCGCCGCCCTCCTCGGCCGCGACGGCGGCGAACTCCGCGCGCACCGGCTCGAAGCCGTCGGCCACCGTGCCCCGCACTGCGTTCTCGACCACGGTCCTGTCCTTCATCGTCGTGTCCTCCCGGCTCCGTGACGGCATGGGTGTCGGCGGGCGGCCGATTGGCCGACCCACTTAGCTACCAATGGTTACTTAATAAGTCGCGCCCGTCCAGCCCCGGACGCAAACCCTCGTGACGGGTGCCCGACGGCGGCCCTCGTATAGTCCTGACCATGGCCGACACCCCGACGACCCCCGCACGCCGGGGGCGCCCCGCACGGATCAGCCGCGAGCAGATCGTCGACGCCGCCGTCGCGGCCGGGAACCTCGACACCCTGACCATGCGGGAGCTCGCCACGCGCCTCGGCGTCACCCACGCCGCGCTCTACCGCTGGGTCGCCAACCGCGACCAACTGCTCGACCTCGTCAACGAGGTGATGGTCGAACGGGTCCTCCCCGCCGACGGCCCCCACGGCCAGGAGTGGCGGCCCTGGCTCGCCGACCTCGCCTGGGGCATGCACGACACCTTCCTCGCCCTGCCCGGCTACGCGACCCGGCTCTCCCGGCCGCACCGCCACACCGACTCGGCCCTCGGGCGGCTGCGCGCCGCCGTCATCGCGGCCTTCACCGACGCCGGCGTCCCGCCCCACCTCGCCGAACAGAGCTGGTACGTCTTCATCACCTCCGTCGTCGGCTGGCTCGCCGCCCAGGAGCACCCCCACGACCTCGGTGACGGCTCTCCCCGCTTCGACCTCTTCCTCGGCACGCTGCTCCGCGGCCTGCCCGCACGCGAACCGGGCGCCGAACGACGCTAGCGTCGTTCGGCGGGCGGGCCGCGGCAGTGCCAAGGGGTAGGCGAGGGGGGCGGCAGGAGAGCCGGGGGCGGGCGGGGTGGAGTGG
>NZ_JBEOSV010000082.1:0-14094 GCF_040303245.1 Kitasatospora sp. NPDC096077 | reverse complement strand
TGGTGTCGCGCCGCCCCGCTCCCGAACTCCCCCCCGCCCGCGTCGCGCGCGCCGCGCGCCCCCCCCAGCGGCGCCATCACCGCCTCGCGCGTGTCCCGGCGCCCGGAACGCGCCTGTCCATGGGCTTCGCCGAGGGGGCCGTCAGGAGACCCGGTAGCGGGCGTGCTCGATGTGCCAGACGTACGAGGAGGCGATGGACCGGAGGGCTCCCACGTGCTCGCGGAGCGCGCCGTCACCGGTGCCGGTCAGTTCGGTGATGAGGGCGCCGGCCCTGGTGGCACGGTCCTCGCACATCCGGGAGGCCAGTCGGAAGGCCTCGTCGAGGCCGCAGGCGTGTTGCCGCATCAGGAGGGTCGGCAGGCTCAGCGGCGGCGGGCCGTCGTGGGCCGCCTCCTTCCGGTAGGAGGCGAGGTCGTTGATCCAGCCGGCGAGGTCGGCGACGGCCGACTCCAGCTCCCGCAGCGCCGCCGACTCGCGCTGCCGTTCGGTCAGTTCGTAGCCGAGCGCCACTTCGGCGGCCGCCATGACGGTCCGCACGAAGACCGTGTGCGGTCGCATCGCGCGGTAGTCGGCGAGGCCGACCGGGTCGGGTCCGTCGAGGTGGTGGGCCTCCCAGAGGATGCCGAACAGGTTGTCCCGCAGGTGCGTGGTGAGCCGCAGGTAGCGCGTGCCGGGAGCCCGTTCCCGGAGCCGGGCCAGGAGGTCGCGCAGCGCGGCACCGAACACACCGGTGTCGCCGGGCGGTTCGCCGTGACCGGCCAGCAGGTGGACGCACTCGCCGATCCGGCGGACCAGGCCGGCCGGGTCACGGGCTCCGGCGGCCTCGCCGTACGTGTCGTCGAACGCGGTGAGCCACAGCAGGAGGTCGGCGCAGAGGAAGAGGCCCTCGCGGTCCGCGGTCGGGAAGGTGCGCGCCATGCCGTGGCCGGTGATGTTGCACAGGGCCTTCAGCTTGCCCGGGGAGCCGACGAGCGGGAAGGCGCCGAGCCACTCGGTGGTCTGCCGCTCGATGTCGTGGGCGTGGGGGCTGACGGCGAAGGGTCCGGGAAAGGTGTGCCCGAGGTCGGGCATCGGCAGGGCCGGTGGGGCGGCGGGCTGGGCCGGCTGGGCCGGCTGGGCGGTGTCGGTCATGCGGTCCTCCCCGCGTGGGCGTGCCGCCGGCTCTCGACGACCACCTGGAGCGACGAGGGGTGGACGGTGATCTCGCCGATCGGCCGTACCGCGTCGGGGCGGGTCGGCCGCAGCCGCCAACGGGAGGCGATGACCGCCGTGATGACCATCGCCTCGGTCGACGCGAACGCGTCCCCGATGCACATGCGCTTGCCGGAACCGAAGGGGATGAAGGCCCCCTTCGGCGGTTGGGGGCGCTCCGGCAGCCAGCGGTCGGGGTCGAAGCGCTCCGGATCGGGGTACAGGTCGGGCTCCCGGTGCAGTGCGAACGGACTCCACACCAGGTCCGCCCCCGCCGGCAGTTCGACCGGGCCGAGGCGCACGGGCGCGAGCGCCTGCCGGGTCACCAGCCAGGCGGGGCTGTACAGCCGCAGGGTCTCGTTGAGGAGCCTGCGGGTGAAGGTGAGCCGCCCGAGGTGCTCCGCGGTGACCGGCTCGCCGGCGAGTACGGCGTCGAGCTCCTCGTGGAGCCGGTGCTCCAGGTCGGGATTGCGGCCGAGTTCGTAGAACAGCCAGGCCACCACGACCGCGGTGGTCTCCGATCCCGCGGCGAGCAGTCCGGTGATCTCCGAGAGGATCTCGTCGTCGGCGAGCGGCTGACCGTCGCCGTCCTCGACGGTCAGCAGCAGCGACACCATGTCGTCGTAGGCGTCCGGGGTCGCCCGGTGCTCCGCCAGGATCTCCGCGACCGCGGCACGCAGGAGGCCGTTGGCCACCTTGACCTGCCGGTTGCCGCGGGTGGGCAGCTTCTCCAGCACGGACACCGGAAGCAGGGCCCGCCGCAGTGCGGCCGTGAAGACGGTGTCGACGCTCTCCAGGATCGCGTGGGCGGCGCCGCTCTCCGGGGTCGACGAGAACAGCGCCGACATGACGACGTTCTGGGCCATCAGCTGCATCTCGGCCTTCAGGTCGAGCTCGGCCCCCGCGTGCCAGCCCGCGACGGTCGGTGTCACGGTCTCCCGCATGGAGTCGACGTAGCCGCTGATCTTCTCCCGGTGGAAGGCGGGCTGCAGTTGGCGCCTGCGGTGCAGGTGCGGCTTGCCCTCCGCGACCGGCAGCGCGTCCTTGCCGAAGAGCTTGAGCTTCTCGAAGAGCAGCCCCTTGGAGAACTGATCGGCCTTGCTGGTGAGCATCTCGTGGATCAACTCGGGCGAGTTCACCACGGTCACCGACTTCGGGCCGACGGTGATGCGCACGACGGGCCCGTGCGCGCGCAGGCTCTGGATGAACGCCAGGCGGTCCCTGATCAGCGGCACGGCGTGGCCGAGGAGCGGCAGTCGCCCGGGAGCGGTCGACGGTGTCCGGAGGTCGGCGGTCACGGGCGTGCTCCTTGCAGGTGGGCGCCGGGGGCGTGGCCCGCGGCAGTGGCCCGTCGATCCGCCGAGTCGTGCCGGGCGCGCAGGAGTTCGCGCGCTGCGAGCACCTCGGCCTCGATCATCGCGCCGGGCGCGTACAGGGTCTTGTCGTGCCAGAGGGCGGGGTGCCGGTGTCCGGGGGCCGCCGTCGACTCCAGGAAGAGCGCGGCGCGGTCCAGGGCCTGGTCGTGCCGGGGCCGGCGTGAACGGGCGGAAGCGCACAGGAGGATCTGCACGGCGTAGGCGGTCTCCTCGGCGGTGCCGCCCCAGATTCCCCAGGAACCGTCCTCGCGCTGGGTGTTCAGCGTCCAGGTGGCGGCCGCGTCCACCGCCGCGCCGGCGCGGTCGCCGCCGTGGCGGGCGAGCGCGGTCACGCACCGTTCGGTGGCGTAGTAGGGGGAGGCGTGCCACTTGTCGTGCCAGTGCCCCTCGGGCTGCTGCACGTCGACCAGCCACTCGGACAGCTGGTGGATCCGGGGGCGGTGGCCGGGCCCGGCGTCGGGACGCAGCCGGAGGTGGCCGTCGAGGGCCTGCAGGGCGTGGGCGTTGGCGGTGACCGAGCCGGTGTCCTCGCCGACGTAGCAGTCGTAGTGGCCGCCGTTGTGGAACAGCTCCAGCGGCGCGGGGTCGTACGGCCGGCCCACGAGCGAGGCCACCAGCACGGCCATGGCGGTGTCGTCGGCGTCCACCATGAGGCCGGGTGCGCCGCGTACTCCCGCGGGGTCGTAGATCCGGTCGACCCACGAGCGGACGGTTTCCACGGCGGCGGCGGGCAGTCCGGCCCGGGCCAGTGCGGTGGCCACCCAGAGGCGTTCGAAGACGAGGATCGGGGCCGCCTCGGGGAAGAGGCCGTCGTAGCGCTGGGCGACGGCTTCCAGGTCGGCGATCGCCCGGGGGACGGCGGCGGGTGCGACGGCGGCCACCGCGGCGGTGGCCGCCGGTGAGCTGCCCAACAGGCCCGCCGCCTCGGGTATCTCGGGTATGAGGTCCTGCGGCAGGTACCCGGCCACGCCCTCGAAGGTGTGGTGGAACTTGACCGGGAGGCGACCGGCCGACGCGTACTTGCGCGCCACGTAGGCGGGCGCCGCCTCGTGGTAGCCGTGCGGGACCGCGAGCCGGGGCCCCGCGTGCCAAGGCCCGAGCCGGGGCAGTCCGGCGGCGGCGGCCCGCTCCAGGTGCTCGTTGATCCCGGCGACCAGACCGGGCACCAGGATCTCGGCGGCGGCCGTGTCCGGCCACGAACAGTCCGTCGGCAGCGCGCGCAGGGCGGCGAGCCCCCGGTCCGCCGCCGCCGCGAGCCGGGCGCCGTCCTGCGCGGACGCGGTGCCCCGGAGCAGGACCGCCAACGCGGCCTCCACCGCGCTGAGCGTCGGGAGCAGCCGGTACGGTTCCGGTCCCTCACCCCAACTGCCGTCGGGCGCCTGCTCCGCCAGCAGGTGGGCGAGGCGGCGGGACTCCCCGGGCAGCCAGGGCGCCGCCGAGGTGACCCGGGCCGTCTCGTACAGGGAGGGGCGGACACTGCCCCAGTCGTCCCGGTCGACCCGGGCCACCAGGGCACCGGCCCGTTCGGCGTAGGTCCTGTGGGTCTGGGTGGTGTTCACGGAAGGGTGCTCCCCCTGGCTGGCTACGGTGACTGTTCGTCGTCGGTCGGTCATCTCTGCCTCGCCGTCGCGGCCTCGGCGAGCCGGCGCAGACCGAGGGCGGCCGCGGCCGGGAACGGGGCCCGGTCCAGGGCGGTGCGGGCGGCGTCGTACCGTGCGCTGATCATCTCCTCCACGGCCTGCCGGGCACCGGTGGCTTCGAGGACCTCGCGTATCTCGGCGGCCTGTTCACCGGTCAGGTCGCTCCGGCCGACCAGGCGGTGCAGGGTGCCCGACTGGGCGGGCGTGGCCCGTTGGACGGCGAGTGCCATCAGCACGGTGGCCTTGCCCTCGCGCAGATCGTCCAGGACCGGTTTGCCGGTCCTGGCGGGGTCGCCGAACACTCCGAGCAGGTCGTCGCGCAGCTGGAACGCCTCTCCCAGCGGTATGCCGAAGGCGGTGCACGCGTCGAGCACCGACGGGGCGGCCCCGGCCAGTGCGGCCCCGATGTGCAGCGGCCGTTCGACGGTGTACTTGGCCGTCTTGTACCGGATCACGTGCAGCGCGGTGTCGACGTCCCCGGAGAGCCGGCCGGTGCTCCGCAGGTCCAGGAGCTGGCCGTACATGACCTCGTTGCGCATGGCGTGGACCAGGGGCAGCACCCGGGCCAGCTGGCCCGGGTCGAGGCCCGCGGTGTGGAGGAGCTCGCTGGACCACACGAGGGCCAGGTCGCCCAGCAGGACGGCCGCGCCCAGCCCGTAGGCCTGCGCCCGCTCCTGCGGGCCGCCGTCGGTGGTGTAGGCGGTGGCGAGCGCCCGGTGGGCGGAGGGTGTTCCGCGCCGGAGGTCGCTGTTGTCCATCACGTCGTCGTGGACCAGGGCGAACGCCTGGAAGAGTTCGAGGCTGGCGGCCGCGCGGACGACGGCCGTCGGCTCGCCCGACGCTCCGCCGGCGTGCCAGCCGTAGAGGCACAGCACGGATCTCAGGCGTTTGCCGCCGAAGAGCAGGGTGCGCAGGGTGTCGGTGAGGTGGAGCACCTCGACACCGGGCGGGTCCTCGGCCTTGGCGTGCAGGAAGCCGGTGAGAGCCGCGTCCACCTGCTGCCGTAGCGAGGTGAGGTCGGGCGGAGCGGTCTGGGCGAGCGTGTCCGTCATCGGATCCTGGGTTCCTTCTTCGGTCGGTGGCCGTCGCGGTGGTTTCCGTCTGGACAGAACGAGGACACGGGTTCCCGGCGGCGCGCGGTGGTGGTGGCGTCCGCCGCCACCACCACCGCCTGCGGCGTTAGGCCCTCGCGGCGAGCGGGCCCGCCGTCGGGGTCGGCGTCGGGGCCGCCGTCGGGGCCGCTGTCGGGGCCGGCGCGGCGTCCGGCCCGGCGTTCGGTCCGGCGTCCGGGCCGGAGTCGGCGGGGCTCCGGCTCCAGGGAGTCGCTCCCTCGGCGTCGGGGGCCAGCGGGGTGAAGCGGGCGGGGAGCGCGGTGAGGGTGCGGTGGAAGGGGCCCTCGCGGTAGGTCAGTTGCTCGACGGGGACGGCGAGTTCGATGTCCGGCAGGTAGCTGGTGAGCCTTTCGATGGCGGCGGTGGCGATGAGCAGGGCGAGGTCACGGGCGGGGCAGGCGTGCGGACCGGCGGCGAAGGCCAGGTGCGCCTTGGTGCCGGAGCGGTAGCCGTCGGTCGGGACGCCCGCGTGCGGACAGGTGTTGGCCGCGGCGTACGAGACCATGACCGGTGAGCCGGCCGGCAGGTGGGTGCCGTGGAAGGTCAGGTCCCGCTTGGGGAAGTGGAGGCTGTAGTTGGCCAGCGGCGAGTTCTGCCACAGCGCCTCGTGGATGGCGTGCTGGATCGGCAGGCTGCCGGTGGTGAGGGTGCCGAAGTAGCGCGCGTCGCTCAGCATCCGGACACAGGTGTTCGCGATGAGGTTCGACAGCGGTTCGTTCCCGGCCCCGAGGGTGATCAGGATCTGGTTGACGGCCTCCTCCTGGTTCAGGCCGTTGGGGTGGTCGATGAACCAGGAGGTCAGGTCGTGGCCGCGCTGTTCGGCCTTGGTCTGGTAGAGGGTGCCGAGGTACTCGCCGAAGGCCTGCCCACCCGCGGCCTGCCGCTCCGGGTCGGTGTCGACCATGGCCGCGAGGGCGTCCACCAGCCGGGGGCCGTACTCGTCCGGCATGCCGAACAGCCTGTTGAAGACCATCAGCGGCAGTTGCCGCGCGTACTGGCCGACGAGGTCGACCGTCCCGCTGTCGGCGAACCGCTGCACCAGCGTGTCGGCGAAGCGGAACGTCACCATGCGCACGTCGTGGGGGTCGAGCAGCCCGAAGCTGTCCGTGATCACCTTGCGCAGGTGCGCGTGGTACTCGCCGTCGGCGTAGAAGAGGCTGTCCCGCCACTCCACATTGGGCCTGATCGGGCTGGACAGCGGCACCTGGGACAGCCAGCCGCGGGTGTCCTTGGTCCAGGTCTCGGCATCCTGGAGGAGGTCCAGCGCGGCCCGGTAGTCGGTGACCAGGTGGACCACGACCCCGGGGGCGATCTCGGCGAGGCCGACGGCACCCTGGAGGCGCAACAGGTCGTAGCTGCGCTGGGGGTCCGCGGCGTGCTCGGCACCGTACAGGGGCACCGGCGCCGCGGCGGGTATCTTCGTCACGCTTGTGCTCCAGCGAGGGACAGGGAGTGGGCGGTCAGCTCGACCAGAGCGGTGAGGCTGCTGTTCTTCACCCGTGCGTCACAGGTGACCAGGGGCGTGTCCGGGGCGAGGTCCAGTTTCGAACGCAGCAGCTCCAGGTCGTAGTCGGGGGACTCGGGGAACACGTTCACGGCGACGGCGTACGGCAGACCGTGCTCCTCGATGAGGTCCATCACCTCGAAGGACTCGTCCAGGCGCCGGGTGTCGGCCAGGACCAGCGCCCCGAGCGCCCCGTGCGCGATGCCCTCCCACAGCGGCAGGAACCGCCGCTGGCCCGGCGTCCCGTACAGGTACAGGACCACCCGGTTGCCGGGCAGGGTCAGCCGGCCGAAGTCGATGGCCACCGTGGTGGTGCTCTTGTTGCGCAGCCCGACCAGGCTGAGGTCGTCGGTGCCGACCGCGGCGTCCGTCATGACCTCGTCGGTGTGGAGGGTCGGAATCTGCGACAGGGTTCTGATCGCCGTCGTCTTGCCGACCCCGAGCGGGCCGGTCACCAGGATCTTGACCCTCCGGTGGTCCCGCTCGGGCAGGTAGACGGGACGCGGGTCAGACGAGGAGGGCGCGGAGTCCACTCAACACCTCTTCCATTACTTCCTTCGACGGGCGCCCGGCGTTCGAGGGGGCGAGGGCATCCGGGAGCGGCACGGTGGCCTTCAGGTGGCCGTCACTGACGAGTTGTTCGGCGAGCACCAGGCTGACGCTCACCGGTAAGCCGAGATAGCCCGCCACCTCGATGACGGTGAGGGCGCCACCGGTGAGCAGCCGGACGACCCGCTGGTGCACGGCGGTGTGGTAGGAGGCGGGCGGAAC
The DNA here is from genome assembly GCF_040303245.1 of Kitasatospora sp. NPDC096077. Lineage (NCBI taxonomy): Bacteria > Bacillati > Actinomycetota > Actinomycetes > Kitasatosporales > Streptomycetaceae > Kitasatospora > Kitasatospora sp. NPDC096077. The sequence continues at coordinate 6,500 of NZ_JBEOSV010000082.1, read as the reverse complement.
GCCCGTGGCACGCAGGGCAGTCAGCGAATCGAGGGTGCTGCGGGCCGGAAGGCTGCTGCTTCCGGTCGCCAGGTAGGAGGGCAGCAGCCGTCGTTGTTGCTGACCGCGGCTCACGCGCCGGCCTCGGTGCCGCGGCGCGGAACGGACATGACCTGCTCGCCGAGCTTCTTCGCCTGCCGGGCCATCGTGTGGGCGACCACGCCCATCGGCATCTCCTCGTCGCCGGCGGCCGCGATCAGGGTGTTGGTACCGGCGCCGGCCGGCATGACCATGTAGGTGCCGAGCGCGTTCACCGCGGTGACGGTCTGGATGGGAAGGTTCTCGGCCGCGCCCAGGGCGGTGTTCGTGGCGGCGCGGGCGGCGGCGTGCATCGCGGCGGTCATCGCCGCTATGCCGTCCGCCTCGTCGACCGTGAGGTTCTGGGACCTGCCCTGAACCATCCCGTCGAGGGTCATGATCAGGGCGTGCCGCACGCCCCGGATCTCGGTGATCGGGTTCAGGTACCAAGCGGACTGGTCCGCTGCGGTGAGGTTCTCGGGCACGGTCACTGCTCTCCTTCGGGATCGGTCTCGTTACGGCCGCTGGTGTGGCCCTCCTGGAAGGCGGCCCAGATGTTGCGCTCCCGCTCCGGGTCCAGCGCCCGCGGCGTCGAGGTCGCGGTGCTCGGGGCGGGCGTCGCCGTGGCGGCGCGACGGCGACGCTGCGGCAGCTCCGGCGCGGCCCCCGCCGCGGTCGGCGCGGTCGGCGCGGGAGCCGGCGTGCCCGGGTCGGCCTGGCCGGCCGGGGCCGGGCGCTGGGCGACCTGGGGCGCCACTACGGGCAACGGCGCCATCGCCGACGGCGGTTCGACCTCCTCGTCGATGGAGGTCAGCAGGTTCGGGGGAACAGACACCACAGCGCGCACCCCGCCATAGGGAGAGGGATTGTCGATGGAGACGTGGAAGCCGTAGTCGGCGACGAGACGGCCGATGGCGGCGAACCCCTGGGACGGCGGGTCGCCCAGTTCGGTGAGCATCACTTCGCGCTGCTCACCGGAGACCAGCCGGACACCCCGGCCGAGGGCCTCCGAGGTCATGCCCTTGCCCGCGTCGTCGACCGTGATGCAGACGCTGCCGTTCCCGGTCTGGATCAGGCTGACCTCCACGGCGAGGTCGTCGCGCGAGTGCTCCAGCGCGTTGGCCATGAGCTCGGCACAGGCCACGGCGACGGGCTCGGCCGCGCGCCCGACGATGCCGAGGTTGGAGGCCCCGAGCCGAGAGTTGATCTTGACGCGTTCGAAGCCGCGCAGTCGTGACGAGGCACCCTGCACGAGCTCCACCAGGTAGGTGTTCTTGCGCACGTGGCCGGGCCAGGCGCCGCACACGATCGCGGTCCGCTGGATGAGGCGGAGGTTCTGCTCGTTGAGGTGGTCCGTGGCGAGCAGACGCTCCGTCAACCGCCGCGGTGCGCTGAACTCGTTCTGCAGGGCCTCGATCTCCGTCTGCAGACGGTACGACAGCGCCTGGGAGTCCTGGCTGGTGCCGCGCAGGGCCGCCCGGGCGGCGGCGTCCACCCGGCGGCGCTCCTTGAGCACGACGCCGGTCACCAGGTCGATCACGGAGTCGACGAGCTCTGCCTCCGTCGACCCCGCCAGGCTCTCGTGGCGCAGCCCCGGGACCGGGTGGTGGGAGCTGATCAGGTGCAGGGCGAGGGCGGGAAGCCGCACGGAGTGCAGGTGGCGCACCTCGTCCTGGAACTCCGCCGCGCGGGCCGCGGCGTCGTCCGCGCGGGATTCGGCGGCCTGCCGGTCCCGATCGGCGGCCTGCCTGCGCTGATCGGCGGACTGCGCCAGCGCTTCGGCGGACTTCAGGGAAGCCGCCAGCGCCCGGTTCTGCCGGGCGAGTCCCCGGCGTGATCGCGCCAGTACTGCGGCCACGACGGCTATGAGAACGGCCAGGGCGCCTAGCCCGAGGGCCAGTTCTGATTGGGATGTCACGAGGGAGCGGTCCTAGGGGTAGTGGTCGGGCCTCGATCGGCAACTCCGCGCAGGGCCCGGGGTCAGGAGCGGGCGCAGGCCTGCGGGAAGCTGCGGGCAGTGGAGAAGACGCGAACATCCCGGAAACGTGCGGAAGTTGTGCGGTACTCTTGGGCAGGGATGATGTACCGGCCGGGCGGTGGCAGAGGCGGCTCGCACCGAGGCGCTGCTCGCAGCGGCGCGGCCGGCGCGATGGTCCGTCAGGAGACCCCCGGCTGACGGACCGGCCGTTCGCCGACGAATCGGCAGTCGCCGGTCCCGACCTGGCCGCCGCACAGTACCTGCTGTCGATGCTGGGGAATCAGGTCCATCAGAACTCCGTTGAGGGCAATGGGAAGTCAGGCGGATCCAGGGCTCGCCGAGCACTGTCAAATCTCGGCAACACCATGCCAAAGTGCTGGACAGCTTACGCGAACTTGATCTCTTCGTGCAGCCCGGCAAGGGTGGATTGCATCGCACACCGCCCGGCCGCCCGTCCGCCCGAGGTCGTCGCCGCCGCGATGGACGCCGGGAGCACCGCCGCGAGGCAGCCGCCGCAGGGCCCCGACTTCCTTCCGGCCCGACACGGACCGGTTCGTGGGCCGCGGTCGTCGGAACGTCAGGTCCGCGGCGTGCCGGCGGCCTACCAGTCTCTGGGGGAGATGCCGTAGGCCGCGCGGAAGGCGCGGCTGAAGTGGCTGGAGTTGGCGAAGCCCCAGCGCCGGGCGACCCCCGCCACTCCGAGTGGAGTTCCACCACCACCCCCGGGTGGAGCGACGGGTACCACCGTCGGTCCACCCGGGGGTGGTGGTGGGGAGCTCGGCCACGACACAGCCTTGCGGTATGGAATCTCCGCGCCCGCGTGCCCGTCCTGCTCGCCGACTCCCGCGTCGCCGTCCGCTGTGTGGTCCGGCGGGCACCGCGCCGTGAAGGCCGGTCCGGTCGTCGGTGGCTTTCCCGCCCGCGGCGGACGAATGCCGACGTCCATGACCCGGCCGCGGCCCGGGATATCGGCCGGGGTGGCGGGAATGTCTGCGAAGTCCTCGAAGTCCCTGTCCGGGCTTCCCTTTTCCTCGTTGGCAAACCGCCGGAAGCCCGGGATGCGCCGGCGGAGGGGGGTCCGGGGGGCTTCGCGGTCGCCGGGCCCGACGCTCCGGCAAGGGCTTTCACCTGCGGTTCCAGCCGTTCGGGGCGGGGGCGGGAGGCATCGAATCGGGGGCTATTGGCCGCCGGTGGACGTGCGCGGATTTCGCGGCGGGGGGTGTTCCAAAAGAATGGCCGTGACCTGGTGAAAGGCGCCATCCGGTGTGATAAACAGTCCTCAGTTTGACAAAAACACTAGTGAGGCGAGACGGAGGGGGCCGTCGGCGCCGGCCATGGAGGGGGTGTGGGGATCCGTGGGAGAGAACATCCGGTTCACTGTGTTGGGCGGCGTGCGGGTCATCCGAGGCGAGGCCAGTATGGCCACCGGAGCACCCCAGCAGCAGGCGTTGCTCGGGGCGTTGCTCCTTCGCTCGGGGCGGGCGGTCTCCGCCCACGAGCTGATCGGTGCGATCTGGGGGGAGGCGGCGCCGGACTCGGCGCTGTCGAGTCTGCGCACCTACGCCTGGCGGCTGCGGCGGATCGTGGAGGACGACCGCACCACGCCCAAGCGGCTGGTCTCGTTGCGGGACGGCTACCAACTGCTCATCGAACCGTCCTCGGTGGACGCGGTGCACGCCGAGGCGCTGGCCACCGGCGCCGTTCGGGCCCGGGACACCGGTGACGAGGCGGCGTGCGGCCGCCTGCTCGCCGAGGCCCTCGCGCTCTGGCAGGGCGAACCGCTCGCCGGCGTGCCCGGGCCGTTCGCGGAGCAGCAGCGTTCCCGGCTCACCGCGCTGTGGCTGACGCTGATGGAGGAGCGCTTCGACCACGACCTGCGCGGCGGTCGGCACGAGCTGCTGATCCCGGAACTCATCGCGTTCACCCATGAACACCCCATGCAGGAAAGACCGTACGGCTTCCTGATGCGGGCGCTCTACGCGACCGGGCGCCAGGCCGAGGCCCTCGCCGTGTTCGGCCGGGCCCGGCACGTGCTGGCCGAGGAGCTGGGCATCGACCCCGGGCCCGAGCTCGGCACCCTGCACGAGCGGATCCTCGCCAGCGACCCGATGCTGCTGGCGGCACCCCGGGCGCGGTCAGCCGAGCACACCCCGCCGCCCGGGAGCGGCGGCGAACCCCCGCTCAGACCCGGCCCGGACTTCGCCGTTCCCGCTCAATTACCTGCCGACACACCGGACTTCACCGGGAGAGCGGCCCAGGTGGCGGCACTGGCCGTCGTCCTCGGCGAGCCGGACCGGGTGTCCGTGCCGGTCGCGTCCATCACCGGCATGGGCGGCATCGGCAAGAGCACCCTGGCCGTCCGGGCCGCACACCAGGCCGTCCGGCACTTCCCCGACGGGCAGCTCTACGTGGACCTGCGCGGCAACAGCCTGGAACCGGCCGACCCCGGGACCGTCCTCGGCGGCTTCCTGGCCGCGCTGGGTGTTCCCCCGCAGGGCATCCCGGCCGGGACGGAGGACCGGGGCCGGCTGTTCCGGAGCACCCTGAGCACCCGTCGGGTCCTGCTGATGCTGGACAACGCGCGCGACCCCGCACAGGTGAGACCCCTGCTGCCGGGCTCGGTCGAGTGCGGCGTGATCGTCACCAGCCGGGCGAGACTCGCCGGGCTTCCCGCCGGTACCCACCTCGACCTGGACGTCTTCGACACGGACGAGGCGCTGGGACTGCTGCGGGAGGTCGTCGGGCCCCGGCGCGTCCTGGACGAGCCGGAGGCCGCGGGCGAGCTGGTCGCGCTCTGCGGCCACCTCCCGCTCGCCGTGCGGATCATGGCCGCCCGCCTGGCCGCCCGGCCCCGCTGGACCATCGCGTCCATCAACGACCGACTCGCCGACGAGCGGCTGCGGATCGGTGAACTGCGGGCCGGCGACCTGGCGGTGGCGGCCGCCTTCGAACTCGGGTACCACCAGCTCACCCCCGCGCAGGCCCGGGCCTTCCGGCTGCTCGCCCCGGTCGCCCGGGCCGGCATCGGCCTGGAAGCCGCCGCCGTGGTGCTCGACCTCGACCCGTACGACGCCGAGGACGTGCTGGAGTCGCTGGTCGACGCGGCCATGCTGGAGGCCCCGCTGCCCGGCCGGTACCGCTACCACGACCTGGTCCGCTCCTTCGCCCTGCAGCTCACCACCGTCCGCGCGGACGACGACCGCGGCAGCGGGGCGGGTGCCGCGGCGCTGCGCCGGCTGCTCGACCACCTGCTCGCCGGGGCCTGCGCGGCCTTCCAGAGCATGGTGCCCGGGGACCCGGTGGGCGCCGTGCTCGGGGCGGGCACCACGCCCCGCCCGGCCTTCGGCACGCTGGCCGACGCGCGGGCCTGGGTGCAGTCCGAGTTCGACTGCGCCACCAGCGCGGTCGCGCTGGCCGCCGGGGGCGCCTTCGGCCGGGACCCGGGGATGCTGTGCACGGCCGTCGACCTGCTGGTCTCGCTCACCCCGTTCAGCGGGGACGTCGCGTACGGCCAGCTCGCGGCGGTGGCGCGGACGGCGGCGGAGACCGCGGCGCTCCAGGGCAACGACCAGGCGGAGGGGCGGGCCCGCTTCGTGTGCGGCAACGCCGCCCTGCACTCCACCCAGCTCGCCGAGGCGGAACTGCACGCCCGGCTGGCGACCGACGCCTGCCGGCGGGTCGGGGACAAGGTCATCCTGCGCCAGCTGCTCAACGACCGGGGCCTGATCGCGCAGTTCCAGCAGCGGTACACCGACGCGGTCGACTACTACGACCGGGCGATCGAGCTCGCCCGGGAACTCGGCCACCGTTCCGGTGAGTTGGTGACCATGCTGAACGCGGCCCACGCCCGGCTGCGCAGCGGACTGCCGGAGCAGGCGGTGGCCTCCTGCGAGCAGGCGCTGGTCGACCTGCACGCCATGGCGGACCCGCACGGGATCTCGTACGCCTGGTACGTGCACGGCATGGCCCTGCACGAGGCCGGGCGGTACCCGGAGGCCGTCACCAGCTACACCAGGTGCCTGGACATGTGCGTCTCGGCCCGGATCCGCGGGCGGGAGGCACAGGCCCGGTTCCGGCTGGCGGAGACCCAGCGGGTGCTGGGCTCGCTCGACGCGGCCCTGGCCGAGGGCGAACGGGCGCTGGCGCTCTGCGAGGAGCTGGGGATCGAACGCGACCGGGGGAACGCGCTGCTGGTCATCGGACAGGTACTGGGCGACCTCGGGCGGCCCGGTGCGGGGCTGGCCCAGGCGCAGGTCGGGCAGGCCCTCTTCGCCCGGCTCGGCCTGCCGGAGGCGGACCAGGCGGAGCGGCTGGTGGCGAAGCTCGCGGCCCTCGTGGAGGCCTGAGCCCGCCCCTGGAGCGGGCCCGTGGAACGGGCGAGCGGCCCGGCAGGACGCTGCCGGGCCCCCGGCCCCCCGCCCCCCCCCCGCCCCCCCCGGCCCCGCCCGGGGGGGGGGACTACGCC
>NZ_JBEOSV010000081.1:0-38344 GCF_040303245.1 Kitasatospora sp. NPDC096077 | reverse complement strand
GAGCAGGTCGAGGCTCGGCGTTTCGACTACCTCCCGCTCACCCGGATCCAGGCCGTCAGCGAACTGCCCACCGACCAGGCCCTGTTCGACACGCTCGTGATCTTCGCCAACTACCCGGTCGACACCGACACGGCGGCCGGCCGCGGGCTGCGGATCAGCGAGGTCACCGCGGTCGAGGCGACCAACTACCCGCTCAACCTGGCGGCCTACACCGGCGTCGGGCTCACCCTCGACCTGCTGTACGACCCGGCGATGTTCGACGAGGGCACCGTCGAGGGCCTGCGCGACCGGCTGGTTCGGCACGCCGAGAGCGTCGTGGCCGCCGACGAGTCCACCACGCTGGCCCGGCTCGACCTGCTCGGCGCCGACCAGCGCCGCCAGGTCCTCGACGACTGGGGCCGCGGGGCGCCGGCCGAGCCGGACACCACGCTCACCGCGGTCTTCGCCGAGCAGGTGCGCCGCGACCCCGGCCGGATCGCCCTGACGGTCGGGGGCGAGGAGGTCTCGTACGGCGAGCTGGACGTGCGAGCCAACCGGCTCGCCCACCGCCTGATCGAGCTCGGGGTCCGCCCGGACTCCCGGGTCGGGGTGTGCCTCGGGCGGCGCACCGAGCTGTTCGTCGCCCTGCTCGCGGTGCTCAAGGCCGGCGGCGGCTACGTGCCGCTGGACCCGGAGTACCCCGCCGACCGGCTGGCCTTCATGGTGAGCGACTCCGGCGCCGAGCTGGTCATCACCGACGCCGCCGGCGCGAGCGCGCTGCCGGCCGGGGAGGTCCGGCTGCTGCTCGGGGACGACCCGCAGGAGGCGGCCGCCGTCCGGCGCCAGCCGCAGACCGATCCGCAGGCACCCGTCCACCCGGACAGCCTGGCGCACGTGATCTACACCTCCGGCTCCACCGGGCGCCCCAAGGGCGCCGTGATGCCGCACCGGGGCGTGCTGCGGGTCGCCCACGACCCCGAGCTCGCCCTGACCGCCGAGGACGTGGTCGGCCAGCTGGCCACCATCTCCTTCGACGCGGGCACGCTGGAGATCTGGAGCGCCCTGCTGAACGGCGCGGCGCTCGCGGTGAGCCCCAGCCGCAGCATGTCGGCCGCCGAGCTGGGCGCGTTCCTGCACGGGTGCCGGGTGTCGGTGGTCTGGATCACCGCCGGGCTGTTCCACGAGATCGTGGACAGCGACGTCCAGGCCCTCGGCGGCCTGCGGCTGGTGATGTCCGGCGGTGACACCCTCTCGCCGGCCCACTGCGTGCGGGTGGTCGAGCAGGTGCCCGGCCTCCGGGTGATCAACGGCTACGGACCCACCGAGGGCACCGTGTTCACCTCGCTGTTCACCGTCAACGGCAACTACTCCGGGCACGGCCCGATGCCGATCGGCACCCCGATCGGCGGCACCCGGGTGTACGTCCTGGACCCGGCCCTGCGGCCGGTGCCCCCGGGCGTGGAGGGCGAGCTGTACGTCGCGGGCCAGGGCCTCGGACGCGGGTACGTCAACCGGCCCGGGATCACGGCCGAACGCTTCCTCGCCGACCCCTTCGCCGCCGACGGCTCGCGGATGTACCGCTCCGGCGACCTGGTGCGCTGGCTGCCGGACGGCAACCTGGACTTCGTCTCCCGGACGGACTTCCAGGTGAAGATCCGAGGCCTGCGGATCGAACTGGGCGAGATCGAGGCGGCCGTGGCCGACTACCCGGGCGTCGCCCAGGCGATGGTGCTGGCCCGCGAGGACGGCCCGGGCGGCAAGTGGCTGGTGGCGTACCTGGTGCCCGAGGCCGGGGCGCCCGCACCGGACCAGGCGCAGCTGCGGGAGTTCCTGGCCCGCCGGCTGCCCGCCTACATGGTCCCGGGCGCGCTGGTGGCGCTGGAGACGTTCCCGCTGACGCCCAACGGCAAGGTGGACCGCCGGGCCCTGCCCGCCCCGGGCACCACGGGCGGTTCGGAGGAGGAGTACCGGGCCCCCGCCACACCCGTCGAGGAACTGCTCGCCGACATCTGGGCCCAGGTGCTCAAGACGCCGCGGATCAGCGTCGAGGCGAACTTCTTCGACCTGGGCGGCGACTCGATCCTCAGCATCCAGGTGATCTCCCGGATCCGGGAGACCTTCACCGTCGACCTGTCCGCCCGGACCCTGTTCGAAAACCCCACGGTCGAGGAGCTCGCGACAGCCGTCGAGGCCGCCCTCCTGGCTGCACTGGAACAGCAGGCCGACCAGCCGTAGCGCGGCCACCGCGGGACCGGCGCACGCTCGTGCGCCGACCCCGCGGGCCCGCCGAACTCGAACCGACGTGCACACACGAAGAGGAGACACCCGATGGACGCGGCACGTGAGCGCCTGATCGAGTCGCTGCCGGAGCACATGCGGGCCGCGATGCGGGCGCGGCTGGCGGACGGGGGCGGCAAGGACCGGCCTGGCCGGATCGTCCCGGTCGGCCGGGACCGGGCGCTGCCGCTGTCCTTCGCGCAGCAACGGCTCTGGTTCCTGGACGAGTTCGAGCCGGACAGCGCGGAGTACAACACCTGCAGCTCGCTGAGGATCACCGGAGAGCTGGACGTACGGGCGCTCTCGCTGGCGCTGTCCGCCCTGGTGGTGCGGCACGAGCTGCTGCGGACCACCTTCGACGCGGTGGACGGCGAGGCGGTGCAGCTGATCGGCGCGCCGTTCACCGTGCCGGTGCCGGTGGTGGACCTGCCCGGCGCCCCCCACCCGCAGGACCGCGACGAGCGGGCCGAGGAACTGCTGCGGGCCGAGGTCGCCCGCCCCTTCGACCTGCGCACCGGACCGCTGCTGCGGGCCCTGCTGGTGCGCCTGGACGAACACGAGCACGTCCTCGCCCTGACGGTCCACCATATCGTCACCGACGGCTGGTCGATGGGCGTCGTGGCCCGCGAGCTGGGGGCCCTGTACGGGGCCGCGCTGGAGGCCGCGGCGGCGCAGCCCGAGGAGGTCCTGGCGAAGGCGGGCCTCGCACCGCTGGCCGTGCAGTACGCGGACTTCGCCGTGTGGCAGCGCGAGCGCCTGGCCGGCGCCGCGCTGGACGAGCAACTGTCGTACTGGTCCGGCAAGCTGGCCGGAGTGCAGACGCTGGAGCTGCCGACCGACCGGCCCCGCCCGGCGGTGCGCACCTCGGCCGGCGCCCAGTACCTGTGCCGGCTGGACCCGGAGGTGACGACCGGCCTGACGGCCGCGGCCCGCGCCCGGGGCGGCACGCTGTTCATGAGCCTGGTCGCGCTCAGCTCCCTGGTGCTGTCCCGCTGGTCGGGCCAGCAGGACATCGCCCTCGGCACCTCGGTCTCCGGCCGCGAGCGGGGCGAGGTCGAGGACCTGATCGGCTTCTTCGTCAACACCCTGGTCCTGCGCACCGGCGTGGACGAGACCCGCTCCTTCGCCGACCACCTCGGCGCCGTCCGGGAGACCGTCCTGGAGGCGTTCGCGCACGCCGAGGTGCCCTTCGAGCGGGTCGTCGACGCCGTCGTCACCGAACGCGACCTCAGCCGCTCCCCGCTGGCCCAGGTCATGGTCTCGCTGCAGAACACCCCGGCCGAGAAGCTGCGGCTGTCCGGAGTGACCCTGGAGGAGTTCATCTTCTCCCGCGAGCAGTCCCTCTTCGACCTCGACCTTGACTTCTGGGAGCAGGACGGCGGCCTGCTCGCCGCCGTGCAGTACAACCCGGACCTCTTCGACGCCGCCACCGTCGAGCGCCTGTGCGGCCACCTGCGCCTGCTGGCCGGCCGACTGGCGGCCGAGCCGCAACGGCCGATGGCCGAGCTGTCGATGCTCGCCGACACCGAACTCGACCTGCTGCTCGGCACCTGGTCCGGCACCGCCGACCGGCTCCCGGCCACCACCCTGCCCCAGGAGTTCGAGGCCCAGGCCCAGCTGACCCCGCACCGCACCGCACTGGTCTGCGCGGGCACCCGGCTGGACTTCGCCGAACTGGAGACCCGGGCCAACCGCCTGGCGCACCACCTGATCGGCCATGGAGTGGGTCCCGAGGCGCTGGTGGCCCTCGCCCTGCCGCGCTCCGAGGACATGGTGGTGGCCGTCCTCGCGGTCCTCAAGGCCGGCGGCGCCTACGTCCCGGTGGACCTCGAACTGCCCCCCGAGCGAATCGACTTCATGCTCGACGACGCCGCCCCGGCCCTGGTGCTGACGGCCGGCACAGCCCTCGCCCCGGCCGGGCGCACCGCACTGGACCTCACCGACCTCACAATGCGGGCGGCCGTCGCCGCACAGCCCGCCACCGCGCCCACCGACGCCGACCGGCTGCGCCCGCTGCACCCGGCCAACCCCGCCTACCTGATCTACACCTCCGGCTCCACCGGCCGCCCCAAGGGCGTGCTGACCACCCACCAAGGCCTGCTCAACCTGTACCGCAACCACCGCGACGAGTTCATCCGGCCCGAGCAGGACCGCGCGGGCGGGCGCACCATGCGGGCCGCGCTGACCGCCGTGTTCTCCTTCGACACCTCGTGGGAGGGCATGCTCTGGATGGTCGCCGGCCACGAGCTGCACCTGATCGACGACGAGACCCGGCGCGACCCCGAGGCGATCGTCGACTACGTGGCCACCGAACGCGTCGACCTGCTCGACCTGACGCCCACCTACGCCGAGCAGGTCCTGGCCGCCGGGCTCCTGACCGACCCGCGGCACCGCCCGGCGATCCTGATGCTGGGCGGCGAAGGCGTCGGCGAGACGCTCTGGCGCGAACTGCGCGAGGCCGCCGACACCACCGGCTACAACTTCTACGGCCCCACCGAGGCGACCGTGGACACCGTGTGGTGCCGGCTGGAGCAGTCTCCACGCCCGGTCGTCGGGCGCCCGGTGCACAACACCGGCGTGCGCGTCCTGGACCGCCGGCTGCGGCCGGTGCCGGTCGGCGTGGCCGGCGAACTCCACCTGACCGGGCCCTCACTGGCCCGCGGCTACCTGCGCCGCCCGGGCCTGAGCGCCGAGCGCTTCGTCGCCGACCCCTACGGCGCCCCCGGCGAGCGCATGTACCGCACCGGAGACCTGGTGCGCTGGAACGCCGACGGGGTGCTGGAGTACCTGGGCCGCGCCGACGACCAGGTGAAGGTCCGCGGCTTCCGCATCGAACTGGGCGAGATCGAGTCCGCGCTCGCCGCCCACCCCGCGGTCGCGCAGGCCGTCGTGGTGGCCCGGGACGGCCGCGCCGGCGGCAAGCAGCTGGTCGGCTACGTGGTGGCCGTGCCGGGAGCACAGGCCCCGGCCACCGCCGAACTGCGCGCCCTGCTGGCCCGCAGCCTGCCCGACTACATGGTGCCCACCGCCGTCGTCGCCCTGGACACCCTGCCGGTGACCAGCAGCGGCAAGGTGGACCGGGCGGCCCTGCCCGCACCGGACCCCTCCGCCGTCCCCGTCCATGAGCGCATCGCCCCGCGCGACGCGGTCGAGGAGGCACTGGCCGGCGTCTGGGTGCAGGTGCTCGGGCTCGACGGGGTCGGGGTCACCGACAACTTCTTCGAGCTGGGCGGCAACTCGATCCTGAGCATCAAGGTCATCTCCCGGCTGCGCCGGCTCTTCGGGATCGAGCTCTCCGCACGCTCGCTCTTCGACCGCCCGACCATCGAGGGCCTCGCCGAACTGGTCACCCAGGGCCGTGCGGCCCGGCACACCGCCCGCATCGTCCCGGTCGGCCGCGACCGGGCGCTGCCGCTGTCCTTCGCCCAGCAACGCCTCTGGTTCCTGGACGAGTTCGAGCCCGGCAACGCCGCCTACAACGCCGGCGGAGTGCTGCGCCTGAGTGGCGAACTCGACCTCGGGGCACTGTCGCTGGCCCTGTCCGCGCTGGTGGTCCGGCACGAGGTGCTGCGCACCACCTTCGCCGTCGCCGACGGCGAGGCCGTGCAGGTCGTCGGTGAGCCGTTCACCGTACCGGTGCCGGTGGTCGACGCCGCCGCCGACACCGACCGGGTCGAGGAACTGCTGCGCGCCGAGGTGGCCCGCCCCTTCGACCTGCGCACCGGACCGCTGCTGCGGGCCCTGCTGGTGCGCCTGGGCGAGCACGAGCACGTCCTCGCCCTGACGCTGCACCACATCGTCACCGACGGCTGGTCCATGGGCGTCATCTCCGGCGAACTCGGCGCCCTGTACGGTGCCGCACTGGACAGCGACCCGACGGCGCAGCCCGAGCAGGTGCTGGCCAAGGCCGGCCTCGCGCCCCTGGCGGTGCAGTACGCGGACTTCGCGCTCTGGCAGCGCGAACACCTGGCCGGCGCCGTCCTGGACGAGCAACTGTCCTACTGGACCGCTCAACTGGCCGGCGTCCAGGCCCTGGAACTGCCCACCGACCGCCCCCGCCCGCCGGTGCGCACCTCGGCCGGCGCCCTGCACACCTTCCGGCTCTCCCCCCGGGCCACCGAAGGCATGGCCCGCACCGCGCAGGAACACGGCGCGACCCTGTTCATGGCCGTCACCGCCCTCAGCTCGCTGGTGCTCTCCCGCTGGAGCGGCCAGCGAGACCTCACCCTCGGCGCCCTCAGCTCCGGACGCGAGCGCGCCGAGGTCGAAGGCCTCATCGGCTTCTTCGTCAACACCCTGGCGCTGCGCACCGACGTGGACGAGACCCGCTCCTTCGCCGAGCACCTCGGCGCCGTGCGCGACACCGTCCTGGAGGCGTTCGCCCACGCCGAAGTGCCCTTCGAGCGGGTCGTCGACGCCGTCGTCACCGAACGCGACCTCAGCCGCTCCCCGCTCGTCCAGGCCCTGGTGGCCTACCAGAACACGCCCTCCGAGCCGATGCGGATGCACGGGCTGGAGCTGTCCGAGCAGCCGTTCGCCCGCGACTTCTCGCTCTTCGACCTCACCCTCAACTTCTGGGAGGAGGACGGCGCGCTGTGCGGCTCGCTGGAGTACAACACCGACCTCTTCGACCCGCAGACCATGGCCCGACTGGTCGGCCACCTGGAGGAACTGGCCTGCCGGGTCACCGCCGAACCCGCCCGCGCCACGGCCGAACTGTCGCTGCTCACCGAGGCCGAGCGGGAGGAGATCACCGCCCGCCAGACCGGCCCCGAGCGGACCCTGCCCACCTGCACCGCCCCCGGGCTGTTCGAGTCCCAGGTCCTGCGCACACCCGACGCCCTCGCCGTCGCGGCCGACGACGACGAGCTGAGCTACGCCGAACTCAACGCCCGCGCCAACCGCCTGGCCCGGCACCTGCGTACGCTCGGCGCCGGCCCGGAGACCGTGGTGGCCGTCGCGCTGCCCCGCTCGGCCGCCCTGCTCACCGCCCTGTACGCCGTGCACAAGGCCGGCGCCTCCTACCTGCCGGTGGACCCGCAGTACCCGGCCGAGCGGATCGCCACCCTGCTGCGCGACGCCCGACCCGTCTGCCTGATCACCGCCACCGACGACGCCGTCCCGGCCGAACCCGCGCCCGGCACGGCCCACCTGGCGCTGGACGCGCCCGAGGTCCGAGAAGCCCTGGCCACCCACGCAGCCGACAACCTCACCGACACCGAGCGCGGCGGGCCGCTGCTCCCGCAGCACCCGGCCTACGTCATCTACACCTCCGGCTCCACCGGCACCCCCAAGGGCGTCGTGGTGCCGCACACCGGCCTGGTGAACTACCTGTACTGGTGCGACCACGCCTACCCGGGCATCCGCGGCGGCGCCCTGCTGCACTCCTCGGTCTCCTTCGACCTCACCGTCACCACCCTGTTCGCCCCGCTCGCCTTCGGCGGCACCCTCTACATCGCCGACCTCGACGAACTCGACCCGAAGCGCTGGCAGGGCCGGCGCCCCGCACCCACCTTCGTCAAGGCCACCCCCAGCCATCTCCCGCTGCTGGAAGCCCTGTCCGAGGGTGTGCTCCCCGAGGGCGACCTGGTGGTCGGCGGTGAGCAGCTGATCGGCACCACGCTAGCCCACTGGCGGGCCAAGCACCCGGGCGCCGCCGTGGTCAACGAGTACGGCCCCACCGAGGCCACCGTCGGCTGCGTCGTCCACCGCCTGGCACCCGGCGAGGCCGACCAGGACGGCGCCGTCGCCATCGGCACCCCGCTGTGGAACATGCGCGCCTACGTGCTGGACGCCCTACTGCGCCCGGTGCCCACCGGCGTGGCCGGTGAACTGTACGTCGCCGGAGCCCAGTTGGCCCGCGGCTACCTCGGCCGTCCGGGCCTGAGCGCGGAGCGCTTCGTCGCCGACCCCAACGGCGCGCCCGGCGCGCGGATGTACCGCACCGGCGACCTGGTGCGCCGCGACCGCGACGGCGTCCTGGAATACCTGGGCCGCACCGACGACCAGGTCAAGATCCGCGCCCACCGGATCGAACTGGGCGAGGTGGAAGCGGCGCTGACCGCAGCGCCCGGGGTCGGTCAGGTCTCGGTGGTCGCCGTCGACGGACCGGGCGGGCTGCGCCTGGCCGCCTACGCCGCGCCCCGCCCGGGCGAGAGCGAGCCGGCCGTGGAGGCGCTGCGCGAGTTCGCGGCCGCGGTACTGCCGGACTACATGGTCCCGGCGCTGTTCACGGTGCTGCCCGAGCTGCCGCTGACCGTCAACGGCAAGGTGGACCGCCGGGCCCTGCCCGACCCGTCCGCCACCGCCCCCGAGCCGGCCGCCGAGGGCCCGCGGGACGAGACCGAGCGGCTGATCGCCGGCGTCTTCGCCAACCTGCTCGGTGTGGAGCGGGTCGGCGTGACGGACAGCTTCTTCGACCTCGGCGGCGACTCGATCCTGAGCATCCAGCTGGTCGCCCGGCTGCGCCGGGCCGGGCTGACGGTCAGCTCGAAGGACGTCTTCAGGGGCGGCAGCGTCCGCGCCCTGGCCCGGCTGCTGGCCGAGCAGTCGCCCGAGCAGCCGGCCGGATCCGCCGCGGCGCCGGCCCCCGCCACCGGCCCGGTGCCGCTGGCCCCGGTCCAGCAGTGGTTCTTCGAGCGCTACCGCGAGGAGCCCGGCCACTACAACATGTCCGTCCAGCTGGAACTGGCCGAGGACGTGCGGCCCGAGGCGGTCGCGGCAGCGGTGGCCGGCCTGACGGCGCACCACGAGGCGCTGCGGATGCGCTTCACCGGCGACGGGGCCGGGCGGCGCCAGCTGCCGGCGGCCCCGGAGCAGGCGGCGCCGCTGGAGCGGGTGGACCTGTCGGCGGTGCCGGCGCACGCCCTGGCAGCTGAGGAGGCCACCCGGGTCGGTGCCGCGCAGCGCTCGCTGGACCTGACGGCCGGCCCGGTCTTCCGGGCGGTGCACCTGGACGGCGGCCCGTCCCGCCCGTCCCGGCTGCTGCTGATCGCGCACCACCTGGTGGTGGACGCGGTGTCCTGGCGGATCCTGCTGGACGACCTGGCGAGCGCCTACCGGCAGGCGGTGGCGGGCGAGCCCGTCCACCTGGAGCCGGTCGCCACCTCCTACACCGGCTGGGTGAGCGCGCTGCGCGAGCACGTCGCGGGCGGGGCGCTGGAGGACGAGCGCCCGTACTGGGCGGAAATCGCCGCCGGAGAATCCCCGGCAATACCCCTGGATCACGCCGGTGTTAATACGGTATCGTCGGAGGCGGGAATTTCGGCCGAATTGGACGAGGCGGAGACCGCGAAACTCCTGCGGACCGCCCCCGGCCAATACCGGGCGCGCACCGAGGAAATTCTGGTGGCGGCGCTCGGGGCGGCCCTGACCGGCTGGTCCGGGGGCTCTGGAATCCTGGTCGACCTGGAGGGGCACGGCCGCGACGGAGACCTCGACGGCTGCGACGTCGCGCGCACCGTCGGCTGGTTCACCACCATCTACCCGGTCCGGCTGCCGGCGCCGGCCACGGCGGACCCGAAGGCCCGGGTGCGGGCCGCGGCGGGCCTGCTGCGGGCCGTCCCGGCACGCGGCATCGGCCGCGGAGCGCTCGCCCGGTACTCCGAGGTCGGCGACCCGGCCGCCGGGGCGTCGCCCGAGGTGATCTTCAACTACCTCGGGCGGTTCGAGGAAACGCCTGGCGGGGGACAGGAGGACGGCCCGTTCAGGGCCGTGCTGCCGATCGCCGACCAGCAGAGCGAGCGCGGCCGGCGACCGTACCTGATCGACATCGCCGCCGCGGTGAACGGGAACCGGTTCACGGTCACCTGGCGGTACTCGACCGAACTGCACCGCGCGGAGACCATCGCGAAACTGGCCGAGAGCTTCCTGGCCGAGCTGCGTGATCTGCTGAATCCCGCCCGCTAGTTTCAGGCCGCGGTTCAAAGACCGCCGGTTCCAGCGGGTGCGAAAACGGCCCGCCCGGCGGAAATCCTGACCACCGAATGCGACAAAGGGGAGAACCATGTCCAACCCGTTCGAGAACGATGATTCCGAATACCTGGTGCTGGTCAACGACGAGGGTCAGCACTCGCTCTGGCCGACCTTCGCCGAGGTCCCCGGCGGCTGGCACCGGGAATTCGGTCCGGCCGCCCGCCAGGAATGCCTGGAATTCGTCGAGAAGAACTGGACCGACATGCGCCCGAAGAGCCTGATCGAGGCCATGGGGGCCTGACCCGCCCGGCCGTACCACGCGTGGAGGAGACGACATGAACCGGACGCTACCGCCGGAGCTGGCGGTGCTTGGCCCCTGTACCGGCCGGGTCGAGGGCAACGGAGACACGGCCGTGGTGGTCTACCGCCCGGCCGCGGACGGACTGGACGTCGCCCAGTGGGCGACCGAGCACCGCCCGCAGCTGATGGACGCGCTCGCGACGTACGGCGCGGTCCTGGTGCGCGGCGTCGTGCACGAGGCCGCCCTGCTCAACGAGGTGGCCGGCCGCATCGGCGGCGAACTGCTCACCTACAACGAGCGGTCCACGCCGCGCACGCAGGTCAGCGGCAACGTGTACACCTCGACGGAGTACCCGTCGGCGCAGACCATCGTCCAGCACAACGAGAGCGCCTACTCCGACGGCTACCCGCTCTGGCTGTTCTTCGCCAGCACCGTGGCCGCCGAGACCGGCGGCGAGACCCCGCTCGCCGACAGCCGCGCCGTAGCCCGGCGCCTGCCCTCCTCCCTGGTGGCCCGCTTCCGCGTCAAGGGCGTCCTGTACACCCGCGCCTACCGCGAGGGCATGGGCCTGACCTGGCAGGAGTCCTACCAGACCGAGGACCGCGCCAAGGTCGAGGAGTACTGCCGCTCGCACGGCATCGAGTGGACCTGGACGGAGGACGGCCTGCGCACCCGCCACCGCCGGCCCGCGCTGATCACCGACCCGCGCACCGGCGAGGAGTCCTGGTTCAACCAGGCCCACCTCTTCCACGCCTCCAACCTGCCCAAGGAGACCCGCGAGGCGCTGGAGGAGATGTTCGACCCCGAGGACATGCCGCGCGGCGCCTACTACGGCGACGGCACGCCCATCCCGGACGAGGAGCTGGACCTGGTCCGCCAGGCCTTCGAGGACAGCGCCTACGCCTTCCCGTGGGTCGAGGGCGACCTCCTGATGGTCAACAACCTGCTGGTCTCGCACGGCCGTCGGCCGTACACGGGCAAGCGCACGACGCTGGTCGCGATGGCCGGAACGGACACGGCGACGCATGAGCACTGAACGGACGGCAGGCACCGAGCAGGTGCGCACCTACTACAAGCTGGTGGACGCCCAGGACGTGGAGGGCCTGATCGCCCTGTTCGCCCCGGACGCGGTCTACCGGCGCCCCGGCTACGACCCGATGCGCGGCCACGACGGCCTGCGGGTCTTCTACACCGGGCAGCGGGTGATCGAGTCCGGCCGGCACACCATCACCTCGCTCACCGCCCAGGACGACCGGGTCACCGTCTCCGGGGTCTTCGAGGGGCGGCTCAGGGACGGCAAGGACGTCTCCCTGGAGTTCGCCGACTTCTTCACGCTTACCCCCGAGGGCCTCTTCCAGCGCCGGGACACCTTCTTCTTCGCCCCGCTGGTCTGACCCCCCCATCCGGGCCCTTCCCCTTGCGGGCCCTTCCCACCGGGCCCTTCGGCCCGACCCCGCCCCGGCCGGCCGCACCCGGCCGGGGCCGGCCCCACCCGAAGACCGTCCACAGGAGGCCGGAGTGTCCCCGCGCATCGAGAGAAAACCCCTGGAGCACCCGCTGCCCGTCGCCGAACGGCTCGAGCGCACCCGCTCCGCCGGCTTCGGCTCGGCCCTGACCGAACACCTGGTCTCCGTCGAGTGGGGCGCCGAACAGGGCTGGCACAGTGCCCAACTGCAGCCCTACGAACCACTGCTGATGGACCCGGCGATGGTCGGCCTGCACTACGGGCAGGTCGTCTTCGAAGGCGTCAAGGCCTTCAGGGCACCCGATGGGGCGATCCGCATCTTCCGCCCCGAGGCCCACGCCCGCCGCTTCCAGGACTCCGCCCGGCGGCTGATGATGCCCGAGATGCCGCAGGACCTCTTCGTCGCCGCCCTCGACGAGCTGACCCGCCAGGACCAGGACTGGCTGCCCGACGACCCCGAGATGAGCCTCTACCTCCGCCCGCTGCTCTACGGCAGCGAGCGCACCCTCGCGCTGCGCCCCGCCCGGCAGTACCGCTTCCTGCTGATGGCCTTCGTCACCGAGGCCTACTTCGGCCGGGACCAGAAGCCGGTGCGGGTCTGGGTCACCGAGGAGTTCTCCCGCGCCGCGGCCGGCGGCACCGGCGCGGCCAAGTGCGCCGGCAACTACGCGGGCAGCCTGCTGGCCCAGGAACAGGCCAAGGCCAAGGGCTGCGACCAGGTGGTCTGGCTCGACTCGGCGGAGCACCGCTGGGTGGAGGAGATGGGCGGGATGAACCTCTTCTTCGTCCACGGCTCCGGCGCCGACATCCGGCTGACCACCCCGCCGCTCACCGGCACCCTGCTGCCCGGCATCACCCGGGCCTCCCTGCTGGACCTGGCCGCCGACCTGGGTGTCCCGGCCGCGCAGGAGCCGCTCAGCCTGGACGCCTGGCGCGCCGGCTGCGCCTCCGGCGAGATCACCGAGGTGTTCGCCTGCGGCACCGCGGCCCGGGTCAGCCCGGTCAACGAGGTCGCCACCGCCGACGGCTCCTGGGTCATCGGCGACGGCCGCACCGGCCCGCTCACCGCCCGCCTCGCCGAACTGCTGACCTCCGTCCAGCAGGGCACCGCGCCCGATGCGCACGGCTGGATGCACGACGTCCCGCTCGCCTGACCGCCACCCCACCCCCTTCCCTGCAACGACAGCCGAGGAGTACCCATGCCCAACAAGATCGTCATAGTCGGTGGCGGGACGTCCGGATGGATGACCGCCGCGTACCTGCGCGCCACTTTCGGCCCGAACGTCTCGGTCACCCTGGTCGAGTCCAGGCGGATCAAGACCATCGGCGTCGGCGAGGCGACCTTCAGCACCGTGCGGCACTTCTTCGACTACCTCGGCCTGCCCGAGGAGGAGTGGATGCCGCGCACCAACGCCACCTACAAGCTCGGCATCAGGTTCGAGAACTGGCGACGCAAGGGCCACTACTTCTACCACCCCTTCGAGCGGCTGCGGGTGGTCGACGGCTTCCCGCTCACCGACTGGTGGCTCAAGGACCGGCCCAGCGACCGGTTCGACCAGGACACCTTCCTGATGACCTCGATCTGCGACCATGAGCGCTCCCCCCGCTACTTGGACGGCACCCTGTTCGAGCAGGAGTTCGTCGAGCGTCCCAAGGACGGCAGCGCCCCGCGCACCACGCTCTCCGAGCAGGCCACTCAGTTCCCCTACGCCTACCAGTTCGACGCCTCGCTGCTCGCCGACTTCCTCTCCGAGTACGCCACCGAGCGCGGCGCCGTCCACATCGAGGACGACGTGCTGGAGGTCGTCCGCGACGACCGCGGCTGGATCAGCCACCTGCGCACCCGCGAGCACGGCGACCTGTCCGGCGACCTGTTCATCGACTGCACCGGCTTCCGCGGCATGCTGATCAACCAGGCCCTCGAAGAGCCGTTCATCTCCTACCAGGACACCCTGCCCAACGACCGCGCCGTCGCCCTGCGCGTGCCGGTGGACATGGCCAAGCGCGGCCTGCGCCCGGCCACCACCGCCACCGCCCAGGAGGCCGGCTGGATCTGGAGCATCCCGCTGTTCGGCCGCCTGGGCACCGGCTACGTCTACGCCTCCGACTACACCACCCCCGAGGAGGCCGAGCGCACCCTGCGCGAGTTCGTCGGCCCCGGCGCCGAGGACCTGGAGGCCAACCACATCAGGATGCGGGTCGGGCGCACCCGCAACGCCTGGGTCAACAACTGCGTGGCGATCGGCCTGTCCAGCGGCTTCGTCGAGCCGCTGGAGTCCACCGGCATCTTCTTCATCCAGCGCGGCATCGAGCAGTTGGTCAAGCACTTCCCGAACGCCGACTGGGACCCGCAGCTGCGCAAGTCCTACAACAGCGCGATGGCCCACACCCTCGACGGCGTCCGGGAGTTCCTGGTCCTGCACTACAAGGGCGCGGCCCGCGACGACAACGCCTACTGGCGCGACGCCAAGACCCGCGTCATCCCCGACGGCCTGGCCGAGCGGCTGGAGCAGTGGCAGGTCAAGCCGCCGACCAGCGACACCATCTACCCGCACTACCACGGCTTCGAGGCGTACTCCTACCTCGCCATGCTGCTCGGCCTCGGCGGCATCCCGATCAAGGCCGTCCCGGCGATGTCGCTGATGGACTCCACCGCCGCCGCCAAGGAGTTCCAGCAGCTCAAGGACCAGGCGCAGGACCTCGTCAGGCGCCTGCCCAGCCAGTACGAGTACCTCGCCCAGCGGCACTGACCGCCCGCGGAGACAGGGAGAGCTGTCGTGTTGGCGAGTACGTTCACCGAGCCGGCCCTGGTGGTCCTCGTGCTGGTCCCCGGCGCCCTGCTGGGCCGTTGGGCGGCCAAGGCGCTGGGCCAGCCGGCCGTGGTCGGGGAGATCGCGGCCTGTCTGGCGCTGGGCGCCCTGCTGAGCTCCCGGGTGCACTGGGGCGCCCAGTCGCCCGGCTGGGACCTGTTCAAGGAACTCGGGCACCTCGGCCTCTCCTTGTTCCTGGTCGGCGCAGCCCACGAGATCCGCGGCGGCGGCCACCGGCTGCCCAGACGGGCGCTGGCCTGGCTGTCGGCCGGGTCGATCCTGCTCCCGATGGGCGCCGGCGCCCTGCTCGCGGCCTGGATCATCGCCGGCGGGGGAGGCCCGCACCTGCGCGGGGACTCCGGCACACCCGCCTTCGTGCTGATGCTCGCGATCGCACTGGCGGTCACCGCCGTCCCGGTGCTCGCCGGCATCCTGCGCGACCGAGACATGGAGTACACCGACGAGGGCCGGCTCTCGATGGCCTCCGCCGTCCTCATCGACGCCCTCACCTGGGTCCTGCTCACCCTGGCGATCGGCCTGCACAAGGGCGGCGACGGCCCGCTGCGTGCCGTCCTGGTGGTACTGGGCGGGGCGATGGCCGCGCTCGCCCTGCGCCGCCTGGCCGGCACCCCGGCGGTGGACCGGGCGGCCTGCGGCTACCCGAGGGCGGCGGTGCTGGCGGTGGGCCTGCTCGCCCTCGGCGCCGCCCGGCTGACCCAGGACATGGGCCTCAGCGACGTGTTCGGAGCCGTCATGGTCGGCCTGGCGCTGCCGTCGGACGGCGGCCTCGGCCCCTGGACCAGGTCGGCCGACCTGCTCGGCAAGCTGGGCCGCGGCCTGCTGCCGGTGCTGTTCCTGACCGCCGGGACCACCCTGGCGGCCGCCCCCGGCGGAGCGTTCTCCTGGTCGGCCACCATCGTCGCCACCGCCCTCGCGCTGGCCGGAAAGCTCGTGGGCGGCTACCTCGGCGCCCGGGCCGGCGACCAGCCGCCGGTCTCCTCCTTCAAGCTGGCCGTGCTCATGAACACCCGCGGTCTCACCGAGATCGTGATCCTGCAGATCGGGTACAGCGCGGGCCTCCTGGCGCCGACGCTCTACGTCGCGCTCGTCATCATGGCGCTGATCACCACGGGGCTGAGCGGGCCACTGCTGTGGCTGGCCGACCGGATCGGGACCCGTGCGCCGGTGGCCGTCGAACCGATCCTCCAACAAGTCGAGCGGTGAGTCTCTTGGAAGTCGTCGCAAACCCTGACACCATCCGTACCGCCCCGCCGAGTTCGCCCGAGGAGTTCCGGTCGCTGATGGCCGGCTTCCCGACCGGGGTCGCCATCGTCACCGCAGTCGACCGCAACGGCCGCCCCTGGGGCATGACCTGCTCCGCGCTGTGCAGCGTCAGCGTGGACCCGCCCACCCTGGCCGTCGGCATGCGGGCCGAGAGCCCGACCCTGCGGGCGGCCCTGGAATCGGACGCCTTCACCGTCAACCTGCTGCACGCCCAGGGCCGTTCGGCCGCCGAGCTGTTCGCCTCCGGCGCCCCGGACCGCTTCGACTCCACCGAGTGGAGCATGCCCGAGCACGCCGCCGGCCCCCACCTCACCGAGGCCGCGCACGCCGTCGCCGACTGCCGCATCACCCAGATCGTGGTGGTCGGGGAGAAGCGGATGGTCTTCGGCGAGGTCTTCCGAGTGAGCCGACTCGCCGACGACGACCCGCTGTTGTACGGAAGCCGACGTTACGGCACCTGGTCTGCCACCCAACCGAGGAGTCACCGATGAACTCAGCCGCCCCCGGCGGTGCCGTCACCCGACACGCCCGCCCCCGGCACTTCCTGATGTGCCGCCCGACCCACTACGACGTCAGCTACTCCATCAACCCGTGGATGGAACCGGCCAAGCCGACCGACACCTCGCTCGCCGTCGCCCAGTGGGAGCGGCTGCACGATCTCTTCCTGGAGCTCGGGCACACCATCGAGCTGATCGAGCCGATCCCCGGCCTGCCCGACATGGTGTACGCCGCCAACGGCGCCACCGTGGTCGACGGCAAGGTGTTCGGCGCGCGCTTCCGCCACCAGGAGCGGGCCGCCGAGGGCCCCGCCTACCTGGCCTGGTTCCGAGCTCGCGGCTACGCCGAGCTGCACGAGCCGCAGTACGTCAACGAGGGCGAGGGCGACTTCCTCGTCACCGACAGCCACGTGCTCGCCGGCTGGGGCTTCCGCAGCACCCTGGAGGGCCACGCCGAGGCCCAGGAGTTCTTCGGCCGCCCCGTCGTCGGCCTGGAACTGGTCGACCCGCGCTTCTACCACCTGGACACCGCCCTGGCCGTGCTCGACGGCGACGAGATCATGTACAACCCGGCCGCCTTCTCCGCCGGAAGCCTCGCCGTGCTGCGCCGCCTCTACCCCGACGCCTTGCTCGCCGAGCCCGCCGACGCGGCCGTGTTCGGCCTCAACGCGATCAGCGACGGTCGGCACGTCGTGCTGCCCGAGGCCGCCACCGGCCTGGCCCGGCAGCTGCGCGAGCGCGGCTTCGAGCCGATCGGCGTCGACCTGACCGAACTCCTCAAGGCGGGCGGCAGCGTCAAGTGCTGCACGCTCGAACTGAGGCCCCGCGGCTGACTGCCGCCCGTCCCGGTCGGCGGCGCGCCGCCGACCGGGCCAGCTCCAACTGACCGGAAGCGTCGCGACCGTTCCCCCACCGGTCGCGGCGCTTCCCTCTGCTCTGAGGTCGCGTGGTGACAGTGGAGATGACGATGACGATGACGCAAAGCACGCAAGGCACAGGAAGCACCGGCAGATCCGACCGCGGGCGCCAGCTCCCCAGCGCGATGCCGGTGCACAAGTACCGCCCCTACCGACCGATCGGCCTCACCGGCCGCACCTGGCCCGATCGCACCCTCGATCGCGCCCCGCTGTGGTGCAGCGTCGACCTGCGCGACGGCAACCAGGCCCTGATCGACCCCATGGGGGTGGACCGCAAGCAGCGCATGTTCGACCTGCTGGTCGCCCTGGGCTTCAAAGAGATCGAGGTCGGCTACCCGACCGCCTCCCGGGACGACCACGACTTCGTGCGCCGGATCATCGAGACCGGCGCGATCCCCGAGGACGTGGTCGTCCAGGTCATGGCACCGATCCGGGACGGCTTCCTGGAACGCACCGTGGACTCGCTGCGCGGCGCCCGCCGGGCCGTGCTGCAGGTCTTCAACCCGACCTCCGAACTGCAGCGCCGGCTCGTGTTGCGGATGGACCGTCAGGAGACCCTGGACCTCGCCCTGCGCGGCGCCCAGGAGGCGCTGCGCCTACAGGACTCGCTGCCCGGCACCGAGCTCTACCTCCAGTACGCCCCCGAGTCCTGGACCCAGACCGAGCCCGAGTACGCGCTCGAACTGTGCAACGCCGTCCTGGACTTCTGGGCGCCCCGGGCCGCCCACACCCTGCGCGTCAACCTGCCGGCCACCGTCGAGGTCTTCCCGCCGCACGAGTTCGCCGACCGCATCGAGTACATGCACCGCAACCTGGCGCACCGCGAGCGCACCCTGCTGTCCGTCCACCCCCACAACGACCGGGGCAGCGGGGTGGCGGCCGCCGAACTGGCCGTCCTCGCCGGCGCCGACCGGGTCGAGGGCACCCTGTTCGGCAACGGCGAACGCTCCGGCAACGTCTGCCTGGTGACGCTCGCCATGAACCTCTTCTCCCAGGGCGTCGACCCCATGCTCGACCTGCGCGACCTCGACGGCATCCGCCGCGTGGTGGAGGACGTCAACCGGCTGCCCGTTCCGGTGCGCCAGCCCTGGGCGGGAGACTTCGTCTACACCTCCTTCGCCGGCGCCCACCAGGACGCCATCAGCAAGGGCTTGGCCGCCCGTATCGGCGACCCCGACGAGCCCTGGCAGGTGCCCTACCTGCCTGTCGACCCGCGCGACATCGGGCGCGACTACCAGGCGCTGATCCGGATCAACACCCAGTCCGGCAAGGGCGGCGTCGCTCACCTGATGCGCCGTGAGTACGGCATCGACCTGCCGCGCCGGCTGCAGATCGACTTCGCCACCGTGATGCAGCGCGTCTGCGAGCAGATCGGCGGCGAGGTCGACTCCGCCGAGCTCTGGCGCACCTTCGAGAAGACCTATGTCGCCCCCGGCCGGGCGCCCGCCGAGGCCGAATCGGCCGCCGTGGCGGACCGCTTCGACGAGGACGGGCCGACGGCCGAGGGGGAGTGGGCCGAACAGGCCTGCTCACTGCTCGCCGCCGACGGTACCGCTCGGCTCGGGCACCTGGACGTGCACAAGGCCGGCGGCCGTACCCAGGCCGTCGTCGCCTGCTGCGAACTGCTGGTGGACGGCCGTCCGGTGTGGGGGGTGGGCATCCACGAACGGGCCGGGCAGGCCGTGCGGGCCGGGGTGTGCGCAGCCCTGGAGCGTATCCGCCACACCGCCCGGCCCGTGGACAGCGCCGCGCTCAGGACACCGTCGCCCGCGGCGCACTGACGGCCACCCAGTGATCCAGCAGGGCCGCAGCGGCCCCCGAGTCGATCGCTTCGGCGGCCCGCGTCAGCGTGGCCGCCAGGCGGTCGGCGACCGGCTGGCGCGACGGCTCCAGGGCGGCCAGACCGGCCGCCGCGGACAGCAGGACCGCGTCGCGCACCGGACCGCGCTCGCCGCCCAGCACCGAGCGGGCTACGGCGGCGTTGTGCGCCGCGTCGCCGCCGCGCAGCGCGCCGCTCTCCGCGAGCGGGATCCCCAGCCGACGCGGGTCCAGGCGCTCGCACTCGACCCGGCCGCCATGCGTCGACCAGATCGTGGAGGAGCCGGTGACGGTCAGCTCGTCCAGGCCGTCGTCCCCCCGGAACACCAGCGCGCTCACCCCCTGCGCGGCCAGGAACTCCGCGATCAGGGGCCCCAGCCGGGGGTCCGCGACCCCGACCGCCAGCGCGCCCGGCTCGGCCGGGTTGGTCAGCGGGCCCAGTGCGTTGAACACCGTCGGCACCGCCAACTCCCGCCGCACGGCCGAGGCATGGCGAAACGCCGGATTGAACGCCGGCGCGAAGCAGAAACCGATCCCCACCTCCCGCACCGAGCGCACCACCTCCTCGGCCGAGGACTCCAAGCGCACTCCGAGGCGCTCCAACACATCGGCCGAACCCGACGCGGAGGACGCCGAACGGTTGCCGTGCTTGACCACCCGCGCCCCGGCCGCCGCAGCCACGATCGCCGACATGGTGGACACGTTCACCGTGCGCGCCCCGTCCCC
The DNA here is from genome assembly GCF_040303245.1 of Kitasatospora sp. NPDC096077. Taxonomy (NCBI): domain Bacteria; kingdom Bacillati; phylum Actinomycetota; class Actinomycetes; order Kitasatosporales; family Streptomycetaceae; genus Kitasatospora; species Kitasatospora sp. NPDC096077. The sequence goes on along the minus strand of NZ_JBEOSV010000081.1, from coordinate 18,356 downwards.
GCCGGTGCCCACGATGTCCACGATGGGCCCCGGCACGCTCAGCGCCACCGCGTGGCTGCGCGCGCAAGCGACCAGCCCGGCCAGCTCCCGCTCGGTCTCGCCCTTGGCCCGCAGCGCCACCAGGAAACCGGCCAACTGCGCCGGGCCCGTCTGGCCGCGCATAACCCGGTCCATCGCCCAGGAGGTGTCTGCGGCATCCAGATCGGCCCCGGCCAGCAGCGCGGTCAGCAGCCCCGGCCACGTCCTCTGATTGACTCCCACCATGATTTCCTCACCCGATATCGGATTCCGGTTCGTCCGCCGGGCCGTTCGGGCCCGCGCACCGGAATTCTTCCGCCGGAAATCCGGGAACCACCAGACCAATTGACCGCTGCTCTCTCGGACCGCTTTTCGACGACGTTTTCCCCAAAGGGGGTACCGATGGCCTGGCACACGCTGATCGAGGTCTCACGGAAAGCCGGACCCTCACTCACCGCCCAGATCCAGGGCACACTGCGGCGCGAGATCACTGAGGCGGTCCTGCTGCCCGGCACGAGACTGCCCTCCAGCCGCCAGCTTTCCGAGGACCTCGGCGTCTCGCGCAGCGTCGTGGTGGAGGCCTACGGGCAGCTGATGGCCGAGGGCTACCTGGAGGCCACGCCAGGCTCCGGCACCCGTGTGGCCGCTCGACCCACCGCCGCCTCGCCCCCGCCCACCCTGCTACGCGAGGACCCCGCCCCGCCGGTGCGCTGGGACCTGCGCACCGGCACCGCGGGCCTGCCGAGCTTCCCGCAGCGCGAATGGCTGACCTGCTACCAGAACGCCGTGCGCGCCGCCTCCCGGCGCGACCTCGGCTACCCCTCGCCCTCGGGGGTGCCCGAACTGCGCGCCGAACTGGCCGGCTACCTCGGCCGGGTCCACGGCGTGCACACCACGCCCGAACAGGTCGTGGTGGTGTCCGGCTTCGCCCACGCGCTCGGCCTGGTTTGCGCCGTCCTGCCGGAGTTGGGCATCGACGCGCTCGGCATGGAGGACCCCTGCCACCTGCGCCAGCGCCAGTTCGTCCGTGAGACCGGGCTGCGCCCGCACGCCGTCCCGGTGGACGGCGACGGCATCGACGTGGCCGCGCTGTACCGCTCCGGGCTACGGGCCGTCCTGGTCACCCCCGCCCACCAGTTCCCCACCGGCGCGGCGCTCACCGCCGAACGCCGCGAGTCGCTGGCCCGATGGGCCAGGGACGTCGACGGCTGGGTCATCGAGGACGACTACGACGGCGACCTCTGGCTCGCCCGCGGCGTGCGCATCCCCGCCCTTCAACGCCTGCTACCCGAACGCACCCTCTACGGCGGCACGGCCAGCAAGTCCCTGGCCCCCGGCCTGCGGCTGGGCTGGCTCGCCGTGCCCCGCCGCCTGCTCGCCCCGTTGGAACGGGTCCGCTCCCGGCGAGACCTCGGCTCCGACGTGCTCACCCAGCTCGCTCTCGCCGAACTGATGCGCTCCGGACTGTTCGACCGCCACCTGCGCGCCCAGCGCGCTCACCTGCGCGGCCGCCGCGAGAGCCTCGAACTCGCCGTCCAGCGCTTCCTGCCCGGCACCCGGATCCTGGGCACCGCCATGGGACTGCACGCCTACCTGCGCCTGCCCGACCACGTGGACGAGGCCCGCTTGGTGGCGGCCGCGCTGCGCCGCTCGGTGCTGGTCCAGGGCGGGCGGCCGTTCCACCACCGCCCGCGCCCGGATGCCCCGGCCCTGGTGCTCGGCTACTCCAACCTCCCGCGCTCGGCGGTCACGGAGGTCCTGCGCACCCTCGGCGAGGCCTGCGCCGAACAGCCAGCCGGGCGCCGCCGCAGCTGCGCCTGACCGGCTGTCCGGAGTCTGTTGTCAGGAGCGGGCCCCAGCCGCCAGGAAGTTCTCCAGCAGCCGCATCCCGCCGGTGGTAGTGATGCTCTCCGGGTGGAACTGCAGCCCCTCCACCGGCAGGCTGCGGTGCCGCAGTCCCATCACGTAGCCGTCGTCCGCGGCGAGCGCGGTCAGCTCCAGCTCCTCGGGCAGCGGCTGCGCCACGACCAGCGAGTGGTACCTGGTCGCGGTCAGACTGTTGCCCAGCCCGGCGAAGACGCCCCGGCCATCGTGCGTCACCGTGCTGGTCCGCCCGTGCATCAGCCGGCCCGCTACCTCGACCCGGCCGCCGAAGGCCAGCGCGATCGCCTGGTGCCCCAGGCACACGCCGAGCAGCGGGATCCGCCCGGCGAAGGCGTGCACCAGCTCGACGTGGCCGGAGGCCGCCGGGTGTCCCGGGCCCGGGCCGAGCAGGATCGCGTCCGGGGCGGATGCGGCCAGCTGCCCGGGGGTGCGGGTGTGGGCGCGTACGACCTCGGTCTGCGCGCCCAGCGAGCGCAGGTACTGGTCGATGATGTGGACGAAGCTGTCCCTCGCGTCCACCAGCAGGACCTTCATGCCGTCAGCTCCTCACCGGTCAGCGCCCAGTAGCCGGCGCCCAGTTTCGCCAGGGTCTCGTTCCACTCCGCCTCCGGCGTCGAGTCGGCCACCACGCCCGCCGAGGCCTGCACCGAGTACACCCCGTTGTCGTGGGAGACGGTGCGGATGCACAGCGCCAGCTCGCTCCAGCCGCCGACGTCGACCAGCCCGACCGCGCCCGCGTAAGCGCCGCGCGGCTCGTGCTCGATGTCCTGGATGAGCTCCATCGCGCGCAGCTTCGGCGCGCCGGTCATGGTGCCGGCCGGGAACGTCGCGCAGAGCGAGCGCCACACGTCCGCCTGCGGCTCCAGGCGGGCGGAGACCGTCGAGACCAGGTGGAAGACGTGCGAGAAGGTCTCCACCGTCATCAGGCCCTCCTCCGTCAGCGAGTGCGGACGGCACACCCGGCTGAGGTCGTTGCGCGCCAGGTCGACCAGCATGATGTGCTCGGCCTGCTCCTTCGGGCTGGCCAGCAGCGCCTTGATCCGCCGCTCGTCGGCCTCCGGGTCGCCGTCGCGGCGGGTGGTACCGGCGATCGGGCGCATCACGATCCGCTCGTCCTCGATCCGGAACAGCAGCTCGGGGCTGGCGCCGATCAGCGTGCCGCCCGCGTTGGGCAGCAGGTACATGTGCGGCGAGGGGTTGCGCGAGCGCAGCCGCCGGTACACCTGCTCGGGGGTCAGCGCGGTGCACACGTCGATCCGGTGGCCCACCTGAATCTGGTAGATGTCGCCGACCCCGATGTGCTCCAGGCAGCGCCGCACCCAGCCGAGAAAGGTGTCGCGCTCGACGGTGTCGCGCACCGACTGCGGGCGGGCGGCGGGCGGGCAGGCCTGCGCCGGTGGCGCCTGGGCGGCCTCCCGGGCCGCGGCCGCCACGTCCGCACCACCGGCCGTACCGAACGCGGCGCACTGCGCGCTCAGCAGGAGCGGCCGCCCGGGGTCGTCGAAGCGCACGCAGTCCCTGAAGAGGGTGAACACCGCGTCCGGGCGCTGCGCCGGCCGGGTACGCGCGGGCAGCTCGTCCATGTGCCAGGCCGCGTCGTAGGCGAGGTTGGCGAGGAAGCCGAAGCCGAACCCGCCCGGCGCCCGCCCCCGGTCCACGGCGAACAGGCCCTGGGCCCTGCGCAGCAGCTCCCACACCACGGTTGCGTCTGCCAGGTCCAGCCGGTCCAGGCCCTCTCCCGGGGTCACCGGGAAGCCCAGGTCCGCGGCCACGGAGCGCAGCGCGGCGCGCAGCTCGGGCATGCCGTCGATCTCCAGGTAGGTGTCGTACAGCCGGATCTCGGCCAGCCGCCCGTAGCCGACCATGGCGGGCCCGCCCGGGTGGCCGGTGTCGGTCAGGCTCTCCAGCAGGTACACCTCGCCCGGCCCGTGGCGCCGGCCCAGCCGGCTGTACAGCTCCAGCGGGTCGTGCGCCGGCAGCGCCGCGGCGCCGATCCGGACGGCGAACGGGGGCGGTGGTGGAACTTCTGGCATCGGAATCCTCATCGCGAAAAGGCCAGGTCGGTATGGCCGGTGGACTTCACATCCCAGTCAAACCGGCGCCGCCACAGGCCGGACAGACCAGTTCCCGGAAAGTCGAGCGGACCAATTCGCACTCGCTTGACCGGTTTTCCGGCAGCGGGTTGCATGGGGCGGACCCCTGCGATTTCCCCCTTTGCCAGATTCCAGCGGAAGGCCATCATGAACCTCATTCCGCAGTACGAGCCGGGCGCCGCCTGGCGATCGCTTCCGGCGGCCCAGCAGCCGAGCTGGCCCGATCAGGCGCAGCTGCGCGAGGTGACCGCCGCGCTTGCGGCCGCGCCGCCCCTTGTCTTCGCCGAGGAGTGCGACCGGCTGACCGAGCGCCTGGCGGCCGTCGCCCGCGGCGAGGCGTTCGTCCTCCAGGGCGGTGACTGCGCCGAGACCTTCGACGCTCTCACCGTGGACGCGGTCACCGGCAAGCTGCGAACCCTGCTGCAGATGGCGGTGGTGCTGACCTACGCCAGCGGCGTGCCGGTGGTGAAGATCGGCCGCCTGGCCGGGCAGTACGCCAAGCCGCGCTCCCAGCCGGACGAGACCAGAGACGGCGTCACCCTGCCCTCGTACCGTGGCGACGCGGTGAACGGACTCGCCTTCACCGCCGAGGCCCGCCGCCCGGACCCGCACCGCTTGCGGCGGATGTACGAGGCCTCGGCGGTCACGCTCAACCTGGTGCGCGGCTTCGCCGGCGGCGGCAGCGCCTCGCTCCACCAGGCCCACGAGTGGAACCGGGGCTTCGTCGGCGACTCCGCCGTCGGGCGCCGCTACGAGGAACTGGCTGACGGCATCGACCGGGCGCTGCGCTTTCTGCGGGCCTGCGGCGGCCCGAACAAGACGCTGCGAGAGGCTGAGTTCTTCGCCAGCCACGAGGGGCTGCTGCTGGACTACGAGGAGGCCCTGACCCGGACCGACCCGCGCACCGGCCGGCGCTACGCGACCAGCGGGCACCTGCTGTGGATCGGCGAGCGCACGAGGGATCTGGAGGGCGCGCACGTCGCCTACTTCGCCGGGATCGACAACCCGATCGCGATGAAGCTCGGCCCCACGGCCACCGCCGAGACCGTCCTGCCCTATCTGGAGCGCCTCGACCCCGAGCGCCGGCCCGGCCGGCTCACTTTCGTGGTGCGCATGGGCGCTGACCGGGTCCGCGACCTGCTGCCGTCGATCGTGGAGAAGGTCCGCGCCGAAGGCCGGCAGGTGGGCTGGCTCTGCGACCCGATGCACGGCAACACCGTGACCGCGGGCGGGCGCAAGACCCGTCGCTTCGACGACGTCGTCGACGAGGTCCGCGGCTTCTTTCAGGTCCACCGCGAGCTCGGTACCCACGCCGGCGGCATCCACGTCGAGCTCACTGGCGACGACGTGACCGAGTGCGTCGGCGGGGGAGACCAACTGCTGCCCGAGAATCTGCATCAGCGCTACGAGACCGCCTGCGACCCCCGCCTGAACCACCGCCAGTCCCTCGACCTCGCCTTCCAGGTGGCCGAGATGCTCGCCCGCTAGTGACACGGTCCGTTGTCGTGCTGTCTCAAGACCTGGCGCGGCCTGGCCACCCGATACGACAAGAGCCCGGAAAGCCACCCGGCAGGCCCGCACCTCCGCGGATCGATCATGTGGCTGAAGTCCCTGACTCCAGCCACATGATCCGAACCTCGAACAGCTCCTAGCCGAGCAGGGCGTACCCGACGAAGCCGAGGCTCAGCACCACCGCGGCCGTTCGGTGCGCCTTGAAGACACCCGTCCACGGCTGTTCGAACCGCCGGGTCGCCAGGCCTATCGCGATCAGCGCGACGGCGAACAGCGGGATCCAGCAGAGCCGGGCCAGCGCCCACCCGGGCGAATCCGGGCTGGTGGTGAGCCCGGGGACGGCGCCGACCAGGGCTCCGGGCAGGCCGCCGGACAACATGGCGCTCTGGTGCCAGCAGAAGACCGTCATCGCGGACAGGTTCAGCACCACCGCAGTGCTCCACAGCCCCGGGCGCGAGAGCAGCCGGCCAAGGCGCTCGCGTACCAGTACCGCCAGCCCGCACTGCACGCACGCCAGCGCGATCACCAGCAGGGACGGCGGGTGTGAGTTGGTGCGCTCCACGCCCGGCACGCCGACCATGCTGGCCGGGTAGTGGAACTGCGTCAGCAGTACGGTGAACAGCGCGATCCCGGCCACCAGCAGCAGCCGCGCGCCCGTCCGGCCCAGGCGCCGCACGCTCCAGCAGACGCCGAGCTGGTAGCCGAACAGCCAGCCGGGTACCAGGTTGACCAGCCCGAGCCAGGACGGCACCGCGTCGCCGGCCGGGCCGTAGCGCAGCAGGTCCACCACCGCCACGACGGCCACCAGCGGCAGCACGGACCAGCAGCCCATCCTCCGGGCGGCCGCGCGGCACAGCGGCGTGAGTGTGGACAGCCCGGCGTACACCGCGACGAACCACAGCGGCTGGATCACCAAGGTGGCCGCGGTGTGCAACGAGTCCCCGGGCACCCCGAGCAGGCGCAGCGCCACGAGCAGCACTGCCCAGATCGCGGTCACGGCCAGGGTCGGGCGGCCCAGCCGCAGCATTCGGCGCCGGATCCAGGCCCCGGTGCCCTCGCCCCGCCCGACCGTACGCCCGAGCGAGAGCGCTGAGGAGTAGCCGCCGACCAGGAAGAAGATGGCGAGCATCTGCAGCACCCAGCTGACCGGGGAGAGGTAGCCCATCGCGGTCAGCGGGCTGGCGTTGTGCAGGGCGCCGCGGTCGTCGACGGTGAAGCCGCCGAGCAGCCAGTGCCCGAGCGGGACGGAGAGCAGGGCCAGGGCGCGCAGCCCGTCGATGCCGCGGTCGCGGTCCAGCGGGGTGGTGCTCTCGATCCGGTGGACGACGGAGCGCAGCGGCTCCAGGACGGAGGGACGGGCGGCAGCCGGTTCAGTCAAGGTCATGGCGGCAGTCCTCAGCGGGTGGAGTGGCGGCGCAGCGCACGGACGGGTACGAACCGAGGGTGATGCGGGCGAAGTTGGCGAGCGATTCGGTGCCGGGCACGAAGTAGCCGGCGTGCCCGTCGGCTCCTTCCGCGGAGACCACCCGGGCCCCGAAGCCGGGATCGGTGGGGTCGCGGCCGTGGCCGAGGCCGAGCAGTTCGAACTTGGGAACGGCGCCGACCCAGTCGGAGTCGTCGCGCACCGCCCACACCCGGGCGCCCGTCCCCAGCCCGGCGGCGCTGTCGGCGTGCATGCCCGGGCTTGCCACCGCCACCAGGTCGGTGACCAGGCCGGGGCGCAGCCCGTGCACCGCCTTGGCGCAGAGCACCGATCCGTAGCTGTGGCAGATCAGCGCCGGGGCGGGGGAGTTGACGGCGGCCAGGCCCTCCAGGAAGCGGCGCAGCCGGGGCGCGCCCAGGTCGGCGAGGCGGGTTGTGGCGGCGTCGACCCCGACCCCGACCGGGGTGGTGTAGCCCACCCAGGCGATGGTGGCGACCCTCGTCGCGGGCTCCTGGCGGGCCATCTCCTCACGCAGGGCGCGGGCCTGGCCGGCGGTGCGGGCGTACGGATTCCCACCCTGGTCGAAGGTGGCGAGGTCGATGTCCGACCCGGGGACGACGACGGCGACGCGCTGCGCGGTGGAAAGGTCGCCGAAGACCTCGACGATCTGGCCGCGCCCGCGCGGGTCGAAGGCGAGGTACTGGCCGTCGTGCGCCAGCAGTTCGGCGTACCGGTCGGCCAGTGCCGCCGCCTGCTCCCGCTCCCGGGCCGGCAGGGCGCGGTCGTCGGCCTCGGCTTGCCGGTGGTCACGCTCCCGGCGCAGGGCGATCGCGTTGGCGCGGTAGCGTAGTTCGACGGAAGCGCCGTCGAGGCTGCCCACCACCAGCGGGTGGCGCTCGGCCAGGGATTCCTGCTGCGCCGGGCTCAACGTGCTTGTGAGGTCGGCGATTTCGGAGACTGGTGTGGTGTCCGGGGCAGGCAGCCTCCGGCCCAGAGAGTGGTCGGCCAGCCAGGAGCCGGTGCCCACCGGCGGGCCTGTGACGGCGTTCTGGCTGTCGCCGGAGGCCCAGCCGGCCGTGGCCGGCACGGCCACGCAGACCAGGACGGCGGCCGCCAGTCGGCGGCGCAAGCGGAAGCCTGGCATCGGGCGAGCCACTCCTTCAGACGTGCGGGAAAAGGGAGTTTGGGACTCGACCCACCCGGGGGAGCCGCCTTCACAAGGGTCGCCCGCGACCCGGTGGCCGGTCAGTGGGGTGTGTGCCCCAATCGGGGTGGGGCTCGCACCACCAGCGACACGCCAGGCACCACCACCATGCAGCCGGTACGGATTGATGGCGTTCAGTCAGTTTGTGGACGCAGGTGGTAGATTCATCCTCGCCTGCGCGCATCGGGGGCTCCGGAGAGTGCGCAGGGACCCTGGGCATTCTGCCGGGCTTTGTGGAACGGAGACTTCCGTGCGTGTGGTGATCGCGGAGGACAACACCCTGCTGCGGGAAGGCCTCGCGGCCCTGCTCGGCGGAGCCGGGCACCAGGTCTGCGCGACGGTGCGCGACGGTGACAAACTGGCCCCCGCCCTGCTGCTCCACCGCCCCGACGTCGCGGTGGTCGACATCAGGATGCCGCCGACCTACCGGGACGAAGGCGTGCGCGGCGTGGCCGAGGCCCGCCGCCTGATTCCCGGGCTCCCGGTGCTCTTCCTCTCCCAGTCCGTCGACCGGCTGGTGGCCGGCGAACTGCTGAGCAACGGCGCCTCCGGCGTGGGCTACCTGCTCAAGGACCGGGTGGGCCGCATCGAGGACTTCCTGGCCGCCCTACGGCGGGTCGTCGACGGCGGCACCGCCCTCGACCCCGAGGTGGTCGGCGAGCTGATGGCCTGGTGTCGATGCGACCAGCCGCTGGAACTGCTCACGCCGCGCGAGCGGCAGGTGCTCGCTCTGATGGCCGAGGGTCACCACAACAGCGGCATCGCCGAGCGGCTGCGCCTGGCCGAGAGCTCAGTCGGCAAGTACGTCGGCAACATCTTCGGCAAGCTGGGACTGGGCCCGGAGGAGGCCGGTCACCGCCGCGTCCTTGCCGTGCTGACCTACCTGGAGGCCGTGCAACCAGCGTGATTAAGGCAGTTGTGAAGTTCTTGGAGGCACACGGGCGGCAGTGAGACTCTGCTGTGGGCACCGTGCGCAGGCCACGGTGCCGTCTTGCTGACAGGAGCTCGTCCCGTGTCCCACCGGACCGCAGGACTGACGCGTCGAACCACCCTGGGTCTCGGCACCGTCCTCGCCGTCACCCCGGCGCTGGCCCAGGCCGGCCGGGCGTTCGCGGCACCGGAGCCGGACACCACCGGCCCCGACCCCTCCCTCCAGGAGTCGCCCGACCGGGCAGGCCTGGAGGAAGCGTCACTGACGGATCTTCAGAAGATGCTGTCCAGTGGACTGTTGTCCTCGATCGACCTGGTGCGCTACTACCTGTCCCGGATCGAACGGCTCGACCGCCACGGCCCCACCCTCGGCTCCGTCCTGGAGACCAACCCCGACGCCATCGCCCAGGCCCGCACCCTGGACGAGGAACGACGTGCCGGCCGACTGCGTCACCCGCTGCTGCACGGCATCCCGGTCCTGCTGAAAGACGTCGTCGAGACCGCCGACCGGATGCACACCACCGCCGGCTCGCTCGCCCTGCTCGGCGCCCGTCCGGCCCAGGACGCCACCGTCGCCGCCCGGCTGCGCGCGGCGGGCGCCGTCCTGCTCGGCAAGGCCAACCTGACCGAGTGGGCCGGCAGCGAGGTCACCCGGGTCAATGGCTGGAGCACCCGCGGGGGGCAGTGCCGCAACCCCTACCGGCTGGACCGCTCACCCAGCGGATCAAGCGCCGGGCCCGCCGTCGCCGTCTCCGCGAACCTGTGCTCCGTCGCGATCGGCGCGGAGACCAACGGCTCGATCCTCAGCCCGGCCGCCGTCAACGGCGTCGTCGGCCTCAAGCCCACCGTCGGACTGACCAGCCGGGCCGGCGTGATCCCCTGCTCGCCCACCCAGGACTCCATCGGCCCGCTGTGCCGCACCGTCGCGGACGCCGCCGCTGTCCTCGGCGTCATCGCCGGGCCGGACCCGCGCGATGCGGCCAGTGCCGCCGCCGTCGGCCACACCCGGTCCGACTACACCCGCCACCTGGACCCGGACGGCCTGCGCGGCGCCCGTATCGGCGTCCCCCGGCAGGTCTTCTTCGGCTACAGCAGCCACGCCGACGCCGTCGCCGAACAGGCCCTGCGCACCCTGGCAGCGGCCGGTGCGATCCTGGTCGACCCGGCCGACGTCCCCACTGCCCAGGAGATGGCCACCGCCGAGGCCCCCGGAACGGTGGCCCTCTACGAGAGCAAGCACAGCTTCGACAGCTACCTCGCGAGCACCCCTGGCGACCACCCGCGCAGCCTCACCGAACTCATCGCGTTCAACGAGCAGCACGCCGGCCAGGAACTGCGCTATTTCGACCAGTCCCCCTTGAAGATGGTGGACACCGCCACCGACGGCGACCTCACCTCCGAGCGCTATCGCAAGGCTCTGGCCGACACCCGGGACATGGCCCGCACCCGCGGCCTGGACGCGGTTCTCGCCGAACACCGCCTGGACGCCCTGGTCATGCCCACCTGGAACCCGGCCTGGAAGATCGACTATCTGAACGGCGACTTCTACCTCGGAGGCAGCTCCGGGCCCGCCGCCCTGGCCGGCTACCCCGCGATCACCGTCCCGGCCGGCACCGCGCTCTCCCTCCCGCTCGGCATCACCTTCACCGGCCCGGCCTGGAGCGAACCGGTGCTGCTCCGCCTCGCCTACGCCTTCGAACAGCGCACCCGGGCCAGGACCAAACCGGGCCTCCTGCCCGCCGAGACCGGGCTCTGACGCCCAAGCCGGACTCCCACCCCGCCGCTCGCACCGGAGAACCGATGAGCCGCCCCACCACCCTCGCCGACAAACTCTGGGACGCCCACGTCGTCCACGCCCAGGACGGCGAACCCGACCTGCTCTACGTCGACCTGCACCTCACCCACGAGGCCACCTCACCCCAGGCCTTCGACGGGCTGCGCCTGGCCGGGCGCACCGTGCGCCGCCCGGAGCTGACCCTCGCCGTCGAGGATCACAACGTGCCCACCGCATCGCAGGAGATCGCCGACCCCGTCAGCCGCCTCCAGGTGGAGACCCTGCGGACCAACTGCGCCGAGTACGGCGTCGAGCTGTACCGCCTGGGCCACGCCCGCCAGGGCATCGTGCACGTCGTCGGACCCCAGCTCGGCCTGGTCCAGCCCGGCATGACGGTGGTGTGCGGCGACAGCCACACGGCCACTCACGGCGCCTTCGGGGCCCTCGCCTTCGGCGTGGGCACCAGCGACGTCGAACAGGTTCTCGCCACCCAGTGCCTGACCCTGGAGCGGCCGCGCACGATGGCTGTGGAGTTCACCGGCGCCCTGCCGCCGGAGGTCGGCGCCAAGGACATGATCCTCGCGCTGATCGGCGCGATCGGCGTCAACGGCGCCCGCGGCCACATGATCGAGTACCGCGGCGAACCGGTCGAGGCCCTGTCGATGGAGGGCCGGATGACCCTGTGCAACATGAGCATCGAGGCCGGCGCCAAAGTCGGCCTGATCGCCCCCGACCGCACCACCATCGACTACCTGGCCGGCCGCCCGCACACCCCGACCGGATCCGCCTGGCAGCAGGCCACCGCCTACTGGCAGACCTTGCGCACCGACCGCGGCGCCACCTTCGACCGCACCGTCACCATCGACGTCTCCCACCTGACCCCGCTGGTCACTTGGGGCACGAACCCCAGCCAGGTGGTCCCGCTCTCCGGCGTCGTGCCCGCACCCGACGACCTTGCCGACCCCGGCGAACGCGCCGCCGCCCGCCGGGCCCTGGAGTACATGGACCTGACCCCCGGCACCGAACTGCGCTCACTGCCCATCGACGTGGTCTTCCTCGGCTCCTGCACCAACGGCCGCATCGAGGACTTGCGGGCCGCCGCCGCCGTCCTGGACGGCCGAACCGTCCACGAGAACACCAGGATGCTGGTTGTCCCCGGCTCGATGACGGTACGCGCCGAGGCCGAACAGGAGGGACTGCACGAGGTCTTCCTCGCAGCCGGCGCCGAATGGCGCCTGCCCGGCTGCTCGATCTGCCTGGGCATGAACGAGGATCGCCTGACGGGTGCCCAGCGTTGCGCCTCGACCTCCAACCGCAACTTCGAGGGCCGCCAAGGGGACGGCGTGCGCACCCACCTGGTCTCCCCGCAGGTCGCGGCCGCGACCGCCGTCGCTGGCCGCCTCGCGGTTCCGGCGGATATCCGGTGACCAGCCGCACACCGATTTCACCCAGCCGCCGTGGAGTTTCCGTGAAGAATTTCGAAATACATTCAGGACGCGCCGTCGTACTGGCCCGCGACGACATCGACACGGACCAGATCGTGCCTGCGGAGTTCTGTCGCAGAGTGGTAAAGAGTGGTTATGCGGACGCCCTCTTCGCCAACTGGCGGAAGGAGCCCGGCTTCGTTTTGGGTCGCCCGGAGAGCCAGGGCGCCAGCGTGCTCGTCGCGGGCCGCGACTTTGGTATCGGGAGTTCCCGCGAGCACGCGGTGTGGGCACTCAAGGACGGTGGTTTCCGGGTCGTGGTGGCGGCTGGCTTCGGCGACATCTTCCGGCGCAACGCATTGAACAACGGGCTGCTCCCGCTTGACCTCCCCTACGCGGAGCTCGGCCGGCTCGCCGGGCAGGTCGCCGCCCACCCCGGCCTGGAGGTGGTCGTGGACCTGCGCGACTGCACGCTGCGACTGGGCGGCAAAACCTGGCAGTTCGAGGTCGAGGAGCGCGGCCGCCGGATGCTGCTGCATGGGGAGGACGCCATCGAGGCGGTGCTGCGGCAAGGCGATCTGATTTCTGCCCACGAGGCCCGGCGCCCCGCCTGGCTGCCGACCGTCGGCTGATCCCGGCGGACCGTCTTTCCGGGCCGTCCCCGTCCCGAGCCCCCCGCGGGCCCGTCCCCGAAGTCGGTTTCCCAGTCCTTCAGTAAGAGGAATCTGGGATTCGGTTCGGTTCATGATAGGGTTCCGTGTGCAGAAGATCGAATCATTGATAGCCTGACCTGGCGTAACACAGCTGGCGAGAGTGGGCTATACCAATTGGTCGGCATTCGACGCGGGGGAGAAAATGCGGCGAATTCATTTTACGGCGGAAAGTCTGGCGAGAACTCGCTTCCTGATCGACATCGATCAGATTCGAGAAACGCTCCTAGCGCTCGACGTCCTGAGTACCGGAGTCGGCGGAGAGGCCTTCCGGGCCTGGCGCAAGAGAATCGCTGGCAGAAGCGACATCCGCCACATGATCTCACTGGCCCAGGCACTACGATCGCTCCCGGACCTCGACCACGTTGTGCAGACCCTGTTACAAGGCGACCCGGACGCCCCCGAAGCCGCCACCCAGTCACGCCTGTCGGCCGACCTGGAAAGCTTCCACCAGATCGCCGTCGCCCCCTACTGGGCGAGCATCGAACGGCGCCTGACCGCCGACCGCGCCGCTCGCAGCGAGATCGTACTCAGCGGAGGGTGGGATCAGATGTTCACCTCCCTCCACCGCGCCATACGGTGGGACCCGCCGGTACTGGAAGTCCCGGGAGAGGGGGAGGACGTCAAACTGGGGTCGGCCGGCCTGCGGCTGGCCCCCTCGCTATTCCTCGCTGCGCGCCCCCCGATCCTCTTCGACCGCTACCTCGGCCAGGACCGCCCGACCCTGCTCTACCCCATCCCCATCGACTGGGGGCGCTCCTCCTCCATCTGGGACGCCGTCGGGGAAGGCAACGGCGCCCTGCACGCCCTCATGGGTCGCACCCGCGCCGCCGTACTCGTTGCACTCTCCAGCACCGCCACCACGACCGAAGTGGGCGAACGCGTGGGCATATCCTCGGCTGCCGCCAGCCAGCACACCGCCGTACTCCGCGCCGCCGGCCTGATCACCACCCTGCGCTCCCTGAACCGGGTCCAGCACACCCTGACACCACTGGGCGCCGCACTGATCACCCGAGTGCACTGACCCCGGTCCACAACGGAGGCGCGGCGCGGGAGGGCATGAACTCACGGAAAAGCTTCGCTTCTGACGCCAAACCAAATACGGGAACCGTCCCGGGCCTCGCCCTCCCGCGCCGCCTCCAGCGGCGAGGGTAGGGCTAGGCGCGTCGACCGCCGATCGGTCCGAGATGGGGCGGAGCCGCCGTAGTACTCCGAGGTCGGGAAAGCCGGCCGCATGGGGAAGGGCGGTTTCGACAGGAGCAGGCTCACACGGGCAGCTGGAGACCCTCGGGGAGCTCGATGCCGAAGACGTCGGCGAGCACCGCTCGTACCTCCTCGGCACTGTCCAACTGGCGCTTGGTGACGGTTCCTTCGGTGCGCCGCTCCACCAGGACCAGCGGCGCCACCGGCAGGACCGGCCGCCCGGCGAACCCTCGTCCCGAGCACTCGTGGACGAGGGTTCGCCGGTCTTAACCACCCGTCAGGCGCGTTCCGGGGACGGGGTCCCCGCCGTCTCCCGGCGCGCCGGACGGGGGACCAGCGGCGCATCAGCTGTCAGGGCGATCACTCGGCCCTCGAATTCATGGGTCGACATGTTGGGGGTCCGGCCATTTCCCGACGGGTTGACCGGTGGTGAACGGATCGTTTCCGGGATGTCGTCGGGCGGCGTTGTGGGGGCGGCCGTCCTCGGGCGGGAGGTTCGTGCAAGGCCCTGTTCGGGGGGCTGTGTCGGGGGTGGCGACCGGCCGGTGGCGGGGGTCCCGGGGCCGGGGGGCGTGTTGACCGGGCGGGCTTCGTGCCGAAGGATCGCCGTGGCCGGGCCGCGTCCGGGCGGCCGTGGAAAACTTGTTCAACTTTGTATGGCTTGATGTACAGTGCGTTCGCAAATCCACCAGTGGCGAGTACGACACGTGGGCACGGGGGAAGACATGAGCGGACCGGTGCAGTGTGTGCCCCGCGTCGGCGGAGGGTGCGTCGCACGGGCGGTGCCCTTCGGGGGCGGGTGGCCCGGCCGGTGCCACGGGATCTCAGGGCCCCCTTCCTGTACGTGACCTGATGTGCAATCGCACGTTCTGTCCGCGGGTGGCGAGCCGGTCCGTCGGGAGCTTTTCCACCGGCGGCTGCGCTGTGCCCGCGTCGTGTCGGGAAGCGAACTGCCGGAGGTTGTGGTCGTGAGTGTCATACGCACCTTCATCGTCAGCGACCACGCCCTGCTGTCCGATGCGCTGTCCGCGCTGCTCCAGGGGCAGCACGACATCGTGGTGGTCGGCCGGTCGCAGGCGGCCGGGTTGGCGGGATCGGTCGCGGCCATCCAGCCCGACGTCGTGGTGCTGGCCCTGGTCGGGGGGCAGGCGGCGGCCCTGCGCGCGGTCCGCGCGGCCCGTTGCGCCTCCTCGCGCGCGGCGGTGCTGGCGGTGGAGCCGTGCCGCAACGGGGCCGCGCGCGGCAAGTTCCTGGCGGCCGGCGCGCACTACTTCCTGCCCTGGAGCGCGGGCAAGGGCGCGCTGCTGCGGACGGTTCGGGAGGCGGTCCCGGCGGCCGGGCCGGGTTCCTGGTACGACGTGCTGACCGAGCGTGAACTCCAGGTGCTCCGGGCGGCCGCCGAGTCCTGGACCAACCAGCAGATCGCCACCGCCCTCGGCATCACGGTGGGCACCGTCAAGCGCCACCTGTACAGCGTCTTCCGCAAGCTGCAGGCCAGTTCGCGGCTGGACGCGGTGGTCAAGGCCGCGTCCGCCGGGCTGATCGACCACGTGTGGTGACCTGCCGGTCTGTCGCGGGGTGTCCATGGAGTTGACATTCCCCTTGCATTCCCCGGGAATTCGTAAGGAATCGACCGGGAAAGATTGACCCGCATCTCACCCGACCGCCCTTGAATTCCGGATGCGAGGTGAAGAAACTTAATACCAGTCTCCGAAGAACTGCGCTCAGAGCGCGGTGGCGCCGGTGGCGGCGCCGAGTCGAGGCGGGGAGAGGGAGCGTATGAGCGCATTGTCCGGGCGGACCGCATTGGTGACGGGCGCCAGCCGGGGAATCGGACGGGCCGTCGCGCGGCGATTGGCCCGCAGTGGAGCACTGGTCGCGGTCCACTACGCCCGGGGCACCCAGGAGGCCCAGGAGACCGTCGAGCTGATCGAGAAGGACGGCGGCCGGGCGTTCGCCGTCCAGGCCGAACTCGGAGTTCCCGGGGACGTGCACGAGCTCTTCCTCGGACTGGAGGAGGGTCTCGCGGTACGGGTCGGCAGCACCGGGCTGGACATCCTGGTGAACAATGCCGGGATCACCGGGACGCCGGTCGAGAAAACCACGCCGGAATCCTTCGACCGACTTTTCGCGGTGAATGCGAAGGCGCCCTTCTTCATCATTCAGCGCGCCCTGCGGAACATGGCGGACGGCGGCCGGATCGTCAACATCTCCTCGGGACTGACGCATTTCGCGAATCCCGACGAGGTCGCCTACGCGATGAGCAAGGGCGCGGTCGAGCAGCTGGCCCGGCACTTCGCGAAGGCGCTCGGTCCGCGCGGCATCACGGTGAACTCGGTGGCCCCGGGGATCACCCGCAACGGAAACCCGCTCTTCGGCCTGCCGGAGGCGGTGCGGCAGATGGCCGCGCTGTCCGTGTTCGACCGGGTGGGGGAGCCGGAGGACATCGCCGAGGTGGTCGCGTTCCTGGCCGGCGAGGAGGCGCGCTGGATCACCGGGGCCTTCGTCGACGCCACGGGCGGAACCCTGCTCGGCTGAGCCCGAGCGGACGCGGAGGCCGTCATGGACATCAGGGAGACCGGAATCCCGGGCGCGTTCGTCGTGACGCCCGAACAACTGCCGGACGAGCGCGGGAGCTTCTACGAGGCGATGCACTCGGACCGGTTCGCCAGGGCGCTCGGCCGGCCCTTCGAACCGAGGCAGATCGACTACGCGGTGTCGCGCCGCAACACCCTGCGCGGCCTGCACAGCGTGGCCGGTCCGCAGGGGCGGGACACGTTCGTCACCTGCGTGCGCGGGGCACTGCGCGCCTTCCTGGCCGACCTGCGGCTGGGGTCACCGGCCTTCGGGCTCGTGGTGGGCCATGAACTGGACGCCGACTCCGGGGTGTCGGTGTTCGTGCCGGAAGGGGGCGCCCACGGGTTGCTGACCCTCACCGACGAGGCCTGCGTCTGTTACGTGCTCTCCACGGCGCACGGGACGGGCACCCAGGTGGACATCGACCCGCTGGACCCGGTGCTGGCGATCGACTGGGGCTTCACCGAGCCACCGCTGATGTCCACCGGGGACTCCGGGGCGATGAGCCTGCGCGAGGCCGTCGCGAGCAGGGTCCTGACCTCGTGGTGACCCGCGGCCGTCGGACGCCGCGGACCGGCCGCGCGGGCACCGACCGAGCGCCGGTGGACAGCAGACGAGTCGACAGCAGACGAGTCGGCAGCAGGCGAGTCGACAGCAGACGAGGGGTGTGCACGTGAAAGCTCTGGTGTTGTCCGGAGGGCACGGGATCCGGCTCCGGCCGATCAGCCTCACCATGCCGGAACAACTCGTACCGATCGCCGACAAGCCCGTGCCGGAAAGGGTGTCGGAGGACATCCGGTCCGCCGGGGTGACCGAGATGAGGTCCCGATGAGCGACACCAGGGCAGCGGTGCTCCGAGCCGCCGCGGCCTTCCACGAGGAGCGGTCCGCGCCCGGCGAGTTCGTGCCGGGCGTCACCGAGATCTGGCCCTCCGGGGCCGTCCTGGACGTCACCGACCGGCTGGCCCTGGTCGAAGCCGCGCTGGAGATGCGGATCGCCGCCGGCGTCAGCTCACGCAGGTTCGAGTCGGCGTTCGCCCGCAAGCTCAAGCGCCGCAAGGCGCATCTGACCAACTCGGGGTCGTCGGCGAACCTGCTCGCGGTCTCGGCGCTGACCTCGCACCTGCTGGAGGACCGGCGGCTGCGGCCGGGCGACGAGGTGATCACGGTCGCCGCGGGCTTCCCGACCACGGTCAACCCGATCCTGCAGAACGGTCTGGTGCCGGTCTTCGTCGACGTCGAGCTCGGGACCTACAACACCACCGCGGACCGGGTCGCCCGGGCGATCGGGCCGAAGACCCGGGCGATCATCATCGCGCACGCCCTGGGCAACCCCTTCGAGGTCACCGAGATCGCCCAACTGGCGGACGAGCACGGGCTGTTCCTGATCGAGGACAACTGCGACGCGGTCGGCTCGACCTACGACGGGCAGCTCACCGGCTCGTTCGGCGACCTGTCGACGGTGAGCTTCTACCCGGCGCACCACCTGACCATGGGGGAGGGCGGCTGCGTGCTGACCTCCAACCTGGCGCTGGCCCGGATCGTGGAGTCGCTGCGCGACTGGGGCCGGGACTGCTGGTGCGAGCCGGGTGAGAACGACAAGTG